>NZ_JEMA01001102.1 GCF_001589285.1 Sorangium cellulosum | reverse complement strand
CGCGGATCGCGCGGATCGCCTCCGCATACCGCGCCACGCGCGCCTCGAACGACAGCTCCTCCCCCCGCTTCACCGCGCCGAACACCGCCGCGCCGGCGACGAGCGCCCTCGCGCCGGCGGCGACCACCTGCCCGGACGTCGACGGCGCGATCCCGCCGTCGACCTCGAGCGTGATGTCCAGGCCCGCCTCATCGATCGCCTGGCGCAGGCTCCGCAGCTTGGCGAGCGACCCCGGGATGAACTGCTGCCCGCCGAACCCCGGGTTGACGCTCATCACGAGCACCAGATCGAGATCCGGCAGCACGTGCCGGATCGACTCCTCCGACGTGTGCGGGTTCAGCACGACGCCGGGCCGCGCGCCCGCGTCCCTGATCTGCTGCAGCGTCCGGTGCAGGTGCGGCGACGCCTCGACATGGACCGAGATCCGATCGGCGCCGGCGGCCGCGAACTCGGCCACGTAGCGCTCTGGCTCCACGATCATCAGGTGGACGTCGAGCGGAAGACGCGTCGCGGCGCGGACCGCGCGAACGACGAGGGGGCCAATCGTAATATTCGGTACAAAACGGCCATCCATCACGTCGACGTGGATCCAGTCGGCGCCGGCGGCCTCTGCGGCGCGCACCTCGTCGGCGAGGCGGCCGAAGTCAGCGGACAGGATCGACGGAGCGACGATGATTCCTTCGTGACGCACATGCTAGCGCTAGCAGGCGTGACGCGCGGCGGCTAGCGAGGCATCCACGAGCGCGCTTACGGGGAGGCCGTCGCGGCTGCTAGGCTGCGATGGTCTGCGCGAGGCGCTCGTGTCTGCGCGCCGCCGCAGCAGATCCGAGGCACGATTCCGAACCGCTCGAGTGAGGTGATGCATGGAGACACGGCCGCTGACGAAGCCCGACTACGACCGGATCGTGGGCGAGATCGATCGGTGGTGGGCGGGCCCGACCAGCGCCCTCGCGCACCCCATCTTCTTCTACGAGCTCGGCCGTCTCGCCCGCGTCGTCGAGGATCACGGCCTGCTCGTCGGCTTCCTCCTCGGCTTCAAGTGCCCGGACGCGGCGGTCGGCTACGTGCACCTCGTGGGCATTCACCCCGACTACCGCCGTCGCGGGGTCGGTCGCATGCTCTATGCGGCGTTCGAGGACGACTGTCGTCGCGAGGCGTGCCGGCAGCTCAAGGCGATCACGACCCTGGGCAACGAGGGCTCGGTGCGCTTCCACGCGGCGGTCGGCTGGTCGGCGGCCGAGGTCGAGGACTACGCCGGACCTGGGCGTCCGCGGATCGTGTTCACCAAGGATCTCTAGCGGTGATCACGCCCGGCGCGCTCAGCGGCGGAGCGGCCACGACGCGGTCGCGGCGCGCGCGCCGATCGCCCGATCCCACGGGGCGCGCGCCGCGCGCGTCGGGTTGCGCGACGCCGGTCGGACATCGGGCGGGGCATCGCGCGCATCTCACGAGGGCGAGCGTTGACGTCCTCGTGTCGCGGCGTACGCTCTCGGCGGGAACCATCGGCTCGAGGCCGCGAGGTGGAGCGATGCGAGAAGGCGAGCATGTTGGTGCGGTGTTGGTGGGCGGCGTCGGGTCGCGGGCAGGCGGCGTGGGATCGGCCGACACGACGGTCGCCGCGGGCGCCCTCGGAGCATCCCAGTGAGCCGGAGACCTGAGCTGGTCGCGCAGCTCCGCGAGATCGGCCTCTTCGGCGGCCTGGGCGACCATGTCCTCGAGGGCCTCGCCGACACGCTGGAGCTGGTCGAGCTGCAGCCCGGGGCGGTCGCCTTCCGCGAGGGCGACAGCGGCCGCGAGATGTTCGTGCTGCTCGCGGGCGAGATGGAGGTGCTCAAGCGCTCCAAGCGCGACGTCGAGGCCCGGGTCGCGGTCCTGGGGTCGAGCGACTGGTTCGGCGAGATGTCGATCCTCGACGTCATGCCCCGCTCGGCGACGGTCCGAGCCATCGCCCCGTCGCGCCTGATGCGCGTCACCGCGCACGACCTCGACGCGCTCTACCGGCGCGATCTCAGGTCGTACACCCTCCTCGTGCTGAACATCGCGCGCGAGATGTCGCGCCGCCTCCGTGTGGCGGACAGCCTGCTCGCCGAGCTCGTGGCGAACATGCTCGACGAGTACGCGCGGCCACGGCGCCCGGGGATCTGAGCCGGCGCGATCGCCGGGGCGCTCAGCCCAACCGTCGCGTCACGCGCCGCCTTCTCCGATCACACCACCGGCGCCACCCGCGCCGCCGGCACCACCAGCGCCGCCGGCACCGCCCTCGCCACCGGCACCNCGGCACCACCAGCGCCGCCGGCACCGCCCTCGCCACCGGCACCGCCCTCGCCACCAGCACCGCCCGCGCCACCAGCACCGCCCGCGCCGCCCTCGCCACCAGCACCGCCCTCGCCGCCGGCACCGTCCTCGTCACCCGCGCCGCCAGCGCCGCCCGTGCCCCCCGGGCTGGTCTCGCCGGAGGTGCCCGTGCTGCCGGCTCCCGTGGACGCGGCGCCGGTCGGGCCCGCCTCGCTGCCGGGGTCGTTTCCAGTGGCGCCGCCAGCGGTATCTCCCCCGCCTGCCCCGGCCGCGCCGACGCTCCCCTCGCAGTCGACGCAGCCGATACCCGTGAGCGGAGGCTCGGGCTGTGGGTTGAAGCCACAGCCCGCGAGCACCATCCCGAACCCCAGGACGACAAGCTTACGCATAAGCCCTCTCCTCATAGCACCCTGCGCACTTCCCGCCGCTTGCGCAGCGCTCTCGTCCGCCGGGAGGGCGGCGTCCAGCGCGATCATGGTCGGCCCTGGCTCGCCCTTACCATGCGCCGCGATCGGCGCCGACGTCAGGGTCGCCCGGCGTGCCTGGTCAGCCGCAGACCACGCCGCCGGCGCCTCCGCCGCCGCACGGCTCGCCGTCCCCGCCGCCCTGCCCTCCGGCGCCGCCGGCACCCCCCGCGCCGCCCTGCCCT
>NZ_JEMA01001101.1 GCF_001589285.1 Sorangium cellulosum | reverse complement strand
GGCTGGCCGACGCGCGCCACGATCTCGCTCTGGATGACGACCTTGACGACGCCGGCCACCTGCAGCGCGACGCGCAGCCGCTCGGCCTCGGCCTCGGCGGCCCTGCGCGCCTCGTCGGCCTGCTCGAGCTGCTGACGGAGGCGGCGGATCTCGGCGCGCAGCGCGGCGCTCGGATCGGGCGCCTTCGCGCCCGCGATCTCGTCCGCGAGCGCCTCGCGCAGCTCGTCGATCAGCGTGCTCAGCTTCGAGTCCGCGGCGCGCGGCGGGCCGGCGGCCTCGCCGGTCCAGCTCGGGGCGTCGCCGCCGTGGGCGGTGTGGCGGGCGCGCCAGCGCGCGAAGCGCCCGGCGGCGGGCAGGAAGAACTCGCCGGCCGGGAGGGCGCGGAACTCCTCGAACGTGTGGCCGTCGACGAGCGCCTTCACCGCGTCGTAGTCGCGCTCGATCTCGAACCCGCCGATCGCCGGGAAGTTGAGCTGGCTCATGAGCTCCTTCGAGACGGCCTGCGTGCGCTGGCTGGCGACGGCGAGGAGGACGCCGCGCTTGCGGCCCTGCTTGGCGAAGCGGTGCAGGATGTCCGAGGTCAGCGACGCGCCGGACTGGGGCGCGAAGATGTGCACCTCCTCGACCACGAGGGCCGCGGGCGCGCGGCGCTCGGACAGGAGGACCCAGAGCCGCTCGAGGAACGGGAGCGCGGCCTCCTGCTGGGCGCGGTTCGTCGGCTGATCGGAGAGGTCGACGACGAGGCCGAGCCCCTCGTCGAGCACCCGCGCGAGCGCGAGCGCCGCCGCGCGCTCGCCGGACGGCAGCGGCAGGTCCGCGTGGGCGCCGCCGAGGACGAGCAGGCGGAACCGCTCCCGCAGCGTGTAGAGCTCGCCCTCGGGGTCGATCGCCACGACGGGGATGCCGGCCGCGAGCAGCTCCTCGCAGAGCACCCCGACGCCGAAGCTCTTGCCCCGGCCGGACGAGGCCCAGATGCCGACGCGCAGGCCGGTGCGCGCGTAGTCGGAGAGGTCGAGTCGGTAGCCGTCGCAGAGGGAGAGGATGGGGCTCAAAGGGGTGCCTCCCGTGGGGCTCGGGGCGGATCGCGCGCGACGGCGGACTGTAGGCGAGCGCGTCGGCGTGTGCGAACCGAGCAGGGTCGCGTCGCCGGGGAGGCGCGGGCCAGGCGCGGAGGGGGAGGCAGGGGGAGAGGGGCGTGGCCTGCTGACCATGGAGGGACGGGGCATGCTGGCGCCGAACGCGCCGACGTGGGGCGCCCCGGGGGAGTGGCAGAAGCAGGACGCGATCCGGGAGAGGACGAGCCGCAACGAGCCCCGCACGCGCCGGGAATCCGTCGACAGCCGCGCGCTGCTACCCTCCCTCGCATGCGCGATCCCCTCTCCGTGCCCACAGGCCCGCTCGTCGACGTCCCCTGGCTCGCGGCGCACGCCGCCGACCCCCGCGTCCGCGTGGTCGACTGCCGCTGGTACCTCAGCGGCCGCCGCGGCGCCGAGGAGTACGCCCGCGGGCACATCCCGGGCGCCGTGCACCTCGACGTCGACGCCGACCTCTCCGCCCCGGCGCAGGGAGGGCCAGGGCGCCACCCGCTGCCCGACGCGGCGGCGTTCGCGGGCGCGCTCGCCAGGATCGGGGTCGGCCCCGAGACGCTTGTCGTCGGCTACGACGACGCGGGCGGCGCCATCGCGGCGCGGCTCTGGTGGCTGCTGCGCTACTTCGGCCACCCGGGCGGGCGCGTGCTCGACGGCGGGCTCCAGGCGTGGGCCGCGGCGGGGCACCCGCTCTCGACCGACGCGCCCGCCGTCGCAGAGGCGCCGCGGATGGAGCTCGCCGCCGGGGGCGCGCCGGTCGCCGACAAGGCGGCGGTCGACCGGCTGCGCCGCGATCCCGCGGCGGTGATCCTCGATGCGCGCGCCCGCGAGCGCTACGAGGGGCAGACAGAGCCCGTCGACGCGCGCCCGGGCCACATCCCCGGGGCGCGCTCCGCGCCGTTCGCGGAGAACCTCCGCGCGCCTTCCGGGCCTTTCCGCGAGCGCGCGGAGCTCGAGCGGCGTTACCGCGACATCGGCGCGCTCGAGGCGACCACCGTGGTCTGCTACTGCGGCTCCGGCGTCACCGCCTGCCACGACCTGCTCGCGCTGGCGACGATCGGCCGCGCGGACGCGATCCTCTACGAGGGGTCGTGGAGCGACTGGGCCAGGGACGCCAGCCTGCCCGCGGCGAAGGGGTCCGAGCCGTGAGCACCTCGCGCCGAGCCCGGAGCGCCTCGCCCCGCCCCGAGCGTCTCCTCGAGCGTCAGGCGAGCGCGCGGCCGAGCGTGGCCTCGATCGTCTCGCGCAGGTAGCGCACCGCGAGCGCGAGCGTGCGCGCCGAGCTCTCCGGCGTGGGCTGGAGCGCCGGCGCGACCTCCATGACGTCGCCGCCGATCAGGCCGACCTCGCGGCCGAGGCGGCGGATCAGCGCGACAACGAAGTCGGGCGTGAGGCCGTCCGGCTCCGGGGTCCCGGTGGCGTCGGCGTACGCGGCGTCCGTGCCGTCGATGTCGTTCGAGAAGTACACGCCCTCGACGCCGGTGCTCTTCACGTGGGCGACGATGGCGTCGAGCGCCGCCGCGGGATCGGCGCGGCACTCGGCCGCCCAGAACTGCCGCACGCCGTAGCGGCTCTCCCAGTGCTCGCGCGGCCTCTGCGAGGCGCGGACCCCCACCTGGGTCAGCCGGCCGCCACGACCGACCAGCTCGTTCGCGTGGTACGACCAGGTGGCGAAGCAGTACGCGACCCCGAGCCGCTCCTCGAGGAGGTCGGTGTGCGCGTCGGGCTGCACGATGCCCCACGGCCGCTGCTGCGCGCTCCGCACGCGGGCGAGCGCGCGCGCGACCGGCAGGGCCGTGGAGTGATCGCCGCCGAGCACGATCGGCGCGACGCCGGGGTTGATCGAGAAGACGAGATCCAGCGCGCGCTCGGCGATCGAGAGCGGGGAGACCGGCAGCCGGGACGCCTCCGGCTCGGGCACGCCGGGGTAGAGGGCGCGGCGCGAGGAGGCCTTCTGGGCCTCCGAGAGCATGTCGTCGTGCAGGAGCTGCGGGACGACGAACACGTCGCCGATGTCGACGAGGCCGACGTCGCGCGCCCGCTCGGGGAAGTCCGGGTGGGCGTCGAGGAGCGCGGTCCGGATCGCCTGCGGGCCCATGTTGGAGCCGCGGAGGAGCCCCGCGCCGACGTCGGAGGGGATGCCGAGCAAGATCGCGCGCGCGCCGGCGATCAGGTCGAGCGACGCGCGGAACCGGGCGAGGACCTCGTCCTGGGTCGCGGCGCCGTAGAGCCGCCGCTGGACCTCGAGCTGCTGCGCGCGCCCGGTCGAGACGAGGTAGAGGCCTCCAGCCGCCGGACGCAGCAGGAGCGCGAGCTCTTCTTGCGGGGTCATGATCGACGAGGGTACGCGCCCCTTGGCAGGCCGCCAGCGAGACGGCGGGCGCAAGGCCGCCGGAGCCTCGCTGCTCGCCAGCGTCCGGCCCTGCTGAGATCGCCCGCGTGCGGTGGTTGCCATCCAGCTCCTGGGGCTCGCGGGCGACGCGCTCCAGGAACCCGGGGCAGGAGAGCGCGCAGCAGCTGGGTGATCGGACCGGCCATGTTGCGGCTGCTCGATCGCTCCCCGAAAGCCACGATGATATACGCGTGCACGCGTGAACGCCTCCTCGAACCTGCGCCCAAGCTCACCAACGCTCGGAACCCGTATCCATCACGCTCCGGTCCCGTCGGGCGAGGTAGGCACTCTGGGGATCGCGGTGATCGAGGCGCCCCTCGGGGGAGCGCTGGTGCCGCAGCGCAAGCACCAGGCCCCGACCGGATGATCCCGGCGGGGACGTCGGGGGCTCTTCCACCACCTCCGAGCGCCTGATAGCGTGCGCCAGGACAGAGGAACGATGATCGACGAGGGCAAGGTCCGCGAGTTCTACGACGCCGCGTTGCACTGCTACCAGAGCATCATGGGAGATCGCTGGCACCATGGTGATCCCGAGGCCGAGGCCCGTGGCCTGAGCGTCCTCGAAGCGTGCGCCATCCTCGAGGAGAAGGTCCTCGAACACACCGGGCTCCAGCGCGACGGCCGCGCGCTGGACTTCGGCTGCGGCATCGGCGGGCCGACACTCCACATGGCGGCGGTGTCGGGCGCGTCGTTTGTCGGTGTGTCGAACAACAACCCTTCCCTCGAGGTCGCTCGCCAGCGCGCGGCGAAGCTCGGGCTGGCCGAGCGGGTCACGTTCCTGACCCTCGACGACACGGGCTACAAGAACCTGCCGTTCGAGAGCGGGACCTTCGACGCCGTCACGTTCTATGAGTCGGTCTGCCACATCCCCGACAAGGCCACGCTGTTCCGCGAGCTGGCGCGCGTCCTCAAGGCCGGCGGGCGGCTGGGCGGCACCGACTGGATCCAGCGCCCCTTCGGCCCGCACCAGGCCGAAGCGCAGATCATGCAGTTCATGAGGCCGGTGAACGAGCACATCTACATCCCTTGGCACGGCACCGTCGGGCAATACCGCGAGATGATGGAAGCCGCCCGGTTGCGGGTCACGGTCGCGCAGGACCTGTTCGAGGGGAAGAAGTGCTGGGGGAGCACGCCGGACACCGAGCGGCCCCAGTGGCTCGGATACGAGGGGCCGCAGGCGGAGCTGTTCCGCCTCGGCAAGCAGGCCCTCGACGCCGCCCGCGAGGCGGGGGTCTTCAGCGTTGGTATGTGGGTCGCCGAGAAGCCGGCGCGCTCCTGAGCACGTCGCTCGGGAGCATCACCCTTCGACACAGCGCCGCTCCACGATCGCCGCGGCGCGACCTTTGGAGTCGAGGGAGGATGGAGCAGCCGGCCTCTTCATCATGGTCGACGAGACATCCACTTCCCTGGCGGAGTAACAGACCCCCTCTGGGTTGTGGTACACACGGTAGTCCCTCGCCCGAGCCGTACTCTGACGGGTAGACCCTCGACCGAGCCGTACTCTGACGGAGCGTGCTCCGGCGCAGGGTCAAGCTGCCGTCGCCTGAGCCGGTGTTGCGCGTGCTTGACATTGGTCGACGGTTGTGAGGGATTGCCGCGATGACGCGGGCAGGACGTTCCAAAGTGACCGCACGTCTGCGGTGGCGTCGACCGTGTTCGGAGCGGCGCTGACCATGAAGCCCATCTCGGAAGCGTGGTTCTGGAGACCCCGGCCCGTAGGGCGGCCGCGGGCGAGGCTGTTCTGCTTCCCCTACGCGGGGTCGAACGCGATGGTCTTCCGGACCTGGCCGGCCGACCTGCCGCCGGACGTGGAGCTGTGCGTCGCGCAGCTCCCGGGCCGGGGGCCGCGGCTCCGAGAGGCGTCGTTCAACCGGATCGAGCCGCTGATCGAGGCGCTCGGTCAGGCGCTCGAGCCGAGCTCGGTGCCGTTCGCGCTGTTCGGGCACAGCATGGGCGGGCTCGTCGCCTTCATGCTCTGCCGCTGGCTGCGCGCGCGCGGGTTGCCGACGCCCGCGCACCTCTTCGTCTCGAGTCGCTGCGCCCCTCAGTTCCCGGACTCCTTCCCGCCCGCGCCCGAGCTCACGGATGCCTACCTCCTCGGTCGAATCCGCCGCTACGGCGCCACGCCGGCGGAGATCCTGGCCGAGCCGGAGGTCCTGGCGCTGCTCCTGCCGATCTTCCGGGCGGACTTCACGCTGATCGGCGCCTACCGCCACACGCCCGAGGAGCCGCTCGAGAGCCCGTTGACCGTGTTCGGCGGCACGAACGACACGGTGACGCGGCCGGAGCTCGAGGGCTGGCGCGAGCATACCCGCGGGCCCTTCGCGCTGCGGCTGCTCGAGGGCGGCCACTTCTTCCTGCACACCGCCCAGGCGGCTTTGGTGCGCGAGGTCGTGCAGGCCATGCCGCGCGGAGCGAGCGACCGCCTCCAGGTCGAGTGATTCATCGGGATCGGGCAGGCTCAGCGCACGTCCTGCGCCTCATCGCGAGCGCGACGACCTCTGGTGAGGACTGCTGTCTTCACCAGAGGGGGAGAGCGCGCTTGTCGGCGACTCACGTATCGACTTTCCAGCCTCCGAGGCTGCTCGTCCACCGCGTCGCCACAGCCGAAGATGCCCAGCACCGTCGGAGTGCCTGGCATCGTCATGATGGATGATGCCCGCCGATCACGTCGCTCCCTGTCCTCCAGTCACCAGCGGGTCGCGACCAGAGGCGCGACGAGCAGAGCCGCATGCTGCCGCGCTCGCCACGCGCCGGCCCGCCTGGCTGAGCACGCCGCGTTTGCTCAGGTGTACACGCAGCACAGCTCCGTAGATCACCAGCCTCGGGGACGTCGTCAGGAGCGCTGACCTTCATCAAATCACAGGTTTCGTCGTTCTTTACCGAGGATCATGCTCCATGATATGCCGTGCAGGCGTGAACGCCTCCGTCTCGAAGCTGCGCCCGGGCTCATCAACGCGCGAGGAGATCGAGGCATGGCTGGCCTCCCGGCTCGCGACGGTGTCGGGGGTTGATCCTCGGCAAATCGACCCTCGCGAGCCCTTCATTCATCACGGGCTGGATTCGCTGAAGGCGACGGCGTTGACGGCCGAGCTGGCCGCGTGGCTGGGGCGGCCGCTGTCGGCCACGCTGACCTGGGAGCATCCGACCATCGAGGCCCTGGCGAGCCACCTGGCCGGGGAGGCGACCCAGGCGCCCGCGCCGGGGGCGGTGGGAGCGGGCCGAGCGGAGGTCGAGCCCATTGCCATCATCGGGATGGCCTGCCGCTTCCCCGGGGCGCCTGGCCCCGAGGCATTCTGGCGTCTGCTCGCGGGGGGGTCCCACGCCATCTCCGAGGTGCCCGAGCGACGCGGCTGGGACGCGTACCTCTCCGCGAGCGAGATCGAGCCTGCGGAGCGCGACAAGGTGAAGAAGGGCGCGTTCCTCGAGACGATCGACGAGTTCGACCCGCTCTTCTTCGGCATCTCGCCACGCGAGGCCGCGGACATGGACCCGCAGCAACGGCTCGTGCTGGAGCTTTGCTGGGAGGCGCTCGAGGACGCGGGGATCCTGCCCGTGTCGCTGAAGGGTAGCCCGACCGGCGTCTTCGTGGGGGCCATCTGGTCCGAGTACTCGAGGCTCCTCTTCGCGGGAGGCCCGGAGTCGGTCGGACAGCACACCATCACCGGGTATCACAACAGCATCATCGCGAACCGCGTCTCGTACGTCCTCGGGCTCGGGGGGCCGAGCCTGACGCTCGATTCGGCCTGCTCGTCCGGGCTCGTCACGGTGCACCTCGCCTGCGAGAGCCTGCGTCGCGGGGAGAGCACGCTCGCCCTGGCCGGCGCGGTGAACCTGAACGTGCTCGCTTCGAGCGCGCTCGGCGTCTCCCGCCTCGGCGTGCTCTCCCCCGACGGGCGCTGCTACAGCTTCGACGCGCGCGCGAACGGCTATGTGCGTGGCGAAGGGGGTGCGGTGTTCGCCTTGAAGACCCTCTCGCGCGCGATCGCCGACGGCGACCCGATCCATGCGGTGGTGAGCGGCAGCGCCATCAACAACGACGGCGCGAGCAACGGGCTCACCGCGCCGAGCCGCCATGCGCAGGAGATGATGCTCCGCGCCGCTCACCGGAGCGCTGGTGTGCCGGCTTCCGCGGTACAGTACGTGGAGGCGCACGGCTCGGGCACGCCGCTCGGCGATCAAGTCGAGGCGCGGGCCCTCGGAGCCGTGCTCGGCCAGGGGCGACATGCGGGCTCACCGCTGCTCGTGGGCTCGGCCAAGACCAACGTCGGACACCTGGAGAGCGCCGCCGGGCTCGTCGGCCTCATGAAGGTGGCGCTCTCGATCAAGCACCGGCTGCTGCCCCCCAGCCTCCATTTCGAGTCGCCGAACCCTCACGCGCCGCTCGCGGAGCTGGGCCTCGCGGTGCCGACGTCGCTCCGCCCCTGGCCTGCGCCGAGGCAGCGCCTCGCGGCCGGTGTCAGCTCGTTTGGCATCGGGGGGACGAACAGCCACGTCGTCGTCGAGGAGTGGGCCGAGCCCCGCGCGGAGGTGCTCGTGCTCTCTGCTGGGACGAGGGAAGCGTTGCGTGCTGCGGCCGAGGGCGCTCGGGCCGCAATCGCAGAGGAGAATGGTCGGACGACGCCCCTCGTCATGTGCAATGAGGCGGCGGCGCGCCTGGTGCCCGCGGAGGAGCGCCTCGCCGTCGTCGCCAGCACGGCTCCCGCCCTCGACCGTGCGCTCGCTTCGTACCTCAGGGATGAACCCAGCGCGACCGTCCACTCGACCCGCCGCGATGTCGACACCTCGCGCGGCGTGGTCTTCGTATTCCCCGGCCAGGGCGCGCAGTGGCGCGGCATGGCGCGATCCTTGTGCCGCGACGAGCCCGTCGTGCGCGCCGTCCTCTCCGCGTGCGACGAGCACATCCGCCGGCACCTCGGCTGGTCGCTCATGGACGAGCTCTCCGCGCGTCCTGCCGCGTCGCGTCTCGACCGCATCGAGGTGAGCCTCCCCGCGATCATCTCGATCGACATCGCCCTGGCCACCTGGTGGCGCTCTCTGGGCATCGAGCCGGCGGCGGTCGTCGGTCACAGCACGGGCGAGATCGCGGCGGCCTACATCGCAGGGGCCCTCGATCTGGGCGATACCCTTCGGGTCATCTGCGCTTACGGGAAGGCCATCGCCAGGAACGCGGGCAAGGGCGCCATGGCGCTGGTCGGTCTGCCATGGGACGAGGCCGGAGCGGCGCTCGAGGGGGTCGATGGGCGTGTGTTTCGGGCCATCGAGGACAGCGCGGGCACCACCGTCGTGGCCGGCGAACCGGCCGCGGTCGAGGCGTTGCTCGAGGCGCTGCGGCAGAGGGGCGTGTTCTGCCGCAACGTGGACATGAACGTGGCGC
This sequence comes from Sorangium cellulosum, assembly GCF_001589285.1. Classification (GTDB taxonomy): domain Bacteria; phylum Myxococcota_A; class Polyangia; order Polyangiales; family Polyangiaceae; genus Sorangium; species Sorangium cellulosum_G. The sequence goes on along the minus strand of NZ_JEMA01001101.1, from coordinate 469 downwards.
CCCACTGCCCGCTCGCCGATCCGCTGCGAGACGAGCTGCTCGAGGCGCTCCGCGGCATCCGGCCACGTCCGAGCGTCGTGCCCCTGCTCTCGGAGGTCACCGGCGCCGAGGTCGACGGTCTCACGCTCGACGCCGCCCACTGGGTCAAGAATTTCGGCGATCAGGCATTCTTCTCGCGGTCGATCGACGCGCTCATCGCGCGGGGCCATCGCGTGTTTCTCGAGGTCGGGCCTCACCCGATCACCAGGCATTCCATCGAGGCGAACCTCCGGCGTGCCGGTATTCACGGCGTGGTGCTCTCGTCGCTCCGCCGCGACGAGGACGAGCGCGGGGTGATGCTCGATGCGCTCGCCGAGCTCTTCGCCATGGGGCTAGCCGTCCGGTGGGGCGCGCTCTACGGGGGGCGCGCTGACAGCGCGGCGGAGGCGCCGGCGCCCTCGTCGTCGGCGGAGCTCGTGGTGCTGTCGGC
>NZ_JEMA01001100.1 GCF_001589285.1 Sorangium cellulosum | reverse complement strand
GCCGCCTCCGTCGCGCCCGGCGCCAGCGGTTTGCCGACCGAGTGCAGGATGACGAACTCNCGCCAGCGGTTTGCCGACCGAGTGCAGGATGACGAACTCGACGCGCCGGTTCTTCTGGCGCCCGAGGGCGCTCTTGTTGTCCTCGATCGGCCTGTCCGGGCCGTAGCCCCTCGCCACGAGCTGCTTCGGATCGATGCCCTTGCTCGTCATGTAGGCGACCACGGCCTCGGCGCGCTTCTGCGACAGCGTGCGGTTCATGTCCGCCGGCCCGGCGTTGTCGGTGTGGCCTGCCACCTCCACCTTGAAGATCTCCGGGTGGAGCTTCAGCGCCGAGACCACGGCGTCGAGCACCGCGAAGCTCTGCCTGCCATGGATCTTGTCGCTGTTCAGCGCGAACTCGACCCGCTGGAGGATCGTGATGCTCTCCTCGCCGACCTGCACCAGGCTCGCGCCGCGGTCCGGGCAGCCGTCCAGATCCTCGACGCCGTTCAGGTTCTCCGGCTGCGTCGGGCACTTGTCCCGCTCGTCCGGGATGCCGTCGCCGTCGGCGTCGGGGAGCTCGTCGGGGCAGCCGTCCTCGTCCTTGAAGCCGTTCTTGACCTCGGGCTGATCGACGCACTCGTCCTGCTGGTCGAGGATGCCGTCGCGGTCGTTGTCCGGGTCGGGGCAGCCGTCCTCGTCCTCGAACCCGTCGGTGTCCTCGACAGCGTCCGGGCACCTGTCGACCGGATCCGGCACGCCGTCCTCGTCCGTGTCAGGGCAGCCGTAGTGCTCCGGCGTGAGCACGCGCCCCGCCTGATCCGGGCACTTGTCCCGCGCGTCGGCGACGCGATCCTTGTCGCGGTCGGGCAGCTCGTCGGGGCAGCCGTCCTTGTCGTCGAGCCCGTTGATGACCTCCGCCTTGAGCGGGCAGCGGTCGCTCTCGTCCGGCACGCCGTCCGAGTCCGCGTCGTCCTCGGGGCAGCCGTCCTCGTCGGCGATCCCGTCCCTGTCCTCGGGCTGCGCCGGGCACCTGTCCGCCGCGTCGCGGACCCCGTCGCCGTCCTCGTCTCCGGGCTCGTGCACGAAGAGGATCCCCGCGATGGCGCGCGCGGCGGGCACCCCGATGCCCTGGACCACGCCCGCGCCGCCGCCGACAGTGAACACAAGGCCGAGGTCGCGCGGCGCGATCTGGAGCGCGCCGTCCACCTCGAGCGAGTTCGTCCCGCCCTGCGCGCTGAACTCGGTCGCGCCGTGCCCCTCGGCGAGCACGCGGACCGCCGGGGTGATCCGGTAGCCGAGCCCCGCGCCGTACCGGAGCTCGACCGGCCCGACCTCCGTCGCCGCGATGCGCGCCGTCTCCGGCAGCAGCTTGCCGCGCAGGTTGAGCCCGAACGACAGCGGCCCCGCGCTGCCGTCCACGATGAGGCGCAGCCCCGCGGTCACGGGCGACGAGCTGCCGAGGTAGCTCCCCGCGCTTGTCGCGTGCCCGAGCGGGAAGCTCACGTCGGCCGCGGCGCCGAGCACCAGCGGATCCCGCGGCCCGCCGAAGAACCGCACCTTCGCCTCGAGGGTCGGGTCGCCCGCGCCGAACGCCTTCAGCCCCTCAGCGGCCGGCGCGCCCGTCGCGGCGTCGATGCCCTGGCCGCTCACGTAGGCGACGGGGAAGCGCAGGCCGGCCTGGAGCCACGGCGTCGGCGTGATCGACGCGAGCAGGTTCCAGGTCAGCATGTCCGAGATGACAGGCACCTCGCGCCTGTTCAGCGCGTCGGGGGCGGAGCAGTCGGTCGCGGAGACGCAGCTCTCCACGACGAACGGATCCCGCGCGTAGTCGAACATGAGCCCCGCCGTGACCCCGAGCGACGCCTCCATCCGGGCGCCCTCGACGCTCAGGTAATTCCTCGATCCCGGCGCCGGCTCGAACCGCTGCGCCGAGAACTCCCCGTCGAGGACCGCCTCCTGCGCGCGCGCCACGCCCGCGACGAGCCCCACCCCGGCGCCCACGATCGACAGCAGACACAGCGCTCGCAGCCTTCTCATCTATCCCCTTTCAGGCATCTTCCCGGTGAGCGTCCTGCACGCGCGGCGCGCTGCAGGGCCGACGTGCGCTGGGTACAGAGGCGCTCCGCGCGGACGGTGAGGCGAGTACGGCAGCCGAGGCGCGCGGCGGCACCCACCGCAACGTGGTCGAATCTTCCCGGATCGCGCGCAGATTTCCAAGGGGGCTCGATCCGCGCGCCGCGCGCAGGGGCGCGCGGATCAGCCCGGCATCCGCCGCGCGGGCGTGCGCGCATCAGGGCGCCGGCTCGGGCGCTGCCCGGAGGGGGGACGCGGATGCATTCCCCGGCCCAGGTTCCAGGGGTCGGGGCCGAGCGGCGCCTTGACCACACAGGCCGGGCATGAGACATGGCCCCCGGCCTCCGGGTCACCGAGAGCTCGGAACTTCAACCTCTTCCTGCGCGCGGGGCAGAAAACGCGCGAACGAACCAAGCAGATGCCCATCTCGTCGCGGTCTCCGGGAACGTCGTGCAGCCCTGGCACCCCTCGCCGTCGCCTCCGGTCGGGCCTCGCGCTCGCGCTCGTGCTGGGCGCGTCCTCCGCGTCCGCCCAGCAGCCTGCGCGCCGGCCGGCCCAGCCGCCGGCGGCCCCAGCGCAGCCGCCTGCCGGACAGGCGGGCGCTCCTGCGCCGCAGCC
>NZ_JEMA01001099.1 GCF_001589285.1 Sorangium cellulosum | reverse complement strand
GGGAAGGGCGCAGGAGGGGCGGGGAAGGGCGCAGGAGGCGCCGGGAAGGGCGCGGACGGGCCGGAGGCGGCCGCAGCGGAGCCGAAGACGGCCGCAGCGTCCGCCGAGGCCGCCGCGGCCGAGGAGCCGGCGCCGACCCCGGGAGCATCGCCGCGGCACGCCGGGACCTTCGTGATCGAGGCCGGCGTGGCCGGCGGCGTGCTGATCGGGCTGATCGACGCGGGCAGCTTCGGCAACCTGAGCTCGTATTCGTACAGCTACAACGTACCCGAGGGCGAGCTCATCGCGCCCTGCAACGACGACGTCTGCCACGCCGGCTTCGACCCGGCGATCGGGCCGTTCGCCGGCGGTCAGGCCTTCGTCGGGCTCGCGCTGTCCGAGGAGCTGCACCTCGGCGTCCGCGCGCTCGGCGGCTACCGGTTCGGCGGCGGCTACCTCGCCGTCGGCGGACCTTCCCTCTCGATGCGCTTCGGGCGCCTCTGGCTCGGCCTCTCGGGGCTCGCCGGCGCGGTGGGCCAGAACGCGAAGGTCACCGGCGTCAAGGGAGAGATCCCCTCCGAGATGGTCGACCTCAACCACGGCCGGACCGAGGTCGCGGTGACCGCGCGCGAGGGCAGCCTGCCCGAGACCGCGCTGGTCGAGACGCTCGCGTTCGGCGGGAGCGTGGACGTGTCGCTCGTGCTCGCGGACCTGCCGAGCTCGAGCTGGACGTCGGGCGCGCTTCTCCTGACCGTGTCGCCGACGTTCATGAAGGGGCTCGACGGCTTCGTGCTCGTCGCGCCGGCGAGCCTCGGCTACCGCTTCTACTGACCGCGGCGGTCCCCTNGAGCCTCGGCTACCGCTTCTACTGACCGCGGCGGTCCCCTCACGCGGCGCCGCACGCCGGCGCGCGTCCCCCCACGCGGCGCCGCACGCCGGCGCGCGTCCCCCCACGCGGCGCTGCATGCCGGCGGCGGTCCCCCCACGGTGGACTGCACGCCGGCGGCGGTCCCCCCACCGGCCGCCCGGCTACCCCGCCTTGCCCGCGCGCCGCCGGCGGGCGCGGCGCGCCTCGCTCGCCACGGCCTCGGGCCGCTCGGGGAGCGCCACCTGCGGGGCGAAGCCGATCGCCGCGAGCTCCTTCTCGCCGACAACGTCGCCCTCGGCCATGAGCGCGGCGCGGAGCAGGACCGCGCCCATCTCCGCGTCGTTGCCCGGCCACGGGTGGTCGAGCACGGCCTGCAGCGCGCGCAGATCGAGGCCGAACGGCCGGCCGCGCAGGCGGACGCCGATGCGCGCGAGGTGATCCAGCGCGAGCGCCCGGAGATCCTCGGCGCGCGACGCGAGCGACGGCAGCGCGACCGCCCGATCGCCGAGACGATCGGCGAGCCGCTCGCTCATCTGGCCCGTCGCCACCAGCGCGTCGACCGTCTGGGGCACCGCCACGACGAGCCCGACATCGTCGGGCAGCGCCGCGCCGAGGTAGCTCTGCACCTCGGGCGACAGCGCCTGCGCGTCGAGGATGAGCAGCGTGCCCCCCCGCGCCGCCTCGATCGGCGAGCTGTCCGGATCGCGCCACAGCGCGAGCGCGCGCGGCGTGTCCTCGGAGCCGGCGGCGGGCGCCGCGCCGTCGCGCTCGGGCGAGCC
>NZ_JEMA01001098.1 GCF_001589285.1 Sorangium cellulosum | reverse complement strand
GTCGCGGCCGCGATCGGCGTCGCCCCGGGAGCAGGACAGCGGCGCAGCGGCGAGCGCCGCGAGCGCGACGCGCAGGGGACGGGAGGGCTTCGACACCGGGAGCGACGTCAGAGGGTGGCCGCGATGATCTCGGAGAGGCTCGCCTCGTCGACGACGCCGGTCAGGTACGCCGCGACCTTCCCCTGCCTGTCGATCACCACCAGGCTCGGCAGCTTGTCCACCCCGTAACGCATCGAGGCGTCCTTCGCGTCGTCGATGAGGATGGGATACGAGAGGCCCTTCTTGAGCGCGTACTGACTCGCCACGTGCGGCGGATCGTCGACGTTGACGCCGAGCACCACGAGCCCCTTCTTCTCGTACCGGCGCGCGATCCGGTCGAGGATCGGCGCCTGGACCGCGCAGGGACCGCACCAGGTGGCCCAGAAGTCCAGGATCACCGGCTGGCCCTTCAGCTCGGCGAGCTGCATGCGCGCGCCGGGCTCGCCGTTCGCCGCGACGGGGAGCGTCACGTCGGGGGCCATCGCGCCGACCATGCCCCCCACCCCGGGCGACAGGCGGGGCAGGACCGCCAGGCCGATGAGCGCGCTCAGGGCGATCAGCGCCGCGAGCGCGGGGTAGAGAATCTTACCGGAATTGAACTCGGGTTCGGCCATACGGCGGCCTGGTCTTCATAGCAAATCTTTGGGCCTACGTCCGAGCGGCTCTGGTACGGTCCGGCGCCTCGACCGGCCGGGCGCTTCGACGCCTGGCCCGGGGTCGGGGGCGCAGCGCGGCTCTCCGCGCGACGCCGCCGCCGCCGGTGGGGATCGGGGGCGCAGCGCGGCTCTCCGCGCGATGCCACCGCCGTTCGGGTAACGTCGTCGCCCGCGCGCTGGAGGAACCATGCTGGATCGTCCGAATCTTTCACGAGAAAATACCACGGGGCCGCGCGGACGGCGCCCACCGCCCGGGCCCCTTGCGGCCAAGTGGGCGGCCAAGTGGCCCCCCGATGACAGCGATGATCTGCCCGGCGCCCCGCCGGCGCCCGGGGGCGGCGGCTTCGCGGACGACGGCAACTTCAAGCGCGGCCGCTTCAGCCCTGTGTCGATCGTGGTCGGCATCCTCCTCGCGCTCGGCGCCGCGGGCGCCATCTGGTTCGGCGTGAAGCAGGAGGGCCAGAAGCTGACGGCCGACGCCATCTCCAAGGAGAAGAAGAACATCTTCGTCCTTCCGAAGAAGGACCAGCTCCCGCTCTGGCGCAAGTGGGCCGCCTCGAACGCCGAGCTGTCGCTCCAGCAAGAGGCGCTCATGCAGCTCGCGTGGGCCGGCGACCCCGAGGGCGTCACGCACGCGACCAACGCGCTCAAGCTCCCCGACCACCGCGTGAAGGGCGTCGCCGCGCAGGTGCTCGCTTACTACGGCTCGCCCAAGGCCGACAGCGCCAAGCCCGCGCTGCTCGAGGCGCTCAAGGTCGCGGACGAGAGCGACCGCCCCCAGATCGTCTGGGCCCTCGTCGAGCTCAAGGAGCCGGCCGCGTTCAAGGACGCGATGGACCAGTACCGCAAGGGGTTCCTCTCGAAGGTCGAGCGGCTCGGCGGCGGCAACGCCTTCGACCCCGAGAAGCTCGCCGGCCTCGTGTCGCTCGACGAGCTCGCCAAGCTCGCGACCGACGAGAGCCCGTCGGTGCGGCAGCTCGTCGCGACGGTGCTGTCGCGCAACGCCGAGCCGAAGTGGACGAGCGCGCTGATCTCCCTCGTGAAGGACAAGGACGTCGAGGTCGCGCGCGAGGCCGCGAACGGCCTCGGCCGCATCGGCGACGAGACGGCGCGCGCCCCGCTCCTCGAGGCGCTGTCGAACGCCGACAAGGACAGCCGCCAGCGCTTCCTCGAGGCGCTGCGCGACGGCATCGGCGGCGAGGGGCTCGTCCTCGCCCTCGACAGCGTGAAGCAGGATCCCGAGGAGACGACCTGGTTCCAGACGAAGCAGATCATGGAGATGCTGCGCGAGCTCGCCGATCCGCGGTCGGCCGACCCGCTCGTGAAGTGGATCGAGGCCAAGAAGCCGGCGCTGCACTGGCAGGGCGAGGCGGGGACGCGGCTCGCCGAGGTCGGCGACATCCGCGGCGCGAAGTACATCGGCGAGCGGATGCTGGCCGACCCGCTCAAGCTCTACAAGCTCGAGAAGTTCTGGGAGGCGGACGAGGGCGGGCACCTGTCGCGCACCGACCTGCCGCGCGTCGTCGGCGCCCGCATGCTCGCCGACCTCGCCACGGTCCACGCCGACAAGAGCGCCGAGCTCAAGGCCGCGGCCGAGGCCCCGGTCATCCTGTGGCTCAAGGATCGCCCGCAGCCGCACGCGAACGGCCTGCGCTTCCTCGCCACGATCCGCTCCGAGAAGATCCTGAAGGACATGCGCGACTGGGCCTTCCCGACGGACCCGCTCCCCAAGGAGGGGCAGCAGCCGCCGTTCCCGGCCGCGTTCGAGACCGCGCAGAGCGCGCTCCGCTACATCGGGCGGATGAAGGACGAGCCCTCCTACCCGCGGCTGCTCGAGCAGTTCAAGCGGAAGAAGGACCCGAAGATGGACATCACCCAGGACGGGCTCCAGGGCGCCGGGCTCGCGATGATGGGCATGGCGCTGCGCGCTGTCGCCTACGGCGCGGCGCAGGGGCTCGCCGAGTGGGGCGACGCGCGCGCGGTGGAGCCGCTGACGAAGCTCATCGAGGACGAGACGTGGCACGAGGAGGCCCGCCAGGCCGCGTGCGAGGCGCTCGCGTGGTGCGCCGACGACAAGACGATGCTCGAGGTGGCGAAGAAGGCGAAGGACTTCGCCAGCCAGAAGGAGCCGCGCAAGCAGCTCATCGGCGCCTGTTACGCGTCGTCGCTCGCGCTCCGGCCGGTGCCGAGCGCGGCCGGCGAGCTCGCCCCGCTGCTCACGGCCGACATCGACCCCGGGGTGCGCATGGCGATCGCGCGCGCCATCGGCATCGGCGGCTTCGACGAGGGGGTGCAGGGGCAGCTCTTCGAGAAGCTCAAGGACGTCGAGGTCCGGAACGCGGCGGCGCTCGCGCTCATCCTCGGCGGCACGAGCGACACCGCGGCGCGGACGGTCGCGATGTACGCCGACTTCGACAAGGGCGCGCTCGACGACCTGAAGGACCACTACTACCGCGCCTTCGGCTACTGGTCGGACGAGGACTTCAAGCGCGGCAACCTGTACCGGTACGTGGCGAACGCCGAGGCGATCACGCGCGTGAAGGTCGCCGACGCGCCGCAGGAGTGGGCGCGGCAGCGGCTCCAGGCGCAGTTCGACAACCTGAAGTACGACAACGGCCCGCACTCGGAGACGCGCGTCGTGCTGCGCTACCGGCTCTACCAGGCGGCCAGGAGCGGCGACGGCGAGCAGAAGAAGGGCGCGATCGAGACGCTCAAGTTCATGAAGGAGAAGGGCGCGCTCATGGCCCTGCGGCACGAGCCGGGCGAGACCGGCGCGCTCGCGAAGCGCGCGTTCCACGAGCTCATGAACCCGAAGGCCACCGTGGCCGAGGACCTGAGCGCGCTCGCCCCGGCCAAGGCCGGCGGCTCCGACGTGCAGTAGCGCGCGCAACGTGGGCCCGCGCCGGCGCCCGAGCCGGCGCGGGGTCGACCCGGCCGCCGCGGCGCCGGCAGAGGCCCGGGAGCTCTCGAGGGAGGCCGTCCTCCCCGGAGATCCCGGGCTTTCTGTTTTTGTCTGGCGGCGCGGCCGAGCCCGTGTCCGGGGCGCGCCGGCTGGCCGGGGCGGCCGGCGATCGGGCGCGTCGGGCTGGACAAAACGCACGTTTCGGAAGAGTGTTCGCGCCGAGGTGCACTGTGGCTACCTGGCGTGATGAGCTCATCGAGGCCGTGAAATCGAAGGCGGAGCGCGAGGCGGAGGAGCTCGCGCGGCACAAGAAGCGGGTCGCCGAGGCGCTCGCGGCCGCGGAGTCGGCCGTGTCGCTGGGGGCCGAGTCGCTGAAGTTCGCGCACGAGAAGCTGCAGGAGAAGGGGCAGCCCATCGTGTTCTCCCAGGAGCCGGACAAGCATCGGCTCGCGTTCGGCGAGTTCAGCCTCGCGCTGGAGCTGCTGCGCGACTCGGCGATCGTCCGGGTGACCTTCGGCGACGGCAAGCCGCGCGAGTTCGACTTCGCGAAGGACCGCCACATCGCGCCCGCCGACGTGGAGGAGTACATCGGCCGCCGCGCGCTCGAGCTGGTCCGCGCGGCGCAGAAGGCCGCGCCATGGTGAGCGCGGGCCCCGCCGCGGCCCGCCCGGCGCGCGCAGTGGGCCTCCGCCGCGGCCTCGTCGCGGGC
>NZ_JEMA01001097.1 GCF_001589285.1 Sorangium cellulosum | reverse complement strand
CGAGCGCCCCGGTCGCGGTCGGCGTTCAGCTTGTCGACGTAGGCGAACAGCCGCGCCTCGTGGTCGGCGGGCAGCGCGCTGCCCTCTTCCTGGATCTCGTCGCGGAGCGCCTCCCGGAAGCGCCCCAGCAGCCCGACCACCGCGCCGCGGAGCGGGCCTGTCGCCGCGGCGTTCTCGCCGGTCGCGAGGAGCGTGGCGCGCCTGCGCAGGAGCCTGTCGATGTCGTCCCCCGCGGCGACGAACGCCTTGACCCAGTCGTGCAGGGTTCCCCCGCCGGGGGTGGCGGCGGACTTCAGCTCGGCCTTGAGCCGGGTCAGCTCGGGCCGGTTGTCGAGCGCCGCCGATGCCTCGTCCGCGTAGGGGGCGCGGAGCACCTCGAGCTTCGGGACGAACGTCTGCTGCGCGGTCGCCGCCGCGTCCTTGAGCGCCGCCGGCAAGGCGGGGTGCGCCTCGACGGCCTTGCAGAAGAAGAAGATGGCCGCCCCGAGGCCGTCGTGCCGGACGTCGGCCTCGGAGAGCTCCCGGGCGAGCGGCGCCTGCGTGCCCGCGGCGTCGGGGATCGCGTCGATCTCCTTCTGCTTCGCCCTGAGCCGCCGCTCGTACAGCTTGCCTGTCGCGGACAGGCGCAGCTCGTCGGCCCTCTCGTCGAGCAGATCGCGCAAGGCTAGCTTCAGGTCCCCTATCGTGAGATTGCGCAAGGTCACCTCCGTGAATCGTACGTAGAACGCGTGGTCGCCCGCCCCCGCGCCGCACCAGCGACAGAGAGGGCGAGCTGAGGGTGATTGTCGGAAGGCAGCACGACCGCGGGGCTGTCGTCAACCGAATAGCCAGATTTCAATCGTTGAACGGACCGGGGCGCAGGAGCGGCGACGCCGGAATCGTGCTTTGAATCCGGCGGTCCTGGAGCACTTCACGGCATCTCCGCCTCGCTCGTCTCGGTTTGTAATTGCCATTTCCTTTCTGGATTGCTCCCCTCGCCGCCGCGGAGGCAAGCGATGACGTCCGGGTGGATGAAATGGATGGGGCGGTGGTGCGCGAGCTGCGCTGTCTTGCTCGCGGTGGCGTGCGCGCCGTTCTGCGCGTGGGCTCAGGCAGTGACGCTGCGCCGGATGGGCGAGCCCCTCCGCGCGCGGATCCACGGCGCCCGCGGCGGCGCCGTGGTGGCGGCGGGGCTCGCCGGCGACGCTGCCGCGCTCGCGCGTGAGGGCCGCGCGACGGGCGGCCAGGAGAGCCGCGTCGCGGTGCCCATCGCCGCGCCGCCGGTCGACGTTCGCATTCCCTCCGGCGGCCAGGGAGCAGACCCATGGGTCCTGTTCGACGGACGCGCCGATACCGGGCTACGCAGCGAAACCGGCGAGGTGGTGCGGGTCCGGGTCTCGTTTGCCCAGCCGACAGCGATCGAGGCGCTGGCGCTGTACGGGCGCATCGATGGTGCGCTCACGGTCCATGTAGAGGACGGCACCGGGCTCCAGGCGGTGTCCGGCCCGATCGAGGGATCGCTGCTCGACGACGGTGAGCGCTGGACTCGCTTTCCGATGGCCCTCACAGCGCAGCACCTCGTGATCGAGTGGGTCCCTTCCGGCGAACGCGGACCGCAGGAGATCATGTTCTGGGCCGCCGGCGCCCCGACCCGCAGCCTGGCGGAGGTGGAGCTCGCCGACCGCGTGCTCGCGGGGAAGCTCGCGGGCGCCCACGAGTTCGCGGCGATGTCCGAGCGGGCGACGGTGACGCGCACGGGGGGCGAGCAGTCGATGTCGTTTCACGTGGACACCGATCCGCGGGCGCTCGCGCGCGCGTTCCTCGTCTACGAGCTGGAGGGGCGCGGGCACTGGTCGAGCGTGAGCCGGCGCCTGAACGGCGCAGCGCCGCGCGGCGGCTTCCGGGCGGACGCGCCTGCCGCCGGCGGGTTGCAGGTCGAGGAGATCGCGCCCGCGTGGCTGAAGCGCGGCGACAACGTGGTGCGATTCCGTCCCCAGGCCGAATTCGAGCGCGGGTTCACGGTGCGCGCGCTGCGGGTGGTCGGTATTCCGCACGCCGGTGTGCACGAGGCGCGCGCCGCTGCGCGATCGGCCACCGGCGAGCGCGCGCGTCGCGCGGGGCCGCTGAGCATCGACTTCGGTGCGCGCGTGGCCCCGGATGCGCTCCTGTTTCGACTGGTCACCGCGGGGGCCGGCGAGATCGAGATCGCGCCAGGCGCGGGCGCGACAGGGCTGCGCTTCGACCTGAAGGACCTCTCGCCGGGCTGGCACCGGGTCGACCTCCCGAGCCAGTCCGCCTGGCCCGAGACGGCCTCCGTGGAGATCAGGCCGGCTGGGGAGAGCCGCGCCGAGGTGTCGGACGTCGCCGTGGTGGCGAGCCGCATCCCGGCCCCCGCGCGGCGGATCGCGCTGAGCACGCCGCTGCACGGCGAGTGCACCGAGGGGAGGGCGTATGTGCGCGGGTTCCTCGACCTGCCCGGTGAGAGCGCGGCGCGAGCGCGGCTGTTCGCCGACGCGAGCCCCGTCGAGGTGGCGGACGACGGGAGCTTCGAGCTCACCCTGTCCGAGCCGGAAGGCGCGCGCCACCGGGCGTGGAGGGCGCGGCTCGAGGCGCGGCTCGAGGACGGCACGCGGCTCGAGCGAGCGGTGGCGCTCGGGCCCTGCGTCGAGGTCGCCGCGGCGAGCGCGGCGCAGGGCGGGCTCGTCGTCGACGAGGGCGCGCCGTACGGCGCGGTGGTGAGCCCCGAGGAGGGCGCCGTGCTCTCGTTCGCGGGCGCCACGATCGAGATCCCCGCCGGGGCGCTGGAGCAGACAACGCGCGTCACGATCCGGCCGCTGGTGCGCGGGGAGGTGCAGCCCATGGAGCGCGCGATGAGCAACGTGACGCCCGAGGGGCGCGCTTTCCGCTTCGGTCCCCACGGGCTCAAGTTCAGGAAGCCGGTGAAGCTGACGCTCCCCCTCGACGGCGAGAGCCTCCCGCGCGGCGCCGGCGCGAGGGACGTCTTCGGCTTCTACTTCGACGAGACGGCCAGGCAGTGGACGAAGCTCGGGCGCGTCGACCAGGGCGGGGGCCGCGAGCTCACGAGCTTGACGGACCATTTCACCGATTTCGTCAACGCGACGATCGCCATGCCGGATCAGCCGGGGGCGCAGTCGTTCGATCCCAACGCGATGAAGGGGATCGAGCTCGCGAGCCCCTCGGCCGGCGTGTCGTTCATCGAGCCGCCCGAAGCGAACAGCCGGGGTACGGCGCAGCTCACATACCCGATCGAGGTGCCGCCAGGCCGGCACGGCATCGAGCCGGCGCTCGCCGTCACGTACGAGAGCGAGCTGGGGAATGGCTGGCTCGGCGTGGGCTGGGACCTCCGCGTCTCCGCGATCGAGATCGACACGCGGTTCGGCGTCCCGCGCACCACGGGCGACGAGCTCTATGCGCTCGACGGGGAGATGCTGCGGGCCATTCCCGGTCAGCCGGGCCTGTACGAGCGGCGCGTCGAGGGCGCGTTCGATCGCATCGAGCGGCTCGGGGCCGATCCCGGCAGCACCCACTGGGTTGTCACGGACAAGAACGGCACCCGGTACACGTATGGCCAGAGCGCGGGCACGCGCCTCGAGGACCGGTCGGGCGCCGCCGGCATCTTCCGCTGGGGCCTCGAGCTCGTGGAAGACACCTTCGGCAACCAGATGCGCGTGTCGTACTTCAAGGACGCGCCCGAGGGCGTGGACTGGGCGCAGCTCTATCCGCAGCGGATCGACTACACGGACCACACGAGCGGCGTCCCCGGGGCGCACTATCACGTGATCTTCGTCCTGGATGACGGCCAGCAGCGGAGAGACATCGTCAGCTCGGCGCGCGCGGGCTTCGAGGTGCGGACGACGCGGCGGCTCGAGCGCGTCGAGGTGACCATGGGCCAGGTGCCCGGAGCCGAGGAGATCATCCGGAGCTACCACTTCACCTACGACGAGCCCGACCCGCGGCATCACTACAAGTCGCTCCTCGGGAGCATCGCCCTCCACGGGAACGGCGACGCGGAGCAGCTCTACGAGCACACGTTCGATTACTTCGGCCTCGAGCAGCAGGACGGCAGGCTCCAGGTGTTCTCGGCGCCGATCGCGTGGAGCCGTCCGGCGGAAGGGCGTGACGGCCTCGGGGCGACGAGCTCGATCGAAGGGGGGCTCAACGTGTTCGTCGGCGCGGGGCCGCCCGCGGTTCGTGTACACCTTCGAGGACGACTTTTCCGTGCTCGACCGGAGCGTGCCGGGCTGGGCCGCGGGGGCGGACGGGCAGGTCACTGTCGAGGCGAGCTTCGTCCGGACCGACGCCGACGACGCGTTCGACGTGCGGCTCGTGCGCAGGGACGTCGATTCGGGCGAGAGGGTCGAGCTTCACCGGACGACGGTCTCGGGAGCTCAGCTCAGCACCGAGATCGCCTGGCCCGTCGCGGTGCTCCAGGGAGACCTCCTGTTCCTGTACGCCGAGCTCGGCGACAACGCGGTCGATCCGGCGCGCGTCCAGTACCAGGGCTTCGCCAGGTACACCGAGGTGTGCGGGCACGAGGCGGAGCCGGGGAGGTGCCGCGAGGTCGCGGCGTGCACGCCCAGGCCCGGCGCGCCCTCTGGAAGGAGGATCTGCGGACTCGAGGCGCTGCCCGGCGACGACGGGCCGATCTCGGTGCCCGAGGAGTCGATCGTGGTGCCCGTGCAGCTCAGCGACAGCGGTCTGGGCGGCACGGCGCTGGACCTGGCGCGGCTGATCATGCCCGAGAGCGGGACGGTCAGCTTGCTCGGCTCCATCTCCAAGGCGGAGACGCAAGGACCCGTGAGCCTGCGGGTGGATCGGGGGGGCGAGCGGCTGTTCCGGGAGCTGCTCGGACGGGAGGCTATCTCCCCGGCCCGGAGCGTGCCCGGCCCGGGTGATCCGGTGGTGTTCTCGGTGACGGCGGGCGACGAGCTCGCCTTCACCAGGTTCTTCGAGGTCGAAGCGGACATGAGCGCTGCGCTGCCGGATCCAGGAGCGTCTGTGTCGTGGCTGCCGCAGCTCGTGTTCAACGAGACGGGCACGGTGCTCGACGCGCCGGCCGTGAACGCAAGGCTGACCCCGGACGAGCAGCTCGAGGCCCGCATGGTGGGCGGGTTCCGCGGGTTCAGCTACGGCGAGTGGACGACGGAGTACCCGTTCGACGACAACCTGCTCAACAAGCGGCCGGAGGAGAACAGGCCGCCGTTCTTCACGCGCGTCGAGCCGCACTGGGAGGGGTACCACGCGAGCTGGTCGCCCGAGGACGCCGGCTTTCCGCTCGTGGGCAGCATCAGCGGCCCGGTGTTCCGCGGCTCGGGCGCGGATATGTACATCACGGCCGGGGAGCTCAAGCCGTCGCGCGTCGGCGGCGTCAGGCCGGAAGATGTGGCCAACGTTCCGGGGCTGCGCAAGAGCCACAACGGCTCGGCCTCGTCGGACGTCGCGTTCATCGGGTCGTTCCAGGTGACGACCGGGACCACGGAGTCGAAGCTCGAGCTGATCGATCTCAACGGCGACAGGCGGCCTGACGCGGTCACGCAGGGCGGCGTGCGCGTCCAGACGTGCGACGCCGGCCGGTGCGACGGGCAGCAGCCTGGGCACTATGGCGATCTGACGATCGAGGGACCAGGGGACTTCCGGGTCATCGAGAGCGCGAGCGCCCGGTTCGGGTTCGGCTTCGGGTCCGCGGCGTCATCGCTCGCCGAGAAGATCAAGGCGAGCGGGAAGACCACGGCGGTGCTCAGCGTGCTCCCCTCGCTCGGCAAGAGCTGGGGCACGTCGCAGACGGTGCGCGACTTCCTTGACGTGAACGGCGACGGACTGCCGGACAAGGTGCGGAGCGAGGGCGGCGTGCTCCTCGCGCGCCTGAACCTCGGCTACCGGTTCGCGGACGAGCGCGCCTGGGCGGTGCTCGACCCGGGCGGCGATCCGTTCGAGCCCTTGCCGGAGATCGAGGGGGACCCGCTCACCGCGCTGAGCCGTCTCTGGTCCGCGGCGCAGCTCGCGTCGGTGCGCGTGCAGGACAACACGACGAACAGCCTGCAGGTGGGCTATGCGGGGATCGGCGGCGGCATCGCGCACACGGTCAGCCGCACGCTGGCCGATTTCGTGGACCTGAACGGCGACGGGCTGCCCGACCGGGTGAGCAAGCAGCCAGGACAGGACTATTACCGGGTCCGGCTGAACCTGGGGGACGGCTTCGGACCGGAGGAGAAGTGGAGCGCGCCGGCGGCGAGCGGCGGCCTGCCGTGGGGCGTCCCGCTGGAGAAGGACTTCACGAAGGAGATCAACGGCAGCAACGACGCGCTGGCCTTCTCGGAGACGACGGCGTTCAACGCCGGTTACGGGGTGCCGATCAAGATCACGACGCCGTACGTGTGTATCGTCCTGGAGATCGCGGCGCAGCTCGGGTTGAACGATGGGCGGAGCGAGCTCGGATGGGACGACCTGGACGGCGACGGGACGGTCGATCACGTGCTGAAGCTGAGCGACGGCATGCTGCGCGAGAGCGACGCGGCGCTGCGGGCGCGGCTGAACCTGACGGGCAAGACCAACCGCCTCTCGCGCGTTGTACGGCCGCTTGGCGGCAGCTTCGCGCTGGACTATGCGCGTGAAGGCAACAAGGTGGCCCATGCGAGCGACCCGGGCGAGCTGAGCGTGGACATGCCCGGCAGCAAGTGGGTGCTGTCGCGGGTCGAGGTGGACGACGGCATGGGCACGCCCGCCTATGTCCACACGTTCGATTACCACCAGAGCGGGTTCTACGACCGCGCGGAGCGCGAGGACTACGGCTTCGCGCAGGTGACGGCGACGCGCGAGGACGACTCGCAGATCGTCACGCGGTACCACAACCAGGATTATTACCGGCGCGGGCTCGTGGCCGAGGTGATCGAGCAGGACGCCGAGGGGCGGCTGTTCAGCCGGCAGCAGATTGCGTACCGTGAGCCCGGGGCGCAGCCGACGCTGACGGGAACGTTCTTCCCCCGGGAAGAGCTGCGGACGACGTCGTGGTACGAGGGCAAGACGACGGACCCGAGCGCGCCTGGCAAGCAGACGAGCGAGGAGCGCGCGTGGGACGACCGCGGCAACCTGATCGGGCTGACGGAGCACGGCGAGCCGGGCACGCTGGCCGACGACGTCACGACGACGATCCACCACGTGACGTACGACGGGCCGTACATCGTTCGCGCGGACAGCGTCGAGGCGCGCGACAGCGCCGGCAGGCTGCTGCGGAAGCGCACGGCGATGGTCGACGAGGCGACCGGGGCGTTGGAGTCGATCACGAGCACCGTGATCGGCGGCAAGGAGCCGGTGACGGGCGCGCCGTACGCCGGCGACGACGCGACGAACCCGACCTGGCATTTCTTCCCCGACGCGTACGGCAACCTGGAACGGGCGATCGATCCGCGGGGGTTCACGCTCACGTACGAGTACGAGGACGTCGCGGAGACGTACCTCGAGCGGGTCGACGACTCGTTCGGTTATTTCTCGGAGGCGTCATCGGACTACCGCTACGGCGCGATCAGCGCGGTCCAGGACGTCAACGGCCACGAGGTGCGCTACGAGTACGACGCGTTCGGCCGGCTGAGCGCCGTGTTCGGTCCGAACGATCCGGTGGCGGCGGCGGAGGCGACGATCTCCTTCGAGTATGCGCTCCAGCCAGGGGCGAGCCCCGCTGTGCCGGCGTGGGCGCGGACGCGGCACAAGGACGTGCAGCACCCGGGGGATCCGGTCGATACGGTGACGTTCATCGACGGGCTCGACCGGGTGATCCAGACGAAGAAGGACCTGGAGAAGGATCAGGGGCCGGCTGCCGCCCCGATCGTCGGCATGTCGGTGAGCGGGAGGGTCGTCTTCGACGATCGCGGCCGGATCGCGTACCAGGGGCAACCGGTGTTCGACACGGGGGCGGCGACGGTGTTCGTGGACGTGCCGCTGAAGAACCCGACGGCGTTCGAATACGACGTGCTCTCGCGCGTGATCGAGGCGAGGGAGCCGGGCGACGAGGCCGGTGAGGTGGTGACGACGACGACCTATGACATCGAGGCGCTCGACGGCGTGGCGATGTTCGTCGCGACGGAGACCGACCCGAACGAGAAGGTGCGCAAGGCATACCAGGACGTGGACAACGCGATCGTGGCGGTCGAGGAGCGCAATCGACTGCACGGGTCGGAGACGTGGACGACGCTGCTGACGCGGTACGCGTACAACCCGGTCGGCGAGCTCGTGCGTGTGACCGACCCGCTCGGCCATGTCACGACGGCGGAGTACGACACGGTGGGCCGGATGGTGGCGCTCACGAGTCCGGATACCGGTCGCACGGAGTGGCGTTACGACCTGTCGGGCAACCTGGGGGCGCGGCAGACGGCGAAGCTGGCAGCGGAAGGTGCGGGCAAGCTGATCCGGTACGAGTACGATCACAACCGGCTCAAGCGGGTGGACTACCCGGATTCGACGGACGTGACCTACGTGTACGGCGAGCCGGGCGAGGCGGGGGACGAGCACGGCAACCGCGCCGGCCGGCTGAAGGAGGAGCGGAGCGAGGCCGGGACGAGGACATTTGCGTATGACCGGCTCGGGAACGTCAGGACGCTGACGACCGAGTTCCCCCGGCTGCGCGAGCCGCACCGGGGGCCGTACCAGGCGACCATGGAGTACGAGGTCGACGCGTTCGGGCGCCTGCTGTCGATGAAGTTCCCCGGCTCCGGGGCGGAGGTGGTGACCTATGGCTACGACCGGGGTGGCCTGGTCCGGTCGGCCGTGGGGACGAACACCCAGACGAATCCGCAGCACCCGGATGAGCCGGCGGTGACGCAGTACCTGCTGCACATCGGGTACGACGAGTTCGAGCAGCGGGTGCGGGTGGTGCACGGCAACGGGATCGCGACGTCGTACAGGTATTACGAGAAGTCGCGTCGGCTGGAGCAGAACAACGCCGATCACCGCGATCGGTTCCTCGTGGAGCGAGGGCTGCCGGCGAGGCCGTTCCTGCAGATGCGGTATGACTACGACGCGGCGGGCAACCTGGAGCAGGTGCGGAACGAGGCGCCGTACGACGTGAACATGCCGGGGTCGGTGCGGGTCGGGCCGACGACGCACGACTACGGCTACGACGACCTGTACCAGCTCGTGCTGGCCAGCGGGACGTACCAGGACTGGAACGACTGGCAGTTCCGGTACCGGGTGTCGTTCGACTACGACGAGATTGGCAACATCCTTGTCAAGGATCAGGGCAGCTATCGTTACGTGCCGGATACGGACGCGGACCGGTGCGAGGGGGACTGGTGCGAGGAGCAGCCGATCCGGGAGCAGACGTACCGGTCGGCGTACAGGTACACGGGTCCGCAGCCGCACGCGCCCAGGCAGATCGACGAGCAGCTCGTGGCGGAGTCGGGGCCGTGGTCACGGGTGATCCGCCACGACGCGAGCGGCAACCAGACCGGCTGGACCTACCCGGGCTCGGGCACGCGCGTCACCGAGTGGAACGAGGAGAACCGCGTCTCCCGGGTGAGGCAGAACGGGCAGGAGCTGTCGCGCATGCTCTACGACGGAGACGGGGCGCGGCGGGTGCACCTGCACCACGTGAGCGGCGAGGAGGAGACGGCCTACCACGACCAGCACCTGACGCTGCGGGACGGGCGGTTCATCACGAAGCACATCTACGCGGGGCAGACGCGGATCGCGAGCAAGATGGATCCGGACTGGTTCCGTGAGCCGCCGACGCTCTACTACCACCCGGACCACCTGGGCAGCACGAGCTTCGCGTCGAACAACGAGCAGACGCTGACGCAGCGGGACGAGTACTTCCCGAGCGGGGAGCTGTGGATCGACGCGTCGGACTCGCGGTACGAGCTGCGGCGAGCGTACGTGTTCACCGGGAAGGAGCTGGACCAGGCGACGGGGCTCTACTACTTCGGGGCGCGGTACTACGACCCGCGGATGAGCGTGTGGCTGAGCCCGGATCCGATCCTGGACGAGTACATGCAGGGAGGGCCGGGCGGGGGGGTGTTCAACCCGGGGAACCTGGGGCTGTACAGCTACACGCTGAACAACCCGGTGAACCTTGTCGACCCGGATGGGCGGCAAGCGCAGGGGGCGCACCGGAACTTCGCGCCCGGCGGCAACGGGATGGGCGGCTGCCGGAGCCCGAGCTGCTGGAGTGGGCCGGAGGGGGCCCGGTTCCATCGGCTGGTCCAGGCGCAGCGCATGGCGGAGCAGCAGGCGCAGGGCAAGACGCCCGTCAGCCCGGCGGCTGCTCCTCCCCGGACGGTGCGCATGGGCGGTGCGAATTATCAGCCGGCGCCGCCGCGGCCTGCTGGCCAGCAGCAAGCGGCGCCGCCGCCAGCGAAGCCGGCGCAGGCGGCACAGCCGGCGAAAGCCCCGCAGGCGGCGCAGCCGGCGAAAGCCCCGCAGGCGGCGCAGGCGGCGCAGGCGGCGCAGGCGCCGGCGAAGCAACCGGCACCATCTGTAGGAGCCGCGAAGGGCGGACTCAAATGGGGTAATCCTGCGAGCAGACCAGCCTACGGTCATACGTTTGATACTCACGGAGCAGGTGCAAAGAACACCAATGCACTCCTCGGACGCGCACGAGGTCCCAAGGGCGGACCTCAAGGGCAATGGCTCGACAATAATGCTGCGGCGAAGTGGCTGGCAGAGCAAAGATCAGGAATCAACGCGCCCACAACAGTTCCTCTGCCGGAAGGGATGGGTCAGGTGATCCGGTCAGATGGTTCGATTGTCCCGGCGACGAAAGCTACGCTTGTTCCATTGCCGAACGGTGGGTACCGAACTGCATTTCCCGTGGAGTAATCTATGAAATTCGAAATAAGAATGATTGTGCCTAGTCCTGTGCCGCGAATCGAGGCCGATCAGCCCCAGTATGACCCAGAGCTCGATGATCTGGGGGCTGTGCTTCGGGATATATGTGAGGCTCTAGATGTCGCTGGAGTTGTCTTTCTTGTGCGTGTTTGCTCTGATGCGTATTGGCCTGTCACAGTTAGGACCGACATGTTGGTAGTGGTCGAGCAACTCGGCGATGTGCTTGCTTCCATGGCTCAGGATCAGGTGTGTAAGTTGGAGTTCTACGAGCAAGGGATCGAGCGAGTGGTCTCGTTTGTTCCGGGGAATGGGGAATTGTTGGTTCAGTGCGACGACTTGATTGTGAATCCAACGTCGCGGACGGAATATGTTCTGATGTCGCGCGAATCAGTGATAGAGGAGTTGGTTGGTCTCGCCGACGAGTTTCTTCGGGTATCCAGGGCTTGTTGCGGGCAACTGGTCAGCCATCCTTGGTTCGTCGAATGGGCAGCCGAACTGCAACGGCAAATGGATAAGATTCGGCAGCCGAAAAGTGGGGCAGTTGCATGAGGTGTGCAAATCTATTGGGTGTGGACGCTGCGAGCCTCCGTAGGTCTGTGTCGCGTAGAGCGGGTGCGAACGCTGGTGCTGAATTCGGTCTGTTGATGAAGCTCAAGTCGTTTGGTGGCGTGAGAGTGTATTGTTGCCCAGTTCGTCGCTCCACGGGTAAAACATGTGAAGTCCGGATTGGTCGAGTTTCATAGAGAATGCATTGCGCCGGGCAGACGCGGATCGCGAGCAA
>NZ_JEMA01001096.1 GCF_001589285.1 Sorangium cellulosum | reverse complement strand
GAGGTCTCGCTGATCGGCGAGGACGGGCGCGAGGTCGACGCCGGCGCCGCGCCCGTGCACGCGCTCGCGCGCATCGCCGCGCTCAACGCCGACGTCGAGCTGAGCGAGGTGGGCAAGGTCGTCCTGGGCAGCGGCACCGAGCGCGCCCTCGTCGAGTTCGCGCTCGCGGCCGGCTACCCCGTGTCCGCGCGGCGCCTCGCGGCGCGGCGCGTGAGCGAGGAGCGCCGCTCGGCGGAGCGCGCGTTCATGGTGACCGTCCACGACCACCCCGAGCTCGGGCACATCGAGCTCGTGAAGGGCGCGCCCGAGCAGGTGGTCGCGCGCTGCGACGCGCTCGGCGGGGCGCGCGGCGAGGTGCTCCGGCGCAACGAGGAGATGGCCTCGCGCGGCCTGCGCGTGCTCGCCCTCGCGTGGCGGCAGAACGGCCGCACCGACAACGACGCCCCGCTCGTGCTCGCCGGCCTCGTCGGCCTCCGCGACCCGCCGCGCTCCGGCGCGCGGGAGGCGCTCGCGGCGCTCTCCGGCGCGGGCATCCGCACGCTGATGCTCACCGGCGACCAGGAGCGGACCGCGCGCGCGATCGGCGCCGAGCTCGGCATCTCGGAGGACGCCGTGCACAGCCGGGTCACGCCCGAGGCCAAGCTCGAGATCGTGCGGGCGCTCCANGAGGCCAAGCTCGAGATCGTGCGGGCGCTCCAGCGGCGCGGCGAGATCGTCGCGATGACGGGCGACGGCGTGAACGACGGCCCCGCGCTCAAGGCGTCCGACGTCGGCGTGGCCATGGGCAAGCGCGGCACCGACATCGCGCGGGCCGTGGCCGACGTGGTCCTCGCCGAGGACGACCTGCCGAGCCTCACCGAGGCGGTCGGCGAGGGCCGGCGGCTGCACGACAACGTCCGCCGCGCGATCGCGTACTTCGTCGCGACGAACGCGAGCGAGGTCCTCGCGATGCTGGCCGGCGCCCTGACCGGCGCCTCGCCGCTCACGCCGCTGCAGCTCCTCTGGATCAACCTGCTCACCGACGTGGCGCCCGCGCTCGCGCTCGCGCTGGAGCCGGCCGAGCCGGGGGTCATGCGGCGCCCCCCGCGCGACCCCCGGGCGCGGCTGTTCGGCCCGCGCGACGTCCGCGCGCTGGGCGTGGACGCGGCCCTGATGTCCGGCGCCTCGCTCGCTGCGTACGCGCTTGGCGGCCGCGACGCCGCGGGCACGCGGGCGTTCACCGCGCTCGTGACAGCGCAGCTCCTCCACATCCTCGCGTGCCGCGCCGGCGCCGAGGACAGCGCGGGCGCCGAGG
>NZ_JEMA01001095.1 GCF_001589285.1 Sorangium cellulosum | reverse complement strand
GGCGTCGAGGGCGCCGCGGCGCCCGCCCCCGAGGGCGCGGCCTCGGCGCCGGTCGCGGAGGGCGCCGCCGCGACAGCGCTCGGGTCGTCCGCGAGGAGGTCGAGGTCGATCGGGACGATCGTCTCGCCCGCGTCGTAGTCGGTCAGCTCGCCCCGCAGCGCGAACATCGCCTCGAGCCACGAGAACAGCGGGGTCGGCAAGAGCGGCAGGTGCAGGAGCAGCGCCACGGCCGCCGCCGTCGCCAGCGCGCGCCTGGAGGCGGCGCGCACGAGCGGGACGACCCCCGCTCCCCGGCCCGCGCGCGGGGCCGTCGTCGTGTTGTTCGAGCCACGCACCGGGGTCCGTTCCGCCACGGCGGTACCCTAGCAGCAGCCGTCCGAACGGCATCCGAGCCGCTGGCGCCGGCCCCGCCGCGCGCCGCGGCTGCGTGGCATGTCCTTCGCTCCCTCGCGACGTCGCCTGCCGCAGCGTCCGCCCTCGCGAAGTCGCGAGGCGCGCTCCGCAGAGAAGTGGATCGACACGTGAGCGACCAGGTACTAAGACCGCCGAGCCGACCCGACCCGACGGGTCGATCACCAGAACGCGAGGATCGGGACGGCCGGTCCTCGCCCAACGCTGTGGATGCGATGAACCGCTCTCAGGCGCCCCGCCCACGCGGGCAGAACGACCTCGCACGACCGCAGGGCAGCGGCAACGTCCGCACCCGCGACGCGCGGAAGCCGCAACCTGCGCCGGACCCCGGCCGCGCTCCGGGCGGGGGCGCCGCGCGCGCCTCGATCGTCTCCAGCGCGCTCGGGTTCGTCGCCGCGGCGGCCGTCGCCGGCGCCGCGGCGTGGGCGAGCGGCTGCCAGGGCGAGGCGCCTCCCGGCCCGTCCACCGAGGGCCACCCGCCGCACGAGCGGACGACGTCCCTCCCGCGCCCGGCGCCGACGTCCTCGGCGCGCGCGACAGCGTCCGCCGAGGCCCCCAAGGGGATCGCGAGCGCCGAGCCCTCCGCGGCCGCCCCGGAGCCCCCCGACGAGCCCGAAAAGCCCTACACGGGGCCGCTGCTCGGCTCCATCGTGCCGCAGGCGCCGGTCTACGCGACGATGGAGTTCTCCAAGCAGCGGCTCGGCTACATCCGGCTCGGCGGCAAGGTGCCGGTCGATCCGAAGCCGATCAAGGGCGGGAGCTGCGCCAAGGGGTGGTACCGCCTCCTCGACGGCGGCTACGTCTGCGGGAGGTCGGCCACGACCGACCTGTCGAACCCCCATGTCCGCCTCGGCATCACGCCGCCGAACCTCGACGACGTGCTGCCGTACAAGTACGCGTTCAACACGACGCACGGCACGCCGCTCTACCGCTCCGTCCCCTCGAAGGACGAGATGGCGCGCTATGAGCCGTACCTCGAGTCGTCGAAGCGCAAGAAGAAGGAAGAGCAGCGGCAGCAGGCCGAGGAGCTCTACGAGCAGACCGAGAAGGAGGTCGCCGCGGAGGCGGCCGCGCCGCGCCCCGCGGCGACCCCCGACGCGGTGGCGAGCGCCGGGGCGGCCCCCGCCGTGACCGCGGTCGCCACGGAGGCTTCCGCGACCGAGGACAAGGCGGCGGCCGTGGCCGCGGCCGCGTCGCTCGGCATCGCCACGGCGCCGGTCGAGGAGGAGCCCGAGAAGCCCTGGTGGGAGAACGTCGACGACAAGGGCCGGCCGCTCAACGTCACGCTCGCCGATCTCGACAAGGACGCGGACTCGACCGTCGCGAAGCGGATGGTGAAGGGCTTCTTCGTCGCGGTCGACAAGACCTTCGGCTGGAACAGCCGGAGCTGGTACAAGACGACCGCGGGCCTCGTCGCGCCGAGCGACCGCATGTACATCATCAAGCCGCCGACCTCGCAGGGCATCGACTTCCCCGAGGGCGCGAAGGCTGTCGGCTTCATCCTCTCGAAGACGTCGAGCAAGTACCAGTTCGACGCCGAGATGAAGTCCGTGTCCGTGGCGGGCTCGCTCGAGCGCTTCGCGGCGTTCGGCCTCACGGGCGATGTGCACAAGCACAGGTCGGTCGTGTACCGGAAGACGACCGAGGGCTGGTGGATGAAGGGCGCCGACGGGACGTACACCGACGTCGGCAGCCCGCCGCCGGACCTCGCGCCGGGCGAGAAGTGGATCGACGTGAACCTGTCGCGCAAGACGCTTGTCGCGATCGAGGGCGACAGGCCCGTGTTCGCGGCGCTCGTCTCGCCGGGGAGGCGCTCGAAGGACAAGAAGAAGGACCACCCGACGCCCACCGGCGTGTACCGCATCCGCGAGAAGCACATCGCGACGACGATGGACGGCGACGGGACGGTCGCGGGCGATCTGCCGTACAGCATCGAGGACGTGCCGTACGTCGCGTACTACGACGGGTCGTACGCGCTCCACGGCGCCTTCTGGCACTCGAACTTCGGCCGGGAGATGAGCCACGGCTGCGTGAACCTCTCGCCGCTCGACGCGAAGAAGGTCTTCTTCTGGAGCGAGCCCAGGCTGCCCCGCGGCTGGCACGGCGTCTGGTCGACGCCGGAGAACCGCGGTACGCTGGTGTCCATCCACGAGTGAGCGGGCCGCGAGCGAGCGGGGCCGCCCCTCCCCCGCCCTGGCGCTCCGGCGCGCCGGGGCGGGCGCGGTCGCCTGCCGCCCCTCCCTGTCGAGGGGCCGCGCTGGGCGCTGGAAATCCGGGCA
The DNA here is from genome assembly GCF_001589285.1 of Sorangium cellulosum. GTDB lineage: Bacteria > Myxococcota_A > Polyangia > Polyangiales > Polyangiaceae > Sorangium > Sorangium cellulosum_G. Next base: position 6,940 of record NZ_JEMA01001095.1, on the reverse strand, counting down.
AGTCGTGCCCGGAACAGCTTGAACGGTTGCTTTGACAGGGCTCCCTCTTGACTCGGGGGCCCCCTTCGCACACTTGTGGAGCCGCCATGGACCAGTTCTCGGCGCACCTCGACCGCGGGTGGGATCTCGTCCAGCGCGGGGACACGCGCGGAGCAGAGGCGTCGGCCCGGCGGGCGCTCGAGCTCGATCCGAACTCGCCGGAGGCTCACAACCTGCTCGGCTTCGTCGCCGCCCTCGAGGGCGAGGGCGAGGAGGCCATCGAGGCGTACCGCCAGGCGATCGCCCTCGACGACACCTACCTGGAGGCGATGCTCAACGCCGCCGAGGTGTACATCCACCCGCTCGGCGATTTCGACCAGGCGATCGAGATGTGCGACCAGGCGCTCGATCTGGCCGAGGTCGACGAGGAGATCATCGACGCGCTCCTCCTCAAGTTCGACGCGCTCCTCGGCAAGGGCGATCTCGACGAGGCCGCGCAGGTCGCCGCCCGGATCCCCGAGGGCCCCTACGACAACCCGAACCACACCTTCCTCGTGGGCCGCGCCTTCTACGAGATCGGCCAGGCCGACAAGGCCGCCGCGCTCATCGAGGAGGCCGCGCTCAAGGACCCGCGCCACGCCGAGGCCCACTACTACCTCGGGCTCATCCGCGACGAGCGGGGCGACGTCCGCGGGGCGACGCAGGCCTTCCTTCGCTCGCGGGAGCTCGACGTCGAGCTCGGCATGCCGCCCTGGGCGCCGAGCCGCGACGGCTTCATGACGCTCGCCCAGAAGACGATCGCCGCGCTGAACCCCGTGCTCCGGCGCTACGTCGAGGGGGCGGAGCTCTACATCTCCGACGTGCCCGGGATGGAGCTCGTGGCCGAGGGGGTCGATCCCCGCGCGCTGGTCCTCCTCGACGGCCTCAACGCCGACGAGCGCGAGCGGGGGCTCCGCGGCAGCGCGGAGGTCCACCCCTGCGCGCGGGTCTTCGTCTACGCCCTCAACGTCGCGCGCCTCGCGGGCAGCATCGAGGCGCTCGACCGCGAGATCAACCTCGCGCTCGAGCGCGAGATCACCGCGACGTTCCTCGAGGCCGAGCAGAACGAGCGGACCGAGAAAGAGCTGAACTGACGGCCGCGGGCGCTCGCCGCCCGCGGAGCAGACGAGCTCGCGCGCACGGGCTGGAGCGGGCCGCAGGCGCGCTTCGCCGCCGCTTCAGGGCGATCGGTGAGGCGGCTCCCCTCGCGTCGAGGGACCTCGCGCGCCGCGCGGGAGCCCGAGGGCGCCGCCTACTTCCACTTGACGGCGGTGATCTCGGTGCTGATGCCGGGGGACGAGCGGATGACGACGGAGCTCATCAGCCGGTGCACGGCGCCGAGCCCGACGCCGAGCCCCTGACCGGGCATCCTCGGCGTGAGCCGCGCGGAGCTCGACGAGGACGGGCTGCGATCGCTCTTCGGACCGACGTCCTCCAGCAGCGCGATCCGCGGATCCAGGCCGGGGCCGGAGTCGCGCACGATCACCTCGACGCCCCAACGGCCGCCGCCCGCCGCCGCCTCGTCGCGGATCGCGCGGATGCTGATGCTGCCGCCGCCGCCGTGGCGCACCGCGTTCGACACGAGCTCGGCGATCGCGATCGCGAGCTCGTGCTGCGCGCGCTCCGACAGCCCCGCCCAGCGCGCGATCAGCGCGCCCTCCGCCGCGCAGGCGAAGCGATCCTCCTCGCGGGTGACGGGGATGCTGAAGACGGGCGGGGTGCGCTGCGTCACGCCGAGGTCCTGTTGTCGCGGAGCACGGCGACGACGCACGTCGCATCGTCGAACGACTTCTTGTGGACGTCGACGATCCGGCGCGCCATCACCTCGGGGTCGAGGTCGCGGAACGCCGCGAGATCGAAGCCGCTGGCGATGCCGTCCGAGTGCAGCAGGACGACGTCGCCGGGCGAGATGGGGAAGCGGAAGCTCCGGAGCCGCCGCACGCGACGGCCGAGGATCCCGGCGGAGCAGAAGATCGGCATGGCGGTCCGCGTGATCGCCTTCATCGCGATGTTGCCGACGCCCGAGAACTCGAGCTCGCCCGCGCTCTCGTCGATGCGCAGGAGCGCCGCGGCGGCCCCGCGCGTCGACGCGATGTGCTCTCCGGCCCCGGTCAGGAGGTCCTCGAGCGGCATCGACGCGTGGTCCTCCACGTAGCGACAGAAGGCGGACGCCGCCTGCGCGGCGAGGGGCCCGTGCCCGAGCCCGTCCGCGAGGCCGATCAGCACCCAGGGAGGCTGCCGGACCACCACCGCCTCGTCGCCGGCGACCTCCTCGCCGGCGGCGACGCAGCACGCGGTCCCGATGGCGACCGTCATCCGAGGTACTTCCTGACCGTCACGGTCGTGCCCGCGCCGGGCGCCGTCTTGACGTCGAACGCATCCATGAGCGCCTTCGTTCCGCGGAGGCCCGCGCCCATGCCGTGGCGCGAGCGGTACTTGCCGCTCAGGATCTCCTGCAGGTTCGAGATCCCCGGCCCGTGGTCCTGCGCGATGATCTCGATCGCGCGCATCGGCGAGGTGAGCGAGCGGACGATGATCTGCCCGTTGCCCGCGTACCTGACGATGTTACGCCCGAGCTCGGAGATCGCCGTGACGATCTTCGTCTGCAGGACGTCGCTGACGAGGTGCTCGATGCAGAGCTCGCGGCCCGCGGACCGCGCGCGCAGCACGTCCTCCTCGTTGCGCACGTCGATCGTGATCTCGCGCGGCGCAGGGGCGGCGTGATCGAGCTCACCGAGCTCGGTGATGCACCGATCGAGCTGCGCCTGGTCGCGGACGAACAGCTTCACCCCGCGCTTGACCTCGACGAGCAAGCGCCGGAGATCGCCCTCGCGCGCGTAGAGCGGATCGACCTTCGCCTGCCGGATGCCGCAGTCGATGACGCTCTTCCTCACCGCGGGCGAGAGGAACTGCGCCAGCACCGTCTCGATCTGATCGGTGATCGAGCGGCCGACGATCTGCGGCGTCGGCGGCGCAGGACCGCGCGCCGACTGCGGCGAGCCGGGCATGCGCGTCGAGACCGGCCCGCCCGACCGGCTCGAAGGCGGCCCCGTGGCGCCGCCGCTGGAGGGCGGTCCGTCACGAGGAGGGATCTTCATGCGACACCTCGTTCGTGAGCTCCGGCGGCGTCAGGTCGTCCTCCGCGGACGGCGCGAGCATCTCGACGGCGCGCTCCAGGTTCAGCGCCGTCACGACGCCAGGGATCTCGAGATCCATCTCCACGAGGGCGATCGCGACAGCGGGGCGCAAGCCGCACACCGCCGTCCGCACGCCCATCAGCCGGGCCGTGAGCGCGATGTCACGGATGGCGCGGGTGAGATAGCTGTCGAGAATCTCGACACCGGAGAGGTCGACGATGAGGCCGCGGGGCGATCGCGCTTCGATCGACCCTGTCACATCGTCGCGTAGCTGCTCGACCTGTCCGTCGGTGAGCCCGCCCTGCACCGAGACGATTAAATTCCCGAAGAGGCCCACGATGGGGACCCTACCCGCTTGCATCAAGTGGACGTCTCCTTCCTCGCGCTGAGCTGGAGCTGTGTCGTGTTCATGGGACCGCTGCCGGACGGGTCGAACGCGGCCTCTGGGCCGCCAGGGGTGAACGCTTGTCCTGCCTGCTTCTCGCCGCCCCTGGCCGCGCCGCGGCGGCCCATGAGGGACGAGAGCGTCGGCTTCTGGCCGGCGAACGCCAGGCTCTCGCGCAGCGCGTGCTTGAGGTTGCGCGCGGCGCGAACGGTGCCGAGGTTGATGCCGAGCTCCACCATCGTCTGCGCGACCGCGGGCCGCACCCCGGTGATGCGGCACCGCGCGCCGAGCAGCTCGACGGCCTTCATGAGCTTCATGAAATGGTCGGCCGTGCGCGTGTCGATCACCTCGACGCCCGTCACGTCGATGATGACGTAGCGCGACTGGCGGCGGACGATCTCGTCGAGCAGCCGCTCCATGATCTGCGCGCTCCTGCGCGAGTCGACGACGCCGATGATCGGCAGCGCGAGGACGTCGTCCCAGAGCTCGAGGATCGGCGTCGAGATCTCGTCGATGGCGTAGCGGAGCCGCTCGACGAGCTCGCTCTTCGCGCTCTCGCTCTCGACGAGGTCGCGGTTCTTGGCCTCGAGATCCTCGATGAGGCGCTTCTTCTCGGTCGCGTCGCGGAAGACAGCGACGGCGCCGGAGATCGACCCGTCCTTGCCCCGCATCGGGCTGGCGCTGACCGTCAGGAACAACCCCGACGCTGGCCCGGCCTCGGCGCGCGGCTCGACGAACGTGGGCGGCACGCGGACCGACCGCGGCTCGACGTCTTCGCCGTGCGCCCCCGAGGCGGGCGCGAGGGTCGGCAGCGCGCTGGCCGCCGTGGCCTGAGGCCGGCGGGCGAGCCGCGCGTCCTGCTCGGTGGGCTTCCTGGCGAAGAGCTCCACCTGGTCGACCGTCTCGCCGCGCAGCGCCCGCGCGAGGGGGTGCTCGGAAGCGGGCCAGGGCGTCGCCTGATCCGGGAAGAACAGCGTCGCGTCGCCGGGGCCCTGGCCGTCGCCCGCCGAGACGTCGAGCGGCGCGCGGCCGAGCATGTGCTCCGCCGCCGGGTTGCGCATCAGGAGCTCGCCGCTGTCGTCCACGACGGCGACGCCGTCGGCCATGCTGTCGAGCACGAGCCTGAAGATGCCGGCCTGCCGCCGCAGCTCGTCCTCCGAACGGGCCAGCTGCTCGCTGCGCTCGCGCGCCTCGCGCTCCGCCCTGTCGAGCTCCGCGGCCTGCTCCTTCGCCGCGCGCTCGTGCGCCTCGATCTGCTGCTCGAGCGTAGCGATGCGCTCCGTGAGCCTCGCAACCTCCTGCCGCAGAGCCTCTTCGCTCATCGCGAACTCTCCGTCCTAAGCCCGCGCTCGCCCGGCGGAGCGCCGGGCAGCGCATCTCTCCGGTGCACGGCGCGGCGAATCTTCTTGTCCAACCGCCCGAGATCTGCGCGCCCGGAGGACGAGCCGCGCGAGCCGGACGAAGCGGCCGCGGAGCGCGCGTCGCGCTGCGCCGTCCTGTCCGTCCTTTGCACGCTCGTTACGCCCATGTCTTCTCCTCGCAGGGTGCCCTGTCCCGCCGAACCGGGATCGTGTCCAGCACCAGTCGAGAAACACAGCTTATCGCCAACCGGGCAACCCACCGTCAAGCTTCGCGTCGGCCGTGCATGTCGCTTGTGGCGCCAGCGTGCACACCGCCCAGCCGAGGTAGCCCGTGTCCGCACAACCTCGCCCGTGCCTCGCGTCACAGAGGAGAGCGCCGGCGCGTGCCGCGCTGCATTGCGGTCGAGCCCGGCCGGTTCGCTCCCTGCTTGCTCCTTGATCATTGAAGATGAACGGCGAGAGCGCACGTGGGCCTCCTCGCACGGCGCGCGCTGCGCGGGTGCGCGCTGGAGCTCGCCCGGCGAACGGCGGAGGGCGACCGTCAGTCGCCGAGGCTCTGGCGCTCGCGGGCGCGGCGTCGCTTTGTCTTGCGCTTCGAGTCGGCCGGCCGCTGAGGGTCAGGCCCGCTCTCGCCGGTCGTGGGCGCGCCCGCGTCGAGCCAGCGCCACAGCGCCATCTGGTCGGCCGTCGCGCCGTGGCGGATGGCGCGCTTCAGGATCTTCTTGGCGAGCACCAGCTTGCCGCACCGGGCGAGCGCGTGGGCGTAGCTCGCGGCGATGTCGGCCTCGCCCGTCTGCGCCTCGGTGGCCTGCGCCAGGAGCGGCAGGGCGTCCTGCGGGCGGTTCAGCGCGACGTCGTAGAGGTGACCCAGGTTATGGGCGTACCACGGGTTGTCGGGCGCGATGGCCAGGGCGCGCTCGTAGGCGCGCGCGGCGTAGCGGTAGTTGCCTAGCAGCGACTGCGCCAGGCCGAGCACCGCCCACGCGCCGTCGTCCTCCCCGTGGAACTGCAGCACGCGGCGCGCGAAGAGCGCGGCGCGCCACGGGTCGTGCTCGACGCCCATCTCCGCGAGGTGGCGGTGCGCATAGAGCCACGGCTCGCTCCCGGGCGCCGTCGCGCGGGCCAGCCGCGCGAGCAGCGGGAGGACCCTCTCCGCGTCGAGCTTGTCGGCAAGCGCTCGATCGATGTCCCGTCGAAGCCGGTCGATATCCTCCGCTCCACTGCGCGCCATCCCTTCCGTGATACGACCAGTGGGCGGGCTTGGCTAGCGCGTTGCGCGCCGCCTCGACAGCGTCGCACGCGAGCGCCGACCGACGTACGCCGGCGGGCGGTGTCTGGCGCATGCGCGGACAGCGTGGAACGTCGGCGCGGCGCCTGCGATGGCGATGCCTTGCAGCAGGCCGGCGATGCCTGGCGGCAGGCCGGCGCCTCCTGAAGGCACGCCGGCGTTGCCTGGTGGCAGGCCGGCGCCTCCTGAAGGCACGCCGGCGCGCCGCGCGGTCAGGCGTCCTCCGCCACCTCTTCGGTGCTTGACGTGCGCTCCCGAGCCTGCTCCGCGCGCGCCTCCTTGCCCGCGATCGTCGCGCCGTTCAGCGCCCCGACGACGCGCGCGAGCTCGGCCTTCGGTACGCTGACGAACGCGTTGCGCTCGCGCACCCGGATGCGCCGGATGTCGCCCTTCGCCATCCCCGCGCGCTCGACGAGCACGCGCTGGAAGTCCGCCGCGCGCGCGCCGTCGCGGCGCCCGAGGTTGATGAAGACCTCGACGAACTCGCCCTCGGGCTCGTCGCGCACGGCCGCGGCGCGGGGCGAGTCGCCGGGATCGACGCTCTCGATCTCGACCGCGGGCTCGCCAGGGAGCGAGGGCGCAGGGCCGCTCGCGCGCTCGCGATCGCCGCCGCGCGACGCGGGCGAGCCAGGCGGCGGGGACGGCGGCTCGCCGAGGATCGGCTCGTCGTCGCCCTCCTCCTCGGGCGGCTGCCACATGGTGAAGTCGGCGTGGCGCGAGAACGGCTGCCCCGGCGCGCCGCCGTGAGCCC
>NZ_JEMA01001094.1 GCF_001589285.1 Sorangium cellulosum | reverse complement strand
CGACGCGCCCGCCGGGGCGCCGGTCCTGCGCGTCGAGGCGCTCGCCGCGCGCGACGATCGCGGCCGGCCGGCGCTCGACGGCGTGACGCTCACCGTCCATCGCGGCGAGATCGTCGGGATCGCCGGCGTCTCGGGCAACGGGCAGGAGGAGCTCGTCGAGGTCCTGGCGGGCCAGCGCCCCGCGCGGTCCGGCAGGGTGCTCGTCCACGACGCGCCGTACGCCGCCGGCCGCGAGCAGGCCCGCGAGCACCGCGTGCGGTGCCTGCCCGAAGAGCCGCTGCGCAACGCGTGCGTGCCGGCGATGACCGTCGCGGAGAACATCGGCTTCCGGGTCTTCGACGCGCCGCCGCTCACCCGGCTCCGCTGGGGCGTGAGCCGCGCTGCGCTGCGGCGATCGGCCGAGCGCCTCGTCTCCGAGTACGCCGTCAAGACGCCCTCGGTCGACGCGCCGATCGGCGAGCTCTCCGGCGGGAACGTGCAGCGCGCGGTCCTCGCGCGCGAGCTCGGGCTCGGCGTCGACGAGCGCATCGAGCTCCTCATCGCCGCGAACCCGTGCTTCGGGCTCGATTTCGCGGCCGTGGCCGAGATCCGCGCCCGCATCCTGGAGGCGCGCAACCGCGGGACGGCCGTCCTCCTCGTGAGCGCGGATCTCGACGAGATCTTCGCCATGGCCGACCGCGTCCTCGTGATGAGCGAGGGCCGCGTCGTCCACGAGTCGCCGATCGCCTCGGCGGACGTCGCCGGGATCGGCCGCGCGATGGCGGGGCACGCGTGACGCCGCGGGCCCCCGAGATCGCGGCGAGGCCGTACCCGTTCCGCCTCGCCGGGCCGGAGTCGGTGGCGCTGCTCGTCATCGACATGCAGCGCGACTTCCTGGAGCCGGGCGGCTTCGGCGCGGCGCTCGGCAACGACGTCCGCCGGCTCCGGCGCATCGTGCCGACGGTCCGCCGCCTCCTCGACGCGTTCCGCGAGCGCGACCTGCCGATCCTCCACACCAAGGAGGGCCACCGGCCGGATCTCTCCGACTGCCCGCCCGCGAAGCGCTACCGGGGCGCTCCGGGCATGCGCATCGGCGACGCCGGCCCGATGGGGCGCATCCTCGTCCTGGGCGAGCCCGGCAACGACTTCGTGCCCGAGCTCGCGCCCGCGCCCGGGGAGATCGTCGTGCCGAAGCCGGGGAAGGGCGCCTTCTACAGGACGGGGCTCGACGCCAGGCTCGCGTCGCTCGGCATCTCGCAGCTCCTCCTCGCCGGCGTGACCACCGAGGTGTGCGTCCAGAGCACGATGCGCGAGGCGAACGACCGCGGTTACGAGTGTCTGCTGATCGAGGACGCCACCGAGAGCTATTTCCCGGAGTTCAAGGCGGCCACCCTCGAGATGATCCGCGCCCAGGGGGCGATCGTCGGCTGGACCGCGCCGGCCACCACCGTCCTCGCGGCGCTCTGATCGGCGGAGAGGGACAACAGAGGAAGAAAACCGCCAGGACGCCAGGTACGCCAAGGGAGGATCTCAGCGTCTCCTTGGTGTCCCTGGCCTCATGGCGGTTCGACGCTCCCTCGTCCGCGCGCTGCGCTACTTCTGAAGGGAGCCGACGACGCCGTCCACGAGGTAGTTCATGCTCTCGAGCACGATGTCGGTCTGCTGCTGCTCGACGGCCTCGGCGACGACCACCTTGCCCTCGTTGTCCTTGATTGGCCCCTTGAAGACGGTGAGCGTGCCCTCCGTGAGCCTCGCCTTCGCCTCCTCGGCCTTCTTCTTCGCCTCCTCGGAGACGGCGGGCCCGTACGGTGAGAGCTTGACGAACCCCTCCTTGAAGCCGCCGCGCAGGAGGTGCGGATACGGCTTCCCCTCGCGGATCGACGCGATGTAGTCCGTATAGACCCTGGACCAGTTCCACTCGGCCCCGGTCAGGTACCCCCTGGGCGCGAGCGTCGCCTGGTTCGTGTGGTAACCGGTGCTGAAGGCGCCGCGGCGCTCCGCGAGCTCGATGATCACCCTGGGCGAGTCGACGTGGGCTGTCAGCACGTCGACGCCCTGATCGATGAGGCTGTTCGCCGCCTCGGCCTCCTTGACGGGCATCGACCAGTCGCCGGTGAAGATCACGGCGGTCGTCGCGCCCGGGTTCACGCTCCGGACGCCCAGCGTGAACGCGTTGATGTTGCGCAGCACCTGCGGGATCGGCTTGGCCGCGATGAACCCGAGCTTGCCGCTCCTCGTCGTCATCCCGGCGACGATGCCGGACACGTACTCCGCCTCATCGATGTAGCCGAAGTAGCTCCCGACGTTGCTCGGGTGCTTCGACCCGTCGTAAAGACCGCCGCAATGCAGGAACGTCCTGTCCGGGAACTTCTCTGCCACCTTGAGGACGTGCGGATCGAAGTAACCGAAGGACGTCGGGAAGATCACCGACGCCCCGTCGAGGTTGATCATGCTCTCGATCGTCTTCTGGACGGCGACCGTCTCGGCGACGTTCTCCTCCTCGCGGGTCTTCACGCCGGCCAGCTTGACGACAGCGGCGGCGCCCTCTGCGTGCGCCTGGTTGTAGCCGTAGTCGTCCCGCGCGCCGACGTAGATGAAACCCACCGTGAGCGGCTGTTCGCTGGACTCCTCCTTGCTGCAGGCGGCCGCTGGCAGCAGCGAGAGCGCGAGGAGCAGCGGACGGAAGAGGGCGAGCAAGCGCGCTCCGCGCGGCGCGCCGGCCCAGGGGAGCAGAGGAGTTCGCAAGGTGCTCTTCACACCCTGGATCTGTACGCGCCTCTTCATTTCTGGAACTTTTCCCGTTCGTGATTTTTTCGCGCTCCGCTTGATCGCCGTTGAGCATGCGCCGCGCGCCGTGGCATCGTTCCATCAACACCGGAGATTCGCGATGACACCCACCGATTCAGCAGCGAAGCGGGATTCGAACCCTGTGCAGTTGCCGTTCATCATTGCGAATGTGGCGGCGATGGTCGCTCATCCGGAGTCGGTCCCCTGGCGGCGCTTCCGGGAAGGTGTCGAGATCCATCGCCTTCATGGCAGCGGCGACGCCGGCACCTCGGCGGCGCTGCTGCGTTACGCGCCGGGCGCGTCCGTGCCGCAGCACGTCCATCGCGGCCACGAGCACATCTTCGTGCTCGCGGGCTCGCAGTCGGACGAGCGCGGTCACCACCGCGCCGGCACGCTCGTGGTGAACGCGCCGGGCACCCGTCATAGCGTCTCGAGCGCCGAGGGCTGCGTCGTCCTCGCGATCTGGGAGCAGCCCGTCGTCTTCATCTGATTCATCTGGACACCCGGGCCGCTCATCTGGACACCCGGGCCGCTCATCTGGACACCCGGGCCGCTCATCTGGACACCCGGGCCGCTCATCTGGACACCCGGGCCGCTCATCTGGACACCCGGGCCGCTCATCTGGACACCCGGGCCGCTCATCTGGACACCCGGGCCGCTCATCTGGACACCCGGGCCGCTCATCTGGACACCCGGGCCGCTCATCTGGACACCCGGGCCGCTCATCTGGACACCCGGGCCGCTCATCTGGACACCCGGGCCGCTCATCTGGACACCCGGGCCGCTCATCTGGACACCCGGGCCGCTCATCTGGACACCCGGGCCGCTCATCTGGACACCCGGGCCGCTCATCTGGACACCCGGGCCGCTCATCTGGACACCCGGGCCGCTCATCTGGACACCCGGGCCGCTCATCTGGACACCCGGGCCGCTCATCTGGACACCCGGGCCGCTCATCTGGACATCGCACCTCTGCGCCCTGACGCCATGCGCGGCCTCCTCGTGTCCAGACACGATTCTGACGCTCCCGGACGGGACGTTTCTCGAGTCGAACGCCCGCTGCGAGGCACCGGCCGCCCGCCTGCGCTGCCTATTTCCGGATCTGCGCGCCGTCGTTCCGGCCCGTGATGCCCTGGATCAGGCCCAGCGCCTTCTGGAGCCCCGCGAGCACCGACCGGAGCATCTCGAGCACCGGCCCGTTGGCGCCGCGCATCAGCGCCATCGTCAGCGCGTTGCCCACGGCCTGCGCCGCCTGCGCCGGCGACGGGGCCGTCGCCGCGAGCGCCTCGATCCGCTCCCGCGCCGCGCCGAGCGCGAACTCGTGCACCGGCTGGCCGCGAGGCCCCGACACCTGCATCGCCAGCCCCAGGATCTCCTCGGTGATCTGGCGCGTCCGGCGCTGATCGGGCCGCGCAGGCCCGTCCATCGCCTCGGGCGGCGTCGGCACCAGGCGCCCGAGCTCGGTCAGGCGCGCGCCGAGCTCCTCGGGCAACGCGACGCCCCCGGTCCCCG
>NZ_JEMA01001093.1 GCF_001589285.1 Sorangium cellulosum | reverse complement strand
CCCCGCCCTGCGCCGCCGCCCCGCCCTGCGCCCCCGCCTCGTCGGCAGGGCGGCTCTCCGCGATCATCTTCTCCACCGCTCCCGGATCAACCCGCTTCATGAGGTGCTCATACGCGGCCACCGGCGTCCCCACAAGCGGCGTCTTCGCGAGCTCCCACCTGTCCATCGGGCACCCGAGCAGCCGCCCGACGTCCTCGGCGAGCTTCGGCAGCACCGGCGCCAGGTAGATCACGATCTGCCGGAACAGGTTCAGCGCCACCGTGCACACGGCCTGCACCTCCGCCTTCTTGTCCGGCTGCTTCGCCAGCGCCCACGGCTGCATCCGGTCGACATACTCGTTCGCCCGGTCCGCCAGCGACACGATGATCCGCGTCGCCCGCGCGTAATCGAACCCCGCGTACGCCGCGCCGATCGCCTCCGCCTCCGCCGCGGCCGCCGCGAACAGCCCCCCGTCGTCCGGGTAGGCCGCCGACAGCCCCGCCTGCGCCACGAAGCGCGACGACCGGCTCGCCAGGTTCACGACCTTGTTCACGAGCTCGGCGTTCACCTTGTTCACGAGCTCTTCCAGGTTCAGGTCGATGTCGTCGACCTTCGAGCTCAGCTTGCTCGCGTAGTAATAACGGAGGTACGCCGGGTCGAGGTGCTTCAGGTACGTCGAGGCGAGCACGAACGTGCCCTTGCTCTTCGACATCTTCTCCCCGTTCACCGTGAGGAACCCGTGCACCTGCACGCGCGACGGCAGCGTGAACCGCGCGCTCCTCAGCATCGCCGGCCAGAAGAGCGTGTGAAAATACACGATGTCCTTCCCGATGACGTGGACGATCTCGGTCTCCTCGGATCGCCACCAGTCGTCGAACGCCTCGCCCTGCCTGTCGCACCACTCCTTGCTTGCGGCCATGTACCCGATCGGCGCGTCGAACCAGACATACCAGTAGTTCCCGGGCGCGTCGGGGATCTCGAACCCGAAATAGGGCGCAGGGCGCGACACGTCCCAGTCGCGCAGCGGCTCCGACAGGAAGTGGCCCGCGAGGTAGTTCGCGATCTCCTTCGGCATCCGCCCCTCGCCCTGCGTCCAGGTCGTCAGGAACGGCCGCTCCGGCTCGATGGCCACCATGAGGTGCTGCGCGCTCCGCACCTCGGGCCGCGCGCCCGTCAGCGCGCTCCTCGGCTCGACCAGATCGGTGGCGGCGTACGTCGAGCCGCACCGATCGCAGCTATCGCCGTACTGGTCCGGCGCGGCGCACTTCGGGCAGGTGCCCTTGACGAAGCGATCCGCCAGGAACATCCCCTCCTCCGGATCGAAGAGCTGCGTGACCTCCTTCGTCGTCACCCTGCCGCGCTCGCGCAGAGACGCCCAGATCTCCTCGCACAGCGCGCGGTTCGCGGGGGAGTTCGTGCTGCCGTAGTGGTCGAACCGGATCTGGAACGCCGCGAAATCGCGCTGGTGCGCCGCGCTCATGTCGGCGATGACGTCGGCCTCGCTCCGCCCCTCCTGCCGCGCGCGGATCATGATCGCCGTGCCGTGGGTGTCGTCGGCGCACAGGTAAACGCACCTCCGCCCGGTCATGCGCCAGTAACGGGCGAAGATGTCGGTCTGCGTGTACTCGACGAGGTGTCCGATGTGGATGTGCCCGTTGGCGTAGGGCAGCGCGCTGGTGAGCAGGAGCCGTTTCATGCTGGGCTGGACTGTGCACGAAATCCCGACCGGAGGCGAGCGGCCGATGGGCGCCGCGCGCGCCTCCTGCGACGCGCGCCCTCCAGCGGACCGCCGCGCGCGGACACCGCGGCCATGGACGGAGCGGGCTCAGGCTCTAGGTACGTAGTGAACCGATCGACGTGGAGGGGACCATGACAACAAGGGGCCAGCAGCGGCAGCGTGGCAAGGGCGGAGAAGCGCGGGCGGTGGAGGCCCAGCCCGTCCTCCGGCAGCGAGGCAAGGAGATCCAGCCTTTCGGGACGCTCGTGGAATATCCGCTGGCGCTCGCCGCGAAGCCGCGCGCGGAGAGCATCAAGGCGCTCAATCAGATCCTGTCGGACACGCTCGTCCTGCGCGACATGTACAAGAAGCACCACTGGCAGACGTCCGGGCCGACCTTCTTCCAGCTCCACCTGCTCTTCGACAAGCACTTCAAGGAGCAAACCGCGCTGATCGACATGCTCGGCGAGCGCGTCCAGATGCTGGGCGGCGTCGCGATCGCCATGGCCCACGACGTCGCGGAGATGACAAAGGTCGAGCGGCCTCCCCGCGGCCGCGAGCAGGTGCCCGCCCAGCTCTCGCGCCTGCTCGACGCGCACGAGGTCATCCTCGCCGAGACGCGCGAGGCGGTGACGCGCGCGACCGAGAACCGCGACGACGGCACCGCCGACCTGCTCATGAGCGACGTCCTCCGCACGAACGAGATGCATGTGTGGTTCCTTTCCGAGCACCTCGTCGACACGCCGCTCGTCCGCGCCACCTGAGCGCCCGCGCGCCGCTCCCCCCTCCCCCGTCCGGCCTTCCAGGCCCGCCCCGAACAATCGACGGGGCGCGCGTAACCTTTCCGGGCCCTCGATCGTGGTACCGCCAGGAAAGGGAACATGTGATGCGCACTACAAAAGATGCGGTGGTGATCGGCGGCGGCCTCGCGGGCCTCGCGGCGGCGACGTACCTCGGCCGGGCGGGGCGGTCCGTCGCCCTCATCGAGAAGGCGCACGCGCCGGGCGGCCGCGCCGTCACGCAGCAGAGCCACGGCTTCTCGCTGAACCTCGGCGCCCACGCGCTCTACCGCGGGAGCGCCGCCGAGGAGGTGCTCCGCGAGCTCGGCGTCCGCTACACCGGCGCCCCGCCGCCCGCGTCGGGCGCGCTCGCGTTCGACCGCGGCGCCTTCCACACGCTGCCCTCCGGCGCCCTCTCGCTCCTCACGACGGGCCTCTTCGGCGTCGCCGCCAAGATCGAGATGGCCCGCGTCCTCGGCAGCCTCGCCGCGATGAGCCCCGCGCCGCTCGCGTCGGTCCCCGTCTCGACGTGGCTCCGCGACACCTTCCGGACCCCCGAGGTGCGCCGCCTCGTCGGCATGCTCGTCCGGCTGACGACCTACTGCGCCGACGAAGGCCGGCAGAGCGCCGGCGCGGCGCTCGCCCAGCTCCAGCTCGCCTTCAGCCACGGCGTGCTCTACCTCGACGGCGGCTGGCAGACGCTCGTCGACGGCCTGCGCGACGCAGCGACCGCGGCCGGCGTCGAGATCCTCACCGGGGTGCGGGCGACGCAGGTCGCCGTCGAGGGCGGCGCCGTCTCCTTCGTCGAGCTCGCGAACGGCGACCGCCTCGGCGCCGACGCCGTCGTCGTCGCCGCGAGCCCGCGCGCCGCGGCCTCGCTCGTGCCCGGGAGCCCGGCGCTCGCCGCGCACGCCGAGCGCGCCGTCCCTGTCCGCGCCGCGTGCCTCGACCTCGCGCTGTCGCGCCTCCCCCGCCCGCGCGTCCGCGTCGTGCTCGGCATCGACCGCCCCCTCTACCTGACGCTCCACTCGGCGTCCGCGCGCCTCGCCCCCGAGGGCGGCGCCTTGCTCCACGCCGTCCAGTACGGCCCCGAGCTCGCCGGCCGCGACGCCGAGCGCGAGCTCGAGGCCCTGCTCGACCGCGCGCAGCCCGGGTACAGCGCCGCGATCGTCGAGCGCCGCTTCCTCCCCTCGCTCGTCGTCTCGAACGCCGTGGTCGCCGCGGAGGGGGGCGGCGCCGCGGCGCGCCCCGGCGTCAGCGTCCCGGAGGTCGACGGGCTCTTCCTCGCCGGCGACTGGGTCGGACCGACGGGCATGCTGGCCGACGCGAGCCTCGCCAGCGCGCGCGACGCCGCCGGCGCCCTGCTCGCGCGAAGCGCGCGCCGGGCGCTCGACCGCGCGGCGTGACGGGGTTACCGGGGCACTCCATGAGCAGCGCCACGGCCTCCCCCGCCCCGCGCGCGGCGCCCGCCTCGCCGGCGCCGACGCCGGGCTTCCTCGCCGCGAGCTACCGCGAGCACGAGCGCTTCCTCTGGGCCGTCTCGTACCGGCTCACCGGCAGCGCCGCCGACGCGGACGACATCGTGCAGGAGACGTTCGTGCGCGCGCTGGAGCACCCGCCCGCGCGCACGGACGAGCCCGTCCGCCCGTGGCTCACCCGCGTCGCGCTGAACCTCGGCCGCGACGCGCTCCGGCGCCGCAAGCGCCGCGCCTACGACGGCCCGTGGCTCCCCTCGCCCATCGAGACCGAGCCCGAGCCGCCGTCGTTCGAGATCCCGGGCAAGGACGGCACCGAGGGCCGCTACGATCTCCTCGAGAGCGCGTCGTTCGCCTTCCTCATCGCGCTCGAGGCGCTCACCCCGCAGCAGCGCGCGGTGCTCCTGCTCCGCGACGTCTTCGACTACTCGGTGCAGGAGACCGCCGGCGCGCTCGGCCTGTCCGAGGCCAGCGTGAAGACGACGCACCACCGCGCCCGCCGCGCCCTCGAGCCGTACGACCGCGAGCGCTGCCGCCCCTCGCCCGAGCACGTCGAGCGCTCGGGCGCGGCGCTCGTGCGCTTCCTGCAGACCCTGGCGACGCAGGACGTCGCCGCGATCGAGGCGCTCCTCAGCGAGGGCGTCCGCGTCGTCAACGACGCGAACGGCGAGTACAAGGCGGCGCGCCGGATCGTCGTCGGCCCGAACCGGGTCGCGCGGCTCTTCGTCGGCCTGCTGAAATGGGAGGGCGCCGGCGAGCCCCGCCACGAGATCCGCCTCATCAACGGCCTCCCCGCGATCGTCATCGAGCGCGCGCCCATCCTGCCCGGCGGGGCGCCGCGGTACGTCCTGCGCTGCGACGTCGACGCGCGCGGGCGCATCACGGAGCTCCACGTCGTGCTCGCCTCGCACAAGCTGACGGCCGTGAGGCCGCTCACCCCGTGACGGGTCTCGACGACCCATCAACGGGCCGAACGTTGAAAGCATCGACAACGTCGACGCGCGGCGAGAGGGACAGCCCTCTGCCGGCCGAGCACTGGGGTGAGTCGTATCGCGGGGCGCACTTCGGCCGGCGAAGTTGAATCTGTGTTGCAGCAGCCTAGCGCGGTGCGGCGCAGGTGTCCACGCCGGAACAGCCCGCTCGTCAGGTGGCTTTGCCCGCGCCCTGGGCTCTCTCCTTGTGCGCCTCGCCGATGAAGTGTCGAACTTCCTTCTCGATGGCCGCGATCGCGATCCCCTTGAAAGGTCGCATGAGGAACGGCACGTCGAGATCGACGTCCACGGCGCCGGGGCGGAGCTCCATGCTGCCCTTCAGCTTGACCCCCTTCACCGAGAAGCCGAGCTCCGCGCGCTTCTCGTCGCGCCACACGAGGAATGGCTCGTACTCCGCGTAACGCTCCCGGTACTGCGCGATCGCTCGCTCGGTCACCAGCTTCGCCTCGCTGTCGTTCAGATCATGCTCAATCGTGTGCTTCATGATGGGACCTCGCAGTTCGTATCAGGGCACATCGCGAGAACCGACCAGGGGGACCGTCCACGCCGGAGACGTCCGCTCGGCGCGCGGCGCCAGGCCGATTTCCATCGATCAGATAACACAGATGGGCTGAGCACGCGGCCCGCGACGGCCCTTGATCCACTTCTGCGCGCCCTGTGACATTTCGCCACGAGGCGGATTGGCGGCCCCTTGTGGGCTTTCCCGCACGACGCGCCGGGTCGACCGCGGCGCGCGGAGGCCGGCGGGAGGCACCGCGGATGCAAAGCGCCCTCGCATGCGTGTGCTCGGCGCTCGATCTGGAGATCTCCTGGGGCTCACGGCCGCAGCGGCCCTGCTGCTCGGCGCCGTCGGGTGCGCCCTGCCGACGCGGATCACCTCGGTGGACGAGGAGGTGGCCCGGGTCCAGACGCCGGCGGCGATCGACGAGGGGCTCGAGAAGCTGGAGGAGGCGGAGACCCAGCGGCGCGTCGCGCGCCTGATGGCCAGCCCGGAGGTGCGGGCCGCGCAGCGGCAGCTCATCGCCGGGCTGATCGACGGGACGCTCGCGTCGCTGGGCGAGGCGGACCGCGCCGCGCGCGTCAACGAGCTCACCGCGGCGTACACGCGCGGCGTCGTGCGGAGCGCGACGAACGGCGCGCTCGACGGCGCGCTGAGCGAGGACCGCCGGCGCGATCTGCAGCGCATGACGGGATCGCTGGTGGAGGCGAGCGTCAGGCAGCTCCGGGACAGCCTGGACGAGGCCGACCTCGGCCCGGCGATGTCGTCCGCGCTGCGGGAGCAGCTCGGCCCGGCGCTCCAGGTGGTGATCGCGGAGAACCTGGGCCCGGGGATGACAGCGCTGCTCGGCAGCGAGGATTTCCAGCGCGCGCTGGGCGCAACGGCGCGGGTCATCGGCCGCGAGATGGTGGCCGGGGCGAACGACGCGCTCACGGAGATCCAGCAGCGGAGCGGCGGGCCGCAGGGCGAGTCGATGCTCTCGCGCGTCGGCGACCTGGCGGACGAGGGAGCGCAGCTCGTCGGCGCGCTCCCGTGGATCCTCGCCGCGATAGCCGTCGCGCTCGCTGTCTGGGTCACGACGCTGCTCGCGCAGCGGAAGCGGTACCGCGCCGAGACCGAGCGGCGCGCGCGGGCGCGCCTGCTCCTCTCGGCGCTCGAGGCGTCCGAGGGCAAGCCCTGGTCGGACGAGCTCCTGGCGGCGCTCGAGGACCGCTTCCCCGCCGAGGAGGACGCCGAGCTGGAGCTCCGCCGCGCCCGGAGCAAGGTCATCCGGGCGCGCGCCCGCGCGAACGGCGCGGGCGGCGTGGACGGGGGCCACCCGACGCCGCCGCCCACCTGAGCGCGCCGCCGGCCTGCGACCGTCGCGCCTCGGCGCAGTGGCCAGTGGCCACCGCGCCCGGCCTCGCGTAAAGACAGGCCCCGCCGTGGACCTCCTGTATTTCGCGCTGCTCTGCTCCGTGCTCATCTTCGTGCACGAGCTCGGCCACTTCGTGTGCGCGAAGATCTTCGGCGTGAAGGTCCTCACCTTCTCGATCGGCTTCGGCCCCCGGGTGCTGCGCCTGCGGGGCCGTGAGACGGAGTACTGCATCGCCCTCCTGCCCCTCGGCGGCTTCGTGAAGATGCTCGAGGAGAACCGGCAGGAGGCCGTGCTCCCCGAGGATCGCAAGCGCACCTTCGAGTCCCAGGCGCTCTGGAAGCGCGTGATCATCGTCATGTCCGGCCCGGCGATGAACGTGCTCTTCCCGGTGCTCCTCTACTTCGCTGTCTTCATCGGCGAGACCCGCTTCGTCCCGCCCACTGTCGGCGTGGTCCTGCCGGGGCACCCGGCCGAGGGCCGGCTCGTCCCGGGCGATCGCATCCTCGAGGTGGACGGCGAGCGGGTCAGCACCTTCGCCGAGCTCCACCGCATCGTGGCCAAGAGCCCCAACCAGGAGCTCCGGCTCAAGGTGTTCCGCAACAAGGAGCACGTCGAGGTCACGGTCGTCCCGGAGGAGAAGCTCGTCCACAAGCCGCTCGAGATCGTCGACCGGGTGGGCGAGATCGGCATCAAGCCGAGCCGCCCTGCCGCCGTGGTCGGCGTCTCGCGGCCCGACTCGCCCGCGTTCCGCGCGGGGCTGCGCACGTTCGACGTGGTGACGGAGGTGCGCGGCACGCCCGTGAAGACCTTCGCCGACCTGGAGATCGCGCTGGAGGAGAGCCGCGGCGCCACGGTGCCGGTCACGTACCTGCGCCCGGTCCCGGTGCCGCACGCGCTCGGCGGGCTGGCCGAGATGGCGGTCTACGAGTCGGGCGTCGCCGCGCTGACGCCGGAGACGGGCAACGGCGACCTGCTCGCGCGGACCGGCATCGAGCCGGCCGATCTCTACGTCGCGCAGGTGCCCGAGGGCTCGGCCGAGTGGGACGCCGAGCTCCGGCCGGGCGATCGCATCACCGAGGTCGACGGCGTCGAGGTCACCGCCTGGTCGACGTTCGTCGAGCTGCTGTTCGCGGCGCCCGATCGGCCGCACGTCATCACCTGGCAGCGATCGGGCCAGCGCAAGAGCGGCACGATCGAGCTCCGCCGCGAGGACTGGATCGACGAGTACGGCCAGCACCGCCCGCGCTTCTACCTGCGCGCCTCGAACTGGTCGCCGATGGTGGCCGAGCCTTACGTCGACAGCCCGTCCGCCTTCCAGTTCGCCCTGGAGAGCGCTGTCGACGAGACGTACGACGTCATCCGGTTCATCGTGGTCGGGATCGTCCGCATCATGGAGGGCAAGGTCAGCATCTCCACGCTGGGCGGACCCATCACTGTGTACGACGTGATCGGCGAGGAGGGCGCGAAGGGGGTCAGCTATTTCGTCTGGGCGATGGCGGTGATCTCGATCAACCTTGGGCTCATCAACCTGCTGCCCATCCCCGTGCTCGACGGCGGTCACCTCCTGTTCTTCACGTTCGAGGCCGTGCTGCGGCGCCCGCTGCCGCTGCGCGTGCGCGAGATCGCGAGCCTGGTCGGGCTGGTGGTGCTCATCGGCCTGATGGGCATCGCCTTCAAGAACGACGTCGAGCGCCGCTGGGATGTGATCCAGGGGCAATTCAAGGAGCTCGTTGGCTGACCGGACGAAGGGCGGCAGGGGCGGCGTGGCTGGCGCCGGGGGCGGCGCGGCCGGCGCCGG
>NZ_JEMA01001092.1 GCF_001589285.1 Sorangium cellulosum | reverse complement strand
GTTTCGCGTTCTTACCCGGGGAGACCTCCCGGCCTCCGCCACGGGCGACCGTGGGCGGTAACCATNGGGGAGACCTCCCGGCCTCCGCCACGGGCGACCGTGGGCGGTAACCATGGAGAACGAAAGGACAAAGTGGTGACGGGACGGGAGGAGTCGGATGGTCGTGTAATACCGGAAGACCGCCGAAAGGCGGTCCCAACCGCGGCGGCGCGGGGAGGGAAGGCGACCACGGCCAGTGAACAGGCAGGACAGCTCGAACTGTTCCGAGCGACAGCCGACAGCCCGCGAGGGGCCGACGGCGGGGTGGACACGGGCCGGCCCGTGCCTGCGCCGCGCGCGGTGCCGAAGGCTCGGAACACGAAGGGACCCGCCCTGCCGGCGATGACGATGGAGGAGGTGGCGTCCGAGGACAACCTGATGCGTGCGTTCGAGAAAGTGGCGCAGAACGACGGCGCCCCTGGACCGGATCGGCAGAGCGTCGCCGAGGTGCGCGCGCACCTCGACATCGTGCTGCCGGCGCTGCGCCGCGAGCTGCTGGAAGGGAGCTACCGACCCGGCCTGATCCGCCGGGTGTGGATCCCGAAGGCAGGAGGCGGGCAGCGGGGCCTTGGCATCCCGAACGTGGTCGATCGGCTCGTACAGCAGGCGGTGCACCTGGTGCTCAGCCCGCACTACGAGCCGACGTTCCACGAAAGCAGCCATGGCTTTCGGCCGGGGAGGAGCTGTCACACGGCGATCGCGGAGGCCGTGCGGCATCTGGAGGAGGGTCACGAGTGGATGGTCGATCTCGATCTGGAGAGCTTCTTTGATCGGGTCCACCACGACCGCTTGCTGGCCAGGCTTGAGCTGCGGGTCAAGGACCGACGGCTCATCGACCTGATCCGAAGGATGCTCAAGGCCAAGGTGATCATGCCGAACGGGGTGGCGGTGAGCACGGAGGAAGGGGCGCCGCAAGGCGGTCCACTTTCGCCACTGCTCAGCAACATCGTGCTCGACGAGCTCGATTGGGAGCTCGAACGGCGCGGCCACCGCTTCGTCCGCTACGCCGACGACGTGAACATCTACGTCCGAAGCGAGCGGAGCGGCCTGCGTGTGATGGCGAGCGTGGTCCGCTTCATCGAGAGCCGGCTGCGGCTCAAGGTGAACGCGACCAAGAGCGCGGTCGCGCGACCGGAGGAGCGACACTTCGTCGGCTTCAGCCTGCGGCGCGAGCCGGAGGACGGAAGCGTCGAGGTGAGGCTGTCGAGGCGGTCCAAGACCCGCATCGACGAAAAGGTCCGCGAGCTGGTGCCGCGCAACTGGGGAAGGTCGCTTCGCGACTGCATCCTCCAGCTCAACGCGTACCTGCTTGGCTGGATCGGCTTCTTCTGGATCTGCACCGAGGCCGCGGTGCGGATGCTGTCGAACCTCGACGCGCACATCCGGCGGCGCTTGCGCGCGCTGCTGCTCAAGCAGTGGAAGCGCAAGCGCACGATCGCACGCCGGCTCATCCGGCTCGGCGTGAAGCCCAAGACAGCGTGGAAGGTCTACGAGGGGCATCGCTCCTGGTGGGCGCTCAGCCACAGCTCGCCCGTGGATCGGGGACTGCGTAACGCGTACTTCGCCGAACGCGGGCTCGTTTCGCTGGCGGCCAAGTGGAGGGAACTGCAAGGCCGAGCCATCATCGCCCCGGTGCAGCTTGCGCTGCCGCTGGGATAGCTGCGGGTGGAAACACCAACGCCGGACGACGAGGGTGACCTCGGATGCCGGCGTCCCGAAGAGCCGGATGTGAGGCCCACAAGTCCGGTTCCGTGAGAGGGGCCCCTGGGCAACCGGGGGCCCCTACTCGACGGAGGGGCGGACCGCGCGCAGGCGCGGAGCGCCGAGCACGGGCCGGGGGTGGGCATCCGCTCTCTCCGGGCCGTCCTCGGAGGGGGCCGACATCGAGGTGGCAAGGCGCGCCGCTCCGGGGCCGACGGCTGTGGATCAGGAAGCCCGCGGTCCGCCGGCGCGCCTCACAGGCGGCAGCTCACACGTCGAGCAGGAGCTGCGTCAGGATGTAGTTCGTGACCAGCACGGTGACGCAGCTCTCGACGACGGCGCGCGTCGTCGCGACGCCGACGCCGCGCGCGCCGCCGGAGGCGAAGAAGCCGTGGCGGCACGAGACCGCCGAGACGATGAAGCCGAAGACGCACGCCTTGATGAGCCCCATCGAGATGTCGCTGGGGAGGGCGAAGTCGCGGACGCTCTGGAAGAACGCGCCCGCGTCGCCGCCGAGCCAGAGCACGGCGACGAGGTACGAGCCGCACATGCCGACGCTCGTGTAGAGGATGCACAGGAGCGGCAGCATCACCGTCGCGGCGAAGAGCCGGGGCGAGAGCAGGTACTGCACCGGGCTCACGCCCATCGTCGCGATCGCGTCGATCTGCTCGGTGACGCGCATGTTGCCGAGCTCCGCGGCCATCGCGCTGCCGGCGCGCGCGGTGACCATGATCGCCGAGAACACCGGCGCGAGCTCGCGCGCGAGCGAGACAGCGACGAGCCCGCCGACCCGTCCCTCGGCGCTGAACGCGCGCAGCGCGTAGGACGTCTGCAGCGTCACGACCATGCCGCTGAAGACCCCCGTCAGGCCGACGATGAAGACCGACTGGGCGCCCATGAAGTCCATCGCCGCCAGGAACTGCGCGGGGCGGAACGGGGGGCGCACGAGCCAGAGGATCGTCTGGGAGGTGAGCGTGACGATGTGGCCGATGTTCTCGAGGAACCCGAGGACCGGCCCCAGCAACTTGTCGAGCAGCTCGCCGCGGCTGGGCTCAGCGCCTCCGGTCACGATGCCGCTCTTGTATCACGCAACGCCGCCGCGCACGGGGGCGGACGTGCGATCTGCAGCGCAGCCCGCTTGCCTCCTCGTACCGCTGCGTCCGCCGCGGAGGCGCGGGTATCGGAGAGCTGGCTGTGGAGCGGACGGCGGGGGTCGGGCAGGCGTCCGGCGGCGTCGTTCCGGGGAGGAGGTAGGGCTGCGCCGCCGCGGCGGCGCCTTCGCACCATGCGGAGCTGCCTTCGCACCATGGGGTGGTGCCCGACGGCGCCACGGTGGAGGCGTAGCCCATCGGCGAGAGGTGATGGAGGATGCGGTCGTCTCGGCGCTCGACCTGCCCGGGGTGGCGGCGGCGAGCTCGGCGATCCTGGCGAAAACCGCTAGCTCCCCCAGTTTTCAGCGCGTATCACCCGTCGAGCCTCGATGCGAATCGACGAGATCCGGCTGATCAACTTCCGCGCCTTCGAGCGGTTCGCGCTGCATCTGGAGCCGCGGCTCACCGTGCTCGTCGGCCGCAACGGGACGGGCAAGACGACCGTGCTCGAAGGGCTGGCGGTGGCGCTGGGCGCGTGGCTGAGCTTCTTCAACGCGAGCCGGGACGACCGCCCGATCCCGAAGTCGGCAGCGCGCTTTGTTACCACGATGCACGGCGGCGTCCCGAGCATGGCGACGTGCTACCCGGTGCGCGTCGAAGCGAGCGGTGAGACCCCGCTGGGCCACGTGGAGTGGGCGAGGGAGCTTCGCGGCGCAGACAGCCGCACGACGACGGGCGTCACCAAGTCCGGTCGGGAAGGCCCGCTAGAGGCGACCCGGTTCATGCCTCGTGGCATCGAGGATGCGATATCGGGCGCCAAGGCCGTCGCGCTCCCGGTGCTCGCCTACTACGGAACAGGTCGGCTGTGGCACCACAAGCGAGACAGGAACCCCGAGAGGGCGAGCTTGAAGTCCAGGCTTCAAGGGTACCGGGCCGCGCTCGAGGCCGCGTCCGACCAGAAGGGGTTCGAGGCCTGGATGGCCTGGCGCGAGGAGGATCGTGTCCAGCGCCTCGCGCGCGCCGCGGAGGAGGGGCGCCCGCTCACCGAGGTGCGGAGCCCCGAGCTGGAGGGGGTGAGCGCGGCGGCCTGCACCTGCCTCGAGGGCGCTCGCCGGATCTATTACAGCGCCAACCACCAGGAGCTGCGCGTCGACTTCGTGGACGGCTCCTCCCTCCCCTTCGTCGCCCTCTCCGACGGCCAGCGGAACCTCATCGCCGTGGCGGCAGACATCGCGTGGCGCGCGACGCAGCTCAACCCGTCTCTCGGCGCCGAGGCCCCGGCGCGGGCGACGGGCGTCGTGCTCATCGACGAGGTGGATCTCCACCTCCACCCCGCGTGGCAATGGCGCGTGCTCGACGACCTGCTTCGCGCCTTCCCGGGCATTCAGTTCGTCGTGACGACGCACTCGCCTCAGGTGATGTCCGCAGCCCCGCGCGGCTCGGTGCGTCTCCTCGATCCGGATCACCAGGCGCACCGGGTCGAGAGGATCGCGGGAAAGGACACCAACACCATCCTGGAGGACATCCTCGGCGCCCCGTCACGCTTGAAGGAAACACGGGAGAAGCTCGACGAGCTGGCACGGCTGATCGACGACGGCCAGCTTGCGGAGGCGAAGGCGCTGCTGGCAGAGCTGTCGGGCCTCCTCGGGGAGGACGACGCTCAGGTTGTCGCCGCGCGATGGGAGCTCTCCATGGCGGAGACCGGCGATGCGCCGGATTGAGAAGGACCGCGAGCCCGCTTGCCTGGCCGACCTCCGGGGTACGCCCGGCGCGGCCTGGAGCTCGGTGCACGGGACGCAGAGGCAGCAGATGCGGGAGCACGCGTCCAAGGAGCAGCACGGGCTCTGCGCGTACTGCATGTCCCGGCTGCCGGGACCGCCGAGCGCCGAAGGCATGAAGATCGAGCATTTCAAGACGCGCGCGCTGTCGCCGGAGCTGGTGTTCGACTGGGGCAACCTCCTCGGGGTCTGCCTGGGCGATGTGGGCATCCACGATGGCGGAGGAGCTCACCGCGATCGCTACCACTGCGACACCTACCGCGGACATCTCCCGAGAGAGGAGCAACGGATCGAGCTGAACCCGGCGGCGTCTCCGCCCGACGTCAGCTCGATGTTCTCCTATACGAACCAGGGTGAGATGCGACCCGCGCGCGGCCTGGAGCCCGCGATGCGCGCCAGCGCCGAAGCGCAGATCGAGCGTCTGAACCTCAACATCGCTCGCCTTCAACGGAACCGGAGGGCCGTGATCGAGGCCCTCCGGTCCGAATTTCAGAAGAAGGCGCCGAGGGCCGCACGTGTGAAGGCGCTGCTGGAGCTTTCATCGACGCCGGACAGTACCGGTCTTTTGCCGCCCTACTGCCAGGCTGCAGCCTACTATCTGGAAAAGAAGCTCAGGCAGCTCGGCTGAAGCGGTGCATGAGAACCGCCCTCGCCCAAGGCGCATCGCGCCTTCGGCCACGCGGCGGCACCTCCACCGAACCGCTTGCCTGCGGCCACATCGCCGCCGAGCCTACGAGAGCAGCTCTCTCTCCAGCGCCGCGAGCACCGTGCGGCTGCGCTCGCCCGTCGCCCGGATCTCCGCGGCGCGGCCGGGCGCGGCAGGATCCGCGGGCGCGGCGAGGTGGATCAGGAGCGCGTCCCCGCCGAGCGCCTCCACGAACGGCTCGCCCCACTCCACGACGACGACCGCCCCCTCGCCGCGGCGCTCGCGCAGGCCGAGGTGGGCGAGCTCTGCTGTCGCGGCGCCGAGCACGCCGTCATCGGAAGACGCGCCGCCGAGGCGGTAGGCGTCGGCGTGCGCGATCGGGACGCGGCCCTCGTGCTCGTGGACCAGCGTGAAGGTCGGGCTGGTGATCGGGAGCACCGGCGGCACGCCGAGCGCCCGGCAGAGGGCGCGGGCGAAGAACGTCTTGCCGGCGCCCAGGTCGCCGGCGAGGACCACGAGGTCGCCGCCCGCGAGCAGGCCGGCGAGCGCGCGGGCGAGGCGGATGGTGCTGCGGCGGCTCGGGAGCTCGATGCGCATGCGTCAGAACCGGGCCCCGGCGCCGAGCGTCGCGCCGAGCAGGAGCAGGGAGCCGTCCCCCGCGGGGACCCACCGGAGGTTGCCGAGCTGGGCCTCGAGCTGCACCGAGGGGCCCAGCGCGAGCGCGACGTCGATCGACGCCCCGAGCACCGGGCGCACCTCGAGATCGCGGCGGTACGTCGCGCCGCCAGGCCCGACGACGCCGGCGCCCGACCTGAAGAACGCGCCGAGGTGGAGCGCCGGGCCGACGTGCAGCGGGAACGCGCGCCACGCGCCCTCGTGCGGCGTGAGGCTGGGCGTCAGCATCAGGCGCGCGCCGCCCTCGATCCAGCCGGCGAACGGCCCGGCCAGGTTGCCGCCGCCGCCCGCGAACAGCTCGAACCCGCGGTCGCCGGGCGCGTAGGCGACGCGCGCCGTCCCGACAAGCGACGCCGCGCTGCCGCTCGCGCCCGGGAGGCGCGCCGCCGCGACGGCGGCCCCGAGCGCCGCGGACACGGCGAACCGGCGCCCGCCCGAGTACGCGGGCCAGACGCGCTCCGGCCCGAGGGGGTAGGCCATCAGCACCTCCTTGGCCGGCGGGGCCGCCGGCGCCGCGGGCACCGGGGGCAGCACCAGCGTTCCGCCCTCCGACGGGGGCGGCGCGCCCGCCGACGGGGCGCGCGCGGCGCGCTCCCAGGGGAGCTCGCCGATGCCGATGCCCTCGGGGCGGAGGAGCACGGCCAGCATCTCCTGCGTCTGCCGGGTCGCCTGGCCCTGGTCGACCTCCCGCGCGACCGACTCGACCCGGCCCGTCGAGGCGAGGTACGCGGTGAGCTCGACCCGGGTGGTCGTGACCGCCGGCTCGACGGTGCCGGTGAGGACCCAGTCCGCGCCCGTCTGCGCGCTCACGGCGCGGAACTCGTCCGCGGCGTCGGCGACGCCGTCGGCGACGCCCTTGAGCGCGGCCGCGATCGCGCCGTCGGGCACCGGGGTGTGGCCGAGGGCGGCGAGCCCGCGCGCGACCTCGGCGTCCGCGGCGCTCCGGG
>NZ_JEMA01001091.1 GCF_001589285.1 Sorangium cellulosum | reverse complement strand
AGCCGGCCGCCGCGCCGCCGCACGAAGCGGCCGCGCCCACCGACGAGCACGCCGCGGAGGGACCGCTCTCCATGCGCACCCGCGCCGCGCTCCTCGAGCTGAGCAACATGGTCCGCGCCGAGACGCACGGCTCGCCCGTCGCAGATGCGGGGGCCGCCTGGCCCGACCTGCATGCAGCTCCCGGCCCGGGGGAGCCGCGGCGCGCCGACGGCGCGGACGTCGAGCCGCAGGGCGCGCCGCCGCAGGGCGGCTGGTCCACGGAGGACGGCGGCTCGGGGATCGACGCTGTCGCGAGGGCGTTCGGGCTCCGCGGCACCGGCGTGGAGGCCGATCCCGTGCAGCCGGACGAGGGGCCCGCGCACGCGATGGCGTTCAGCTCGACCATCCCGCCGGCACCGATGCCGCACGCACCGAGCCGCCCGGTCGAGCCGCAGTTCCGCCTGGGCCGCGAGGCCGGCGCCGACGTCGTGTCGGGCACCGCCGTGACGGCGCCGATGATGCCCGCCGTGACGGCGCCGATGCTGCCGGCCGTCACGGCGCCCGCGCCGCCAGCGGTCATCGACGAGATCCCCGACCTCGAGATCCCTCCCGCGCCGTCGCCGTCGCCGTCGGAGGATCTCAGCGAGCCTGAGGACGCGCGGACGAGGCGGTACTCACGCCCTCCGTGGATGCTCGACAGCTCGATCATGCCCGGCGGCGAGGAGCACCGCGAGCCCGGGCCGCCGCCGGCCGCGGGTCGCTCCGCCTCGCGGCGTCGCACGCCCGTCTCCGTCGAGGGCTCCGTCGCGTACCCGCGGCCCCCGTCCGAGCGGCGCGCCGCGGCCTCGCCCTCTCCGGCAGGCGATCTGCGCGCGGAGTACACCTCGCTCCTGCAGCACTTCCTCGCGGGCGGCGAGGCGGGCGCGCGGGCGTTCGCCGAGCTCGTGCGCCACGGTGAGACGGCGGTCTCGGTCGTCGCCGCGCGCTTCCCCGGCCCGCTCCGGGTCGATCGCCAGCGCTTCCGTGAGCAGCTCGCCGGCCCCGACGGCGCCGCGGGCGTCGCCGCCGCGCCGCCCGCCTCGCAGTGCGGACCGCTGCTCGAGCTGATCGTGGCGATCCGGCGCCCGGCGCTCCCCTTCATGACCGTGCGGAGCGCCTCGCCCGATCCCGAGGTGCGCTTCTGGGCCACGCACGTGCTCGGCGAGCTCCCGTACCCGGAGGCCGCCAACGCGCTGCTCCCTCGGCTCTTCGACGACAACCTGGCTGTCCGCCGGATCGCGGTCCGGTCGGCCTCCTTGCTGATCGCGGCGCCGCCCGCGGGCGGCCCGATCCTGCAGGGGATCGAGCACATCGCGCGCGACCGCGAGGAATCGCCGACGCGGCGGCTGACCGCCATCGACACGACGGCGGAGATCCGCGCCGGGTCCGCCGTGCCCGCGCTGATCAGCGCGCTCACCGATCCTCACGAGGCGATCGTCGAGGCCGCGGCCCGGGCGCTGGTCGTGATCACGCGGGACGATCTCGGCCGCGACGCGCGCAGGTGGGCGTCGTGGTGGTCGAGGAACGGCGAGCGCCACCGCGTCGAGTGGATCATCGACGCGCTCACGCACGACAAGCCCGCGATCCGCCGCGCGGCGATCGACGAGCTGAAGGGCATCACCAGGGAGTACTTCGGCTACTACGAGGACCTCCCGCGGCAGGAGCGCGAGGCCGCCCAGCAGCGCTACCGCGCGTGGTGGACCTCCGAGGGGCGCTCGAGGTTCCGCTCCACGAGCTGACGCTGCCCGCGCGGGCGCGGGCTGGCGGCCCTGCCGCGCGTCGACGCGGCTGCCGGCCCTGCCGCACGAAGCACGCGCGCGCACCGCAGCGTCCATCGGACCGCGGCGTCGATCAGGAAGGTGGGCGGCTCGCCGGATCACGGGAGCCGCCCTCGGGGCGGGTTGGTCTGGGGGAGGGAAGTCAGACCGCGCGGAGGCGGCTCACTTCGGGGCGGCGGGAGCGGCCGGGGCGGCGGCGGGCTGCACGGCGCCTGCCGGCTTCCTCGGGGCTTCCACCTTCGCGGCGGCAGGCGCGGTCTCGCCGGCCTCCTTCATGGCCTTGTCGATGAGCTTCTTGAACTTCGAGAACGGCTGCGCGCCGCTGATGAAGTAGCCGTTCACGACGAACGCCGGCGTCCCGCTGATGCCCGCCTTGTCGGCGACGGAGTTCTCGGCCTCGACGAACGCCTTGTGGGTGTTCGTGTCGAGCGCCTTCTTGAACTTCGTCATGTCGAGGCCCGTCTCCTCGGCGTACTTCTCGAGCGAGGCGCGCGAGAAGGCCTCCGGCTGCCCCTGGTTCTTGAAGAGCAGCTCGTGGTACGCCCAGAACCCGGCGTTGCCCTTCTGCGCGTAGGCCTCCTGCGCGGCCTCAGAGGCGAGCGGCGCGTTCTTGTGCATCGGCAGCGGCCGGTGGCGCCACACGATCTTCAGCTTGTCGCCGTAGGTCTTCGAGACCTGCGAGACAGTGTCCTCGACGCGCTTGCAGAACGGGCACTCGAAGTCCGAGAAGACCTGCATCACGACCTTGGCCCGCTCGCCGCCCTTCCACGGGCTGTTGGGCGCCGGCGGGGTGACCTCCTTGCGCTCGGGCGGCGGCGGCTCCTTGCCGTCCTTGATGATCTCGGCGTAGAGGTCCTTGGCGGCGACGCCCTTCGCGAGCAGCCCCTCGGCCTTCTTGATCTCCTCGTCGACGATCGTCTTGAACTTGTCGATCGGCTGCGCGCCGACGAGCCGGCGGCCGTTGATGAAGAAGTGCGGGGTCCCGGACGCCTGCAGGTCGTCCGCGAGCTCCTGATCGGCGGCGATGGACGCGCCGTACTTCTTGGTCGTGATCGCGACCTTCACCTTCTCGACGTCGAGCCCGAGCTCCTTGGCGTAGCCGAGCAGATCCTCGTCGGTGAGCTTCTGCTGGTTCTTCCAGAGCAGGTAGTACGCGTCCCAGAAGCCCTTGTCGCCCTTCTGAGCGCGGGCCTCCATGGCGAGCTCGGCCGCGGGCTCGGCGCGCTGATGGAACGGGAGCGGGTTGTTCTTCCAGACGAACCGGACCTTGTCCCCGTAGGTCGTGAGGAGCTCGTCGATGGTCGGGACGACCTTGCTGCAGAAGGGGCACTGGAAATCGGACCACTCGACGATGGTGACCAGCGCGGTCGCCGGGCCCTTGGCGGGCGCGTCGCCGACGGGCACCTTCCAGACGGTCTTGTCGTCCTCCTGCGGGCGCTCGCGGTCCTGCTTGGGCGGCGCCTTCGCCTTGTTCTCCGCGGCGAGCTTGGCGTACACCTTGTCAGGCTTGGTGCCCGAGGCGACCGCCGCCTGCGCGGCCTTGAGCTGCTCGTCGATGACGGCGGTGAACTTGTCGATCGGCTGAGCGCCGCTCAGGAACACGCCGTTGATGATCGAGGCAGGCGTGCCGGTGACGCCGGACGACTTGCCGACGGCCATGTCGGCGTCGATCTTGGCCATGTACTCCTGCCGATCGTACGCCGCCTTGAACTTCGCCTTGTCGACGCCGGCCTCGGCGGCCCACGCCTCGAAGTTGGCGGGCGTGAGGGCCTTCTGGTTCTGGAAGGCGAGCTCGTGGAACTTCCAGAACGCCTTCGACCCGCCGAGGCGGAACACGGTCTCGGCCGCGAGCGCCGCCGGGCGCGCGTTCTTGTGGAAGGGGAGCGGGTTGTTCTTCCAGATGATCCGCAGCTTCTCGGGGCCGTACTTCTCCTTGATCTGGTTGATCGTGGTCTCGACCCTGGTGCAGAACGGACACTCGAAGTCGCTGAAGACGACCATGGTGACCGGCGCCGTCCGCGAGCCCCACATCGGGTCCTTCGACGAGACCGGGATCGCCGCGTCCTCGTCGCTCCACGGCTGCCCGTCGTCCACGGCCGACGCGATCTCATGCCCGCGCGAGCCGGCGCTCCGATCGATGCTCCACATCAGCCCCATCCCTGCGATGAAGCAGAGAAGAAAGCCGACGATGGCTGTTCCCTTGTTCATGAATGATTTCCTCTCTCAACGTTGGTGAGGCCCGCCAAGCGGGCCCCTCCTTCAACGCGGGCGCGACACCAGGTGGCGCGCCCGCGACAAGATGGCCAATCGAACTCCCTGGATGGCGAGCCACCCAGGGCCGAAGGAGCCGCCGCCGCGTGCGCGCGGCGTCAGCCCCTGGCGGAGCGCCGGGACCGCTCTCGACCCGTCGCGCTGGCGTCAGCGCCCGGCTCCGGCCGCGAGGGGCGCGTCGCCCGTGGAGGGGCGCGCCTGCGCGACGTGGGCCCGGACGAGCGCCTTCGGGCTCGGGTCAGACCGGCAACGCTCCGGATCTCGCGGCGGCGCCGAGATCGCGATCCGATCCGCGGTCTCCGAGAGACCGCGCGGCGCGATCGACCGCGGCCCGCCGGCGAGCGCGCCTCATCGAGGCGGGTGGTAGACGCCCTGCTCGACGCCGGAGCGCGGGCCCCCGGCCGTCGCCATGAACGAGAAGCTCGCCGCGGGCGCGAACGGGGCAGGAAGGACGAACTCCGGAACGAGCAGCGCCGGCTGCGGGGCGCTGGAGAGCTCGCCCGCGGGCACGGGGTGGCGCGAGCTCGGCCCGACGCTCGGCGACGGATCGCCACCGTCGCACCCGGGGGCCGCGTCGATCCGATCGTCGGCGACAGGCAGGGTGCGGGGCGGGGCGACCGAGGAGGCGCCGCGGGGATCGCAGATCGGCGCGTCCCTCGTCTCACCCGTCGCGTCGTTCACGCTGGTCAGGATGGTGCACGACGGCTCGTCCGGCGGAGCGACGAGCGTCATCCGGTCCTCCTCGCAGACCGGAACGATCGCGGCGCCCGCACGCAGCGGGATGACCATCGCCAACGCGAACGTCAGCAAGATCATCAGGCGCTGGACAGCGTGCCGGGGCATCCCTCGCAAGGATTAGCCGAGGCCCGCAGGAAGAGCAATGGCCCGGATCCACAGGGGATCGCGGCGTTTCATGGGTTCCCTGGACGGATCCATGCTCCGCCCACACGCTGTGTCCGTTGCGCGACTTTGTCGACAGGGTGTGGATAACCCTGTGGATAATCTGGAGAGCCCCTGTGTCGAAATGGTGCGTTGAGCCGGACCTACCAGGGATCTTCACGCATTGTGAGGCCTGGCGAAGCGGGCCTCCCGAATTTGGCCCACCTTGTCCTACATCCGGTAGGTTCGCTCCATGGCGAACTCCTCGGTGACCGTGCCTCGTCCGGTTCTTCCGCCCTCGCACGAGCCCAGCAGGAGCGGCTTCGCCGCGGACGACGTTCCGCGGCCGCTCGGCCGCTACGTGCTCCTGCGACGCATCGCGCGCGGTGGCATGGGCGAGGTGTTCCTCGCCTCGACGACCGGCCTGGAAGGGGCCGAGCGGCCCGTGGTCGTGAAGATCATCCGCCGCGAGCACGCGTCCGACCCGAGCTACATCGCGCGCTTCCTGGACGAGGCGCGGGTGCAGGCGCAGCTCCAGCACTCCGGCGTCGCGCAGGTCATCGAGGCGGACGTCGACCCCGCGACGGGCGAGCCGTACGCCGTGGTCGAGCACGTCGAGGGCCGGAGCCTCGGCGAGGTCCGGGCCCGCGCCGTGCAGCTCGGGCACCGGTTCGACTGGGCGGAGGCGGTCGCGATCGCGACGATGATCGCGGAGGCGCTCGCGCACGTGCACGAGCGCAGGGACCCGTCGGGCGGCGCGCTCAGCATCGTGCACCGCGACCTGTCGCCCCAGAACGTGATGCTCGGGTTCTCCGGCGACGTGAAGATCATCGATTTCGGCACCGCGCGCGGGCAGAACCGGCGTTGCCACACGGTCGCGGGCGTCGTGTTCGCGAAGCCGGGCTACGTCGCGCCGGAGGTCGCCAACGGCGACCCGGGCGACGCGCGGGTCGACCTCTACGCGCTCGGGATCATGCTCTGGGAGCTCTGCGCCGGGCGGCGCTTCCTCCAGGGCGACGCGCAGACGCACATGGCCGCTGTCGCGCGCAACCAGAACGACCCGCCGCCCATCGCCGTGGGGCTCGAGGCGCCGCCGGCGCTCGACGCCGTGATCGCGCGGCTCACCGCCTTCGACAGGGACGCGCGGTACCCGTCGAGCCGCGCCGCCGCGCGCGATCTCGCCGCGCTCCTCGGGGCGGCGGTCGCCTTGCCCGGCGGCGAGCGCGGCGTGCGCGCGCGGGCCGCGCACCTGATGCAGCGGCTCTTCCCGGGCGAGCCGGGGCGCTCGCGCAGCGAGTTCGCGAGCCTCGTCGCCGCCGCCAAGGCGCACCGCGCCACGGCCGTGACGCCGGTGAGCCCCCGCGCGGAGGCGATGGCCTCCGCCGAGCGCGGCGACGAGGGCATGCTGCCGGGCACGCGGTACCGGCTGCTGCGCGAGATCGGGACCGGCGCGAGCAGCACCGTCTACGAGGCGGAGCACGTCGACCTGGGCCGCCGCGTGGCGCTGAAGGTCGTGTCCGCCGAGCACTCCGCGACCGACGTTGTCGCGAGCCGCTTCCGCCGCGAGGCGCGCGTGCTCTCGCGCCTCTCCCACGAGCACCTCGTGAAGGTCCACGACTTCGGCATGGCGGCGGATGGCCGCCTGTTCTGCGGCATGGACCTGCTCGAGGGCGAGACGCTCGACGCCGTGCTCGTCCGCGGGGCCGCGATCGACTGGCGCGACGCGCTCGCGATGGCCGTCAAGGTGCTGAGCGCGCTCGAGCTCGCGCACGCGGAGGGCCTCGTGCACCGGGACGTGAAGCCCGAGAACCTGTTCCTGACGCGCCCGAGCGGCGCCCCGGGCTCGACCTCCCTGGCCGACGCCGGCCTGAAGCTGCTCGACTTCGGGCTCGCGAAGTGCCTCTCCGAGGATCGCGGCGAGGCCGACGGCGTCGCCGACGCCACCGGCGCGGGGGAGGGGCCGGCCCGAGCCGCGATCGCGATCGTGGGGACGCCGGAGTACATGGCCCCCGAGCAGGCGGCGTCGGGGCGCATCGACGGGCGCGCCGATCTGTATGCGCTCGGCTGCGTCCTNGCGCATCGACGGGCGCGCCGATCTGTATGCGCTCGGCTGCGTCCTCTACGAGATGCTCACCGGGCGCCTGCCGTTCGTCGAGCCGAGCCTCGTCTCGCTGCTCGACGCGAAGATCAAGGGGAGCCCCGAGCGCCTCCGCGAGCGCGCGCCGTCCCGGCAGATCCCGCCGTTCGTCGACGAGCTTGTGATGCGCGCGCTCGCGCGCCACCCGAGCGTCCGCTTCCAGAGCGCGACAGAGATGCGCCGGGCCGTCCTGACGGCGCTGGAGGCGCCCGCCCGCGCGCGCTCCCGTCGCCGCGCGCTCGGGTTCGCGGCGGTCGCCGCGGTGATGACGGTCGCGGGCGTGCTCGCCGTGGGGAAGGGGCGCGAGATCGCGGCCGGCGTCCCCGCTGTCGCGAGGCTGCTCGATGTCGCGGGCGACGCGGGCTCTTCGCCACAGGAGGCGGCGGCCCAGGCCGCTGGGCCCGATGTCGCTGCGAACGACGGGCCGGCGGCGAACGCGGCCCCGGCGGCGGAGACACAGGCGGGCGCGGAGGCGCCGGCGACGGTCGCGCCCGCAGCGGCGGCGACCGCGGAGAGCGCCACGGTCGCGCAGACACAGGCAGCAGCCGCGGAGACGCCGGTGGCGTCGGCAGCCGGCGCGGCCGCGTCCGGCGCGGCGGGGCAGGAGATCGCTGCGCCTCCGGCCCTCG
>NZ_JEMA01001090.1 GCF_001589285.1 Sorangium cellulosum | reverse complement strand
CCTCGTCGGCCCTCGTGGGCCTTGATCCCGGCGGCGCGCGGCCCGGCCTCGTCAGCCCTCGTGGATCTTGATCCCGGGGATGGTCCGCAGCGGGCTCGCGTCCTCGACCCGCGAGCCCTCGAGGTAGACGTTCTTCAGGCTCTTGAGCCCCTGGAGCGGCGACACGTCGCTCACCCGCGTCCGCTTCATCTGGAGCATCTCGAGCTTCTTCAGGCCGGCGAGCGGGCTCAGATCCGTCACTTCGGTCTCGTCGATCTGGAGCTCGGTCAGGCTGGTGAGCCCGGCGAGCGGCGAGATGTCGCTGACGGGCGTGCGGCCGATGTCGAGCCTGTCGAGCTTGACGAGGCCGGCGAGCGGCGAGAGATCCTTGACCAGGGTGGCCGACACGCGCAGCGACTCGAGCCGGAGCAGGCCCTTGATCGGGCGGAGATCGTCGATCTTGCCGGGCGGCAGGTAGAGGCCTTTGACGCCCGTGAGCTCGGAGAAGATGCACGGATCGAGCTCGTCGAGCCCCTGGGCGTCGGACAGGTTCATCGTCTTGATGTTCTTGAGCTCGGCGCGCTTGATGGGCCCCTCGGGCTTCTGGAGCTGCTGCCGCACCCGGGCCTCGAGCGCGGGATGAGAGAACGTCACCGGGTCGCTCTTGCTCGTGCACACGACCTCTTGCCGCTTCGGCGGCGCGCTGGCCACGGCCGCAGGGCTCGCCGCGGGGGGCGCGGAAGCAGGCGCCTGCGCGGCGGGCGCGGNGGGCGCGGAAGCAGGCGCCTGCGCGGCGGGCGCGGCCGAGGCCGCCGGAGCGGCGGGCTTCGCGGGCTCGTCACAGCCCGAGAGGCCCATGAGAGAGAAGGCAAGGCCAAGGGACGCAAGCACCAGAGGACGATTCATTGCGTCGATGATACACGAGCGCGCGAAAGAAAACCCCCGCCGCAAAGGACGCTCCTGGATCGGCGCGCGCGTCAGACAGGTCTTCACCGAGGCGACAGGCGCCGCAGCCGCGCTCCCGGCGGAGCTCGAGGGAACATGGATCAACTCCGAGCGTTAATCTTCGATCTGGACGGAGTCATCATCGACACGGAGGCGCTGCACGCGGAGGCAAAGCGGCTCACGTTCGAGCGATACGGGATCGCGGTGCCCGAGCGCCTGTATACGGAGTTCAGGGGGCGATCTGACCTCGACATGGTCGAGCATGTCGTGAGGGAGCTCGCCGGCGGCGCGCTGTCGCCCGCGGAGGTCGTGGGCACCAAGCACGACGTGTTCAGGACGCTGCACGAGAAGATAGCCCCTGTCGAGGGAGCGCTGGAGTTCATCCGCCTGGCGCGGCGCCGCTTCGAGCGGCTCGCGCTCGCGACCTCCGCGACGAGGGAGAACCAGGCGTTCGCGTTCGAGAAGTTCGATCTGCGCCCGTTCTTCGATGTCGTCGTGACCTCCGAGGACATCCGCCGGACCAAGCCCCACCCCGACCCGTACCTGAAGGCCGCCGAGAAGCTCGGGCTGAGCCCGGGCGCGTGCCTCGTGATCGAGGACTCGACGAACGGGATCCTCTCGGCCCGGGCGGCCGGCTGCGCTGTCGCGGCGATCACCACCTCGTTCAGCCGCGATGAGCTGAGGGACGCCCGCGCCGACATGATGGTGGACAGCTTTCCCGAGCTGGCCTCGCTGCTCGCGATCGACGCGGGGGGCCCCGCGTGAGGGCCGTGCAGGCGAGGCGCGCTACAGGGGCAAGAGCAGCAGCCCCTGCCGGGAGTCGAGCTGCTCCGAGAACCACTCCCGGTGACGCCGCTCCACCGCGAGCGACTGGCGCAAGACGTCGCGCGCGCGGTCGGAGAGGCCCTCTCGGGACGCGAGCATCCGCTCGTAGACAGCGCAGCTATCTTCCTCGTAATGCCTCATCGCCTCCAGGATCGCGCGGTCTCCAACGATCCCGTGGTTCAGCGCTCTGCTCTTCAGCTTGGGTCGGACGGCGGTGTCCAGGGGGGGTTCGCCGAGCTCGTGGGCCATGGCGGCGAGCTCCTCGAGGTGGCGTTCGTGGTCTTTCAGGAAGCTCGCGAGCCGGCTCTTGTCGCCTGGGCGGCTCATCCGCGCGAGCGCCGCTGCGAGCGCGTCCACCGCGGACCAATTGAGCTCGATCAGTTCAGCCAAAGACCCGATGAAGGCGGCCTCGCCGCCGATCACGGACGCCATGGAATATCGCTCCTCTCGCCGCGGAAGCTCGGCCGCCCGCGAAGAGAGAGGTGGGCGGATGCTTCTCCAGGTCTTCGACGCTCGCAAGCCCGGTGCCGGAGCCAGCCTGTGCAGCGGCGATGCATCGCGGCGCGCGCGTCGTCCAGGAACTCCGCGGCTTTCCGCGCTCGTCATCCCCACCGCGCCGCCCGCGCCGCCCGCCGGAGCCCGCGCGCGCGGCGGAATGCGAAGGCGCGACCCAGATGGAGGCTGCGGCCACGCGGCGGGGACGGGACCGCGAGGCGCCGCGGCTCAGGAGGGCTGCTCGCGCCGGGCGATGCAGCGATGGGAGCGGCGCGTCCTGGACATGAGCGCCCCGCCGCGCCCCTCGGGCCGTCAGCGGAGTCTCGTCGTCGAGATCAGGAGAGGAGATCGGTGGAAGAGCGCGCCTGGGCGGCGCGGGGCGGGAGAGGCCGCTACTTCTTGCCGAAGAGGCCGCCGAGGGAGCCCGCGAGGCTGCCCACGTCCAGGTTGGCGATGGCGGGGGCCGCCGCGCCCAGCGCGGTGTCGACGTGGGCGGCGAGCGGAGCGGGGAGCTTCGCTTTGAGGAAATTGACCACCGTCTCCACGGCCACGCGGGCCTTGTCTTCCGAGATGCCAACCTTCTCTGCAACCTGCCGTACAAGCTCGTCCATGGCCTCGACGCTCAACCTTTCTGCGCGACCCGCGCATCCGGGGAGAGCATCCACGCGCCGATCGGCGCCGGCAAGGGAATTCAGCGGCGCGCGCTCGGCCCCGCGGCGCTCGCCAGCGCGCTTTTCCTGCCTTGTCTCCGGCCGACGAGGTCGGCTAGGTCTCGCGCTCGAGCGCGCGCACGACGAGAGGCGCCACCGAGCGCAGGGCGCCGGGCGTGTCGGCGAGCTGCTGGCTGCCAGGGTGCGAGTCGGTGCCGAGCAGCGTCGTGAACACGCCCGCCTTCCGGATCTTCTCGAGCGAGTCGCCCGGCAGGACGAGGTGGCTGGTGACGGCGTGGACCTTCGAGGCCCCGGCGGCGAGGTAGGCGCGCCCCGCCTGGACGAGCGACGAGCCGGTGCGGACCATGTCGTCGTAGATGACGACCTCGCGGCCGGAGACATCGGCGTTGATGCCGGTCACGCTGATGCCGTCCCCGCGCCGCTCCTTGTAGACGAACGCCGGGTCGACGCCGAGGGTGCGGGCGAGGCTCTGCACCCACTTGGCCCGGCCGGCGTCCGTGGCGGCGAGCACGTAGGGCCGGTCGCCCATGAGCTCGCGGACCGCCTGCGTGATGAGCGGCGCGCCGTACAGGTGGCGCGTCACGTGCGAGTCGCTGAAATAGAACTCGATACCGTCGGTGTGCAGATCGAAGAGGAAGATGCGCGTGCCCGCGTCGCACGTGGGGATCGCCGAGATGAGCCGCGCCCGCGTCTTCGCTGTCACCACCTCGCCCGGCTTCACGGCCCGCTCCATGGTCGCGTAGCCGAAATACGGCATCACGATCGAGAGCGACCGGGCGCCGGCGCGCGAGATGGCGCAGCCGAGGTCGTAGATCTCCAGCCAGTCGAGGTCCTGGGGAGCGCCGCCGAGCAGGACGACATCGCGCCCCCAGCAGTCGACCGCGACGCGCAGGTAACGCTCGCCGTCCGGGAAGCACTTGCGCTCGACGAGGCCTGGCTCGAAGTCGCCGGCGGCGAGGAAAGCAGGCTCCAGGTACGCGTACGAGCGGATCGTGATCAGCAGGCGGCGCTGGCTCATCGCGCACCTCGGCGGGGCGGCCGCGCCGGCGCCGTCGGCCCCTTGCGGCCGCCTCCCGGCTTCGCGGCCCTCGCGAACGGCGCGCCCTTGGCGGCCCTCACGGCCGGCGCGCCCTTCATGGCCGGCGCGCCCTTCATGGCCGGCGCGCCCTTCACGGCCGGCGCGCCCTTCACGGCCGGCGCGCCCGGCGCGCCCACGCTGGCGAGGACGCTCTTCAGATGGGACTCGGTGCCTGGCTCGCTCGGAAAATCGACGGGATCGGGGAGGTCTTTCATCTGCACGACGTCGCATCCTGCTTCACGCGCGGCCTCGTGCAAATGGCGCCGGAACCTGGGGCGCGCGATGCCCCGGTGGTTGGTGCAGGCGAGCAGCCTCCCCCCCGGGGCGAGGAGGCGGAAGGCGAGCGCGGCGAGCGCGCCGAAATCGCTCGCGGCGCTGAAGCGGCTCTTCTTCGTTGTCGCGAAGCTCGGCGGATCGAGCACGATGAGATCGAAGCGCTGGCCGGCCTGGGCCGCGGCCTTCAGCCACGGGAACACGTCGGCCTCGACAACGACGTGCGCCGCCGGATCCGCGCCGATCGCGTCGAGGTTGTCGCGCGCCCACGCGATCGCGCCCCGGGACACGTCGACCGTGACGCTCTCGCGCGCGCCGCCCGCCACGGCCGCCACGGTGAACGCGCCCGTGTAGGCGAACAGGTTCAGCACCCGCGCGCCCCGGGCGAGCTCGCGCACCCGCCGCCGGTTCTCGCGCTGGTCGAGGAAGATGCCGGTCGAGAGCCCGTCGCCGAGCCGCACCTTGAACGGCAGGCCGTGCTCGAGAACGGTGAACTCCTCGGGGGCGCTCTCGCCCCGGACGGCGTGCCGCGGCGCGAACTCCTCGCGGCGCGCGTCGACGATGACGCTCGCGTGCTTCGGGCGCACCTTGACGTAGACGCCCTTCGCCCCGAGCCGGTGGGCCGCGTCGAGCACGACCTCCCGGGGCGGCGTGCCCGGCTCGCCCTCGCCGCCGCCGAACAGCGACACAACAAGGTGCTCGCCGTAGAGGTCGACCGAGACGGAGGGCAGGCCGTCGCCCGCGCCGTGGACGAGGCGGAGCGCCGTTGTGTCGCCCGCGCGCGCGACGCCGTAGCGCCGCTCGGCGGCCTCGCGCAGGGCGCGCTCGACGGCCTCGACGCCCCCCGCGTACGGGTCGGCCGGCGCGGCCGCGAGCCACGCCTCGAAGGCCGCCGGCGGCGGCGAACGGAAGGCCGCGGCCGCGCCCGTGGCCGGGTGGTCGAGGCGGAGCTCGGCGGCGTGCAGGAGCAGGCGCGGGGCCTCGACGCCGCCGTAGAGCGGATCGCCGACGATCGGCAGGCCGATCGCGGCGAGCTGCACCCGGAGCTGGTGGGTGCGGCCGGTCTCGGGCCGGAGCTCGAGCAGGGCGCGGTCGCCGCGGCGCTCGAGGAGCCGGTAGCGGGTGATCGCCAGCGCGCCGCCCGCGCCCCTGTCCTCTCGCCCCCCGCCCCGCTCCGCGCCTCCCCCGCCCTTCTTCCTGCCGCCCGCGCCCCGGTCCTCTCGCCCCGCGCCGGCCTCGGCGATCGCGCGCATCGCGCCGCCCGGCGCCGGGACGAGCCGGTGCCGCAGGGTGCCGCGCGGCGCGCGGTCGCCGAAGCCTGAGACGGCGGCGACGTACGTCTTCTGCACCGTGCGCCCCTCGAACTGCCGCGCGACGGCGGCGTTCGCCTCCCGCCGGCGCGTGAACAGGAGCACCCCCGAGGTGTCGCGATCGAGCCGCTGGTGGATCCCGAGGTAGTCGTCGGCCTCGCCCCGGCCGCGCAGGAAGGCGCGGAGGCGCGTCACCACGTCGTCGACCCGATCCGCCTCCGGCGCGTGCGTCGACATGCCTGCCGGCTTGTCGACAACGATGAGGTCCTCGTCCTCGGCGAGGATCCACGCTGGATGGAAGTCGGGGAAGAGCTCCGAGAGGTCGAGTCGCGGGATCATCGGTTCTGCTTGACGTCGGTGCCGGGCGGCGCGGTGAACCGGAACTCCCCGGGATCGATCGACGCGGGCTGCGACGCGTCCTCGAAGTCGAACCGGTTCCGGTTGCCCTGCGCGTCGACGATGAGGACGCGCCGGATGACGCCCGGGTCCTTCTTCGCGAGGAGCGCCCTGTC
The DNA here is from genome assembly GCF_001589285.1 of Sorangium cellulosum. Taxonomy (GTDB): domain Bacteria; phylum Myxococcota_A; class Polyangia; order Polyangiales; family Polyangiaceae; genus Sorangium; species Sorangium cellulosum_G. Next base: position 487 of record NZ_JEMA01001090.1, on the reverse strand, counting down.
GATATAGAACATCACGAATTCGTAGTGGGGAGTCGGCGCCCGCGGCTTGCCGACGAGCACGGGGCCGCCCTCGAAGCTCGCCTTCTCGTTGAAGGTGAACGTGAACGACGGGCGGAGCCCGTGGCCCATGAGGAACGAGAGCGCGCCGGGATACTCCGAGCTCTGCACCGGCGTGACGAACATCTGCCGGTCCTCGGCGACGTAGATCTTGAGCGACACGCCGTCGGACACGATGCGGTTCTGGTTCGGCGGATCGTAGCGAAACGAGATCTTGTTCGGCTTCTCGACCGAGACGACGCCGCTCTGCTTCTTGACGGCGCCGGAGATCTTCTGGGTGTGCTCCTGCTTGAAGCGCGCGAGATACGTAGTCTTGCCCACAAAGATCGTGTCGACCTCCGCCGCCACCGCCTCCGCGGATCCCGCCTCGGCGGGCGGCATCGAGGGCGGCGCGCCCGGCGCGGGCGCGGCGGACGCCGCCGGCGTCTCG
>NZ_JEMA01001089.1 GCF_001589285.1 Sorangium cellulosum | reverse complement strand
CGGGCCGGCGGCCAGGGCGCCTTCCGGGCCGGCGATCAGGGACGGGGCCGCGAGGGCCAGGGGAGCGGCGAGCGACGCCGCGGCGAGGACTGCGGGGAGCCTGAAGACCATGCCCGACCTGTCGGCGCGCCGCTGCAGAGCGTGACGTGCGAGCGGCGGCTGCCGTATTCTCGATCGGGCGCGTCACACTCCGCCGCGGCGGCGCGATGCAGAGGCCGATGAGCACGTCGATGACGACCGAGCACCGCACCCCCGCGCCGAACCCCCTCGCCGACCCAGGGACCCGCCGAGCCCTCGAGGCGTTCGTGCGCCGGCGCGTGCCCGGGGGCGAGGTCGACGACGTGGTGCAGACCGTCCTCTGCGACGCGCTCGCCTCGCCCGCGCGCCCGGCCGATCCCGCCGAGCTCCGGCGATGGCTGCTCGGGATCGCGCGCCACAAGGTGGCCGACCACCACCGGCGCGCGTCGCGGGAGACCGCCGCCGAGCTGCCCGACCTGCCGGTCGGACCGCCGCCCATCGAGGCGCGCGAGCTGGCGCGCTGGGCAGAAGAGCAGGCCGCCGCGAACCGCGACGCGCGGCAGACGCTCTCGTGGATGGCCCGCGAAGGGGAGGGCGAGAAGCTCGAGAGCATCGCCGCCGACGAGCAGGTGCCCGCCGCCCGGGTGCGGCAGCGCGTGTCGCGCATGCGGCGGTGGATGCGGGAGCGCTGGCTCGCGGAGCTCGCCGCGGTCGCCGCGCTGGCGCTGCTCGCGATCGTCGTCGTCCGGCTCCTGCGGTCGGCGAAGGACCTGCCGGAGGTCGCGCCCCTGCCCGAGCCGCCGCCGCGCGCGGTGCCCCCCGAGGCGCCGCTCGACGCGCTGGACCGCGCGCGCTCTCTCCGGGCCGAGGCGCTGCGCGCCTGCGACGAGGCGGCGTGGCGCCGGTGCCTCGACCAGCTCGACGAGNGAGGCGGCGTGGCGCCGGTGCCTCGACCAGCTCGACGAGGCGGACCGGCTCGACCCGGCGGGCCGCGGCGCGCTCGACATCGCCGCGGCGCGCGAGCGCGCGCTCGACGCGCTCCGCGCGCCGACGCCCACCACGCCGGCGCCCACCACGACGAGCGCTCCGCCGCCGGCGCCGATCCCCACCTCCAGCGCGACAGGGCCCGCGAAGACACGGTTCCAGCAGAAGAAGCCAATGCCGTCTGGCCTGAAGTCCATGCCGTCTGACCTGGACATGAAGAACATGAAGAAGAAGAGCGGTGCGCCCGAGAACGTGGATCTCTCGCCCGAGAGCCGTTAGGCGCGCGGGGAAAGCAAGCGACGCGCCCGAGCGGATCGATCTCGATGGCTCGTCAGCGGCATTGTCAGCGCCTGTGCGACGTCTGACCCGCTGCCGAGGAGCACGAGCGCGCGCCGTGCGATTACATCTCGCAGTTTCCGGCGTAGTCGTCTAAACACGCAGCCGCTCGGCGCAATCAAGGACGCCAAGGAAGGAGCCCAGGAGATGCGAACCACGAGATGGCTTGGATTGGCATTCGCAGCATCGCTGCTCGCCGCGAACGCCGGCTGCGCGAGAGAGCCCCAGATGCAGGCCGCGGCGCCCGCGCCCCCGCCCCCCGCGCCGCCGCCG
>NZ_JEMA01001088.1:608-1385 GCF_001589285.1 Sorangium cellulosum | reverse complement strand
CTCGCCGCCTCGAAGAGCGAAGGGCCCTGCCAGAGCGCCCAGGGAAAGCGCGTCGGCCCCTNAGCGAAGGGCCCTGCCAGAGCGCCCAGGGAAAGCGCGTCGGCCCCTCGCCGCGGAGCGCGCCGGCGCCCGGCGCCGCGGGGCGCTGCCACAGCGCCCAGGGCACGCGCTGGAGCTCGCCGGCCGACGGCCACGCGCCGACATAGGGGCGGCCCGAGACGTCGACCCCGAGCGTCGCCGCGCCGTCGCGCGGCGGCACGAGCGCGCGGCCGCGGACGACCATGCCGAGCGCCTCCGCGTCCGCGTCCGCAGGCCGCGCGACCGGATCGCGCGGCCCGTGGACGCCGAGGCCGATGGCGCCGCGGAGCGTGGACGCGTCGGGGAGCTTCCCCGTGCCGCGCGGGCCGACGGTGGGCCGGGGCGCCTCGAAGCCGGCCTGCAGGGTGAACTTGATGTGCCGCGTGTCGATCGCGAGCAGGTGGACGCGCATCTCCCGTCGCTCCGGGTCGGGGCGGACGGTCGTGGCGACAAACGGGCTCGCCGGGCGCTGCTCGCCCTCGATCCCGGGGAGAACGCGCGGGAGCGACGGCGCCACCAGCGTCCAGGTCCCCTCCCCCGGCAGCGGGGGATCGACCGCCGGCGCGACCGGCGGCGGCGGCCAGAGCGAGGGCCACCCCTGCGGCGCGGGCTCCGGAGACGCCGGACCGTGCGTCAGGTACGCGCCGGCGGGCTCGGCGCGGAGCCCCGAGGCCGCGCTGTCCGCGGCGAGCGCGAGCC
>NZ_JEMA01001088.1:0-585 GCF_001589285.1 Sorangium cellulosum | reverse complement strand
GTCCGCGGCGAGCGCGAGCCGCTCGACCGCGGCGGCGGCCCCCGGGCCGAGCAGGCGCCCGGCGGACGGCCCTGCGAGCGCCGCGAGCGAGGGCACGCGGCGCGGGACGCGGTGCGCGTGGGCGCCGAACGGGTCGTTGCCGCCCGTGTCGAGCTCACCGGTGCCGGCGCTCAGCGCCGCCGGCACCGCCTCGGGCCCGAGCGCCATCACGAGGGCCTCGTCGGCGAGGTCGAGCCGCGCCGACGCGGGCGGGCTGTCGAACCAGATCTCGGTGCGCGACGCGCCGTCCACGCTGCCGGCCTCGATCCAGCCGTCGATCGCCGCGCGCAGCCGCTCGCCGAGGGATCGCGGGCGCGCGTCGCCGGCGAGATCGAGCAGCGTGATCCCCTGGACGGCGCCGAAGGCCGAGGTGGTCACCGCGACGCGGCGGCCGCGGGCCACGAGGTTGCGGTCGTCGCCGAGGGGCGTCTCGGTCAGGTTGCGGACGCCGCCGAGGCTCACCGGCCGCCCGGAGCGGGTGAGCCGCACGCGCGCGCGGTACAGGTCGGCGGCGCCGCGCCCGTCCGGCGCGCGCTCGGCCTCCGC
>NZ_JEMA01001087.1 GCF_001589285.1 Sorangium cellulosum | reverse complement strand
CTCCACCAGCGCGGTGGCCGCTGCGGCCGCCCCGCAGAGGAGGGCCGCGGCCGCCGCATAGAGCCAGGCGCTCCGCCGCCAGCCCGCCTTGTGCCGCCCGGCCACGCCGCTCCCGGGCGGGGCGACTTCCTCGCCGCGCCGGACGTCGTTGTCGGGTCGCACGGGCGCGCTCTCCGGCCACACAGGCGCGCCCTCGCGCAGCACGTCGTCCGGCGCGCCTCCGCGCTCAGCCATGCCGATGGCGACGCTCGCGATGCGGGCGAGGAGCGCTGCGTCGCCGGGCTCCGCCGCGCCCACGGCGTCGAAGTCCTGCGCGAGCACCCAGCTCATCCGGCACGACGCGCACGCGCCCAGGTGGGCGTCGAAGGCGCGGCGGTCCGGCGCCGTCGCGACGCCGCGGCGCACGCGCGTGAGGAGCTCGCTCCGGCAGTCCACGCTCATGGCTCCCTCCCCCGGAAGAGCTCGGCCAGCTTCGCGTTGTTGGCGAGCGCGCGCCGCAGCGCCTCCTTGCCGAGGCGGAGCCGGCTCCAGACGGTGTTCGGAGAGACGCTGGCGAGCGACGCGATCTCGTCGACCGTGTGGCCGAGCACGAAATGAAGGGCGAGCGCCTCGGCGGTCGCCTCCGGCATCCTGTCGAGCACCTCCAGCACCATCTCGCGCCGCCGGGTCGAGACCGCCTGGGCGAACGGCGACGGGCCGCTCTCGTCCGCGGCCGCCTCGACCGGCGCGTCCGGCTCGTCGTAGCGCGCGCGCACGCGGAGGCGTCGGCGCGCGCCGAGCGCGGTCATGAGGGCGACGCGGTTCGCGAAATGGACGACGGTGCACTCCGCGCGGAAGGACGGCAGCGCCTGGAGCAGCGCGAGGACGGCTTCCTGCGTGACGTCCTCGACGTCGGGGTGATGCGGGCCGAGCACCTTCCTCACCGTCCGGAGCATGGCCCCGCCGAGCTCGGTGATGAGGGTGCGGATGGCCGCAGGGTCGCGGACCGCCGCGGCCCGAGCGAGCCCGAGCAGCTCGTCCGCCCTCGAAGGCGCTCCCTCCCCCGGCGGCGGGAGGTCGGTCGCGGGCTTTCGCACGTCAACGACGATGCACGAGGGCAGGAGTCCTGGTCAAGGCGCCCTGCCGGATCGCATGTCACGGCCCTCCGGAGATCGGCCAGCCGTCGCCGTCCCACGCGAGATCCGAGATCCGCAGCGTGGGGGCGCCGTTCGCATCGGCGTTGTACGCGTGATAGATGTTGTAGGCCCTGTCCTTGGCGAACAGGACCGTGTTGTGCCCGGGCCCCCGCCACCGGGAGCTCCCCTCGACGAGGAGGGTGCCGCCGCCGGACGTCATCGCCTTGCCCGCCTTGTCGACGTACGGGCCGGTGATGCTCGTCGCGCGGCCAACGGCGATCTTGTAGGTGCTGTCGACCCCGCGACAGCAGGAGTCGAACGAGACGAACAGGTAATAGTAGCCGCAGCGCCGGACGATGATGGGCGCCTCGATCGCGCCGCTGGCGTCGGGGCGCGAGGCGAGGGCGTGGAGCTCCCCGTCGGCCCGCTCCCCCGACGCGGTGAGCTTCACCATCTTGATGCCTGTCCAGAAGCTCCCGAACACGAGCCACGGCGTGCCCTCCTCGTCGACCGCGACGTTCGGATCGATGGCGTTCCACTCGTCCCGCGTCGCGCCTGTGTTCGAGCAGATGGCCGCGCCGCGGTCCGTCCAGGGCTCTGCCGAGTCGAGCGAGGCCTTGGTCGCGTGCCCGATGCACGAGCGGTTGCTGCCGAACGTGGAGGCGGAATAGTAGAGATGGTAGGTGTCCCCGAAGCGGGAGATATCGGGCGCCCAGAGGTCGGTCACGCCCGGCACCCGCTCCGCGAGCCAGCCGGGACGCGCGTTGAACACCCGACCGGCAGCCTGCCAGTCGAGGAGGTCCGAGGACGTCTTCATCGGGAGCCGGTCGCCCGTCTGGAAGAGGTAATAGCGGTCGCCGGCCTGGATGACCGACGGGTCGTGGGTCCCGAGGTCGCCGGAAAGGCGCAGCGCCCCGGGCGGGCTCGATGGGTCGTGGAGCGCCTCCCCGCACCGGTCGCCGCCCCCGCCGGCGCCGCCGCTCGCTCCCTCGCCACCAGCGCCGCTGCCCCCGGCGCCGCTTCCCCCGGCGCCGCCGGTCCCTTCCCCGCCGCCGGCGCCACCCGTGCCGGTCGTCGCCTCCGCGCTGCTCACGGCGCCGCCGGTGCCCGCGGTGGAGGACGCGCTCGTGCTGGTGGCGCCGGTCGTGCCGCCGCCCTGCCCGCCGGCGCCGGGGCCCGCTCCCGGCGTCTCCTCGCCGCAACCCGCGAGCGACGCGACGACGCCGATCAGCAGGCCCCATGTACGCACAGACCCGCACCGTCGCCACGACCGGCAAAGCAGAGGATGCATCGAACCTCCTGGAGATCTCCTGGTCCCGCTTTCCCACGTGGACCGGGGCGCCCGCGATCAATCATGGGTCGCTCGAATTTCGCGTGAGGTTCTGAACGTTCGCACCCGGGAAGAATTTTACATCAGCACAGGATGGCGCAGATCCACGCGTCGTGAGCTTCCGGGAGGTGTCTTGCCGCCGCCTCGTCCGGCGCCGCGAGCGGGATCTACGTCGCTCTCCGCGCCGCGCGAGATCAGGAGTCCGATCAAGGCGCGGCGCGCCGGGCCTCGTAGAGATCGGCGACGCCGGTCCGCGTCGATGCAAAATACAGGACGGAGCCGTCCGGTGAGAGGTGCGGATCGGTGTCGCGCTCCCCGGGGAGGCTCACCGGCTCCTCGAGCGGCGCTGCCTCCTCGAACGCCGCTTCGGCGCTTGCCCGCCGTGCCCAGAACAGGTCTCCCCCTCCCGCGCGGCTCGATCGGAACAGGATCTGCTTGCCGTCGCCGAACAGGAACGGGGCGCCCTCGTCGCCTGGGCCGTCCAGCCCGGCGAGCGGGACGAGCGCGCTCCAGTCGTCCTCCGGGCTTTCGCGCGACGCGATCGCGAGGTACGTCTCCGCGTCCGCGGGCGTGACGCCGGCCACGACCAGGAGCCCTGTGGGATCGACGTGAGGGCCCATCACCGTGGCGCCCTCGACGGCGAGGGCGCCCACGTGCGCTGGCGCTCCCCACGGGTCGTCCCGGCTGGCGCGCTCGGCGAGCCAGATGCCCTCCGGCTCGCGCCTGCTGTAGAACCAGATCCGGAGCCCATCCCCGGAGACGCAGGGGGTATCCTCGATGCTCTCGGCCAGGTTGATGTTCTCCACGGCGTGCGGCGCGTCCCAGGGCGAGCCCACCCCTGCCCGCCGCGACGTCCAGATGTCCCGGCTCCCCCCGCGATCGGACATGAAATAGACCTCGAGCAGATCGTCCGTGAGCGTCGGGTCTTCCTCCCTGGAATCGGAGTTGAGCTCGGTCATCGCCGCCGGCGGCTCGAACGTCGGCCGCTCCGGCGCGCTCGCCGCCCCGCCCCCGCCCTGCCCGGGCGCGAACATGCCGATGACGAAGCGCTGATCCCCGCACCCCGCGCCGCCGAGCGCGAGCCAGAGGCCCCACGCCGCGGCGCTCCCCTGGAAACGCCAGCTCATCGATACCCGCTCACGCCCCGGAACCATGGCCCGGATTCACCCCCGTCGACAACTGCAGGACGCGGCGGAGGTGGCCCGCCACCTCACCCGATGCCGGCCTCGCTCGGCGGCGCCACGGCCTTGTCCTCCCCGGCCTGGAGGGGCACACGCGGAAACCACAGCGCGGCGATGAACCCGACCACGCCCATGGCCGCGATGATCCAGAACACCGTGGTGAGGCCCGACGTGAGCGCCTCGCCGAGGTGCTGCACGATCGACGGGTCGAGCCCCCGCGCCCCCTCCGCGGTCAGGAGCCGGCTCGCGGCGTCCGCGGGGATCGACGGGTCCTTCGCGAGCTGCGCCGTCAGGACGCCGCCCATGACGCCCACCGCGACCACGCCGCCGAGCAGGCGGGAGAACATCGTGCTCGCTGTCGCGATCCCGCGCTGATCCCAGGCGACGCTGCTCTGCACCGCGATGAGCAGCGCGACGTTGGACAGGCCCATGCCCACGCCGAAGAACAGCGTTGTCGCGCGGAGCATCAGCGGCGTGTCGTGCGCCCCGCCGATCGCGAGGGCGAGGCCCGCCAGCGCCGTGACGCCGAGGCCCGCCCAGATGAGCGGGCGGAACCCGACGCGGGGGATGAGCCGCCCGCCGATCGCGCTCGCGACCGGCCAGCCGACCAGCATCGGGGCGATGGCGCTGCCAGCGTCGGTGGGCGTGCCGCGGAGCACGCCCTGCACGAAGAGCGGCACGAACGTGATCGTGCCCATCATCGCGCCGCCGAGGATCGCGCCGGCCACGTTCGAGATGAACATCACCGGGCGCCGGAAGAGCGGCAGCGGGATCATCGGCTCGGGCGCCCGGCGCTCGACAGCGAAGAACGCCGCGAACAGCGCCACCGAGGCGATGGCGGAGATCAGCGTCGTCGCCCCGCCCAGCCGCCCGGTGGCGAGCAGCAGCGCGACGACGCCGGCGGACAGGAGCCCCGCGCCGAGGAAGTCGAGCTCGTGGCGCCGCCTGTCGATGCGCTCGTGGAACACGGTCGCCACGAGCGCCGCGGACGCGAGGCCGAACGGGATGTTGATGTAGAAGACCCAGCGCCACGAGAGGTAGTGCACGATGAGCCCGCCCACCATCGGGCCGATGATGCCGAACAGCCCCCACGCGGCCCCGAACACGCCCTGGATCCGCGCGCGCTCGTTGAGGTCGAAGATGTCGCCCGAGATGGTCATCGCCATCGGCTGCATGGCCCCGGCGCCGGCCCCCTGGAGCGCGCGGAAGGCGATGAGCTGCGGCATCGACCGCGCCGCGCCGCTCGCGATCGAGCCGATCAGGAAGACGGCGATGCCGAACAGCATGACCGGCTTGCGGCCGTAGATGTCGGACAGCTTGCCGCAGATGGGGACGAGCACCGACGAGGTGAGCAGGTAGGCGGTGGTGACCCAGGCGTACTGCTGAATGCCGCCGAGATCGCCGATCACGGTGGGCATCGCGGTGGCGACCACGGTCGACTCGAGGGCGGCCATGGCGAGGGACAGGATCAGGCCGACGACGGTCAGGCCTCTGTGGGTCTTGCGTTCTGAAGCCATGCAGGTGGTGGGGGTGTGGTGCGGAGCAGCCCGGAGAGCAAGCGCGCCACCGCGCAGCGCGGCAAGCGTGCCACTGCGCCGCGCCGCGCGTCGAGGCGGAAGGCGCGGCGGCGCGGCGGCGCGGCGGCGCAGGCTGCCCGCCCGCTCATGCCCGGATCCCGAACGCCCGCAGCATCGCGGGCGTGATCTTCTGCCGGACCTCCCCGTAGCGCGCCCAGGGGTCGGCCCTGAGCGAGGCCAGGCGCTCGGGCAGGTTCCTGATCGTGAACTGGTCCGGGCGCACCTCCGGCCCGAGCTCGTCCCAGGAGAGCGGCGCCGACACAGGCGCCCCCGGCCGCGCGCGCGTCGAGTACGCGGCCACCGACGTCGCGCCCCTCGTGTTGCGCAGGTAGTCGATGAAGATCTTCCCCTTCCGCCGCGCCTTCGAGACAGCGATCGTGTACCCCTTCGGGTCGCGCCGCGCGATGTCGCCCGCCAGCGCCTTCGTGAACGCCAGGCACTCGTCCCAGCCGCTCACCGGCGCGAGCGGCACCACGATGTGGAACCCCTTGCCGCCCGTCGTCTTCACGAAGCCCTCGAGGCCGAGCTCGTCGAGCCGCTCCCTCAGCAGGAAGGCCGCCTCGATCACGCGCTCCAGCGACACCGAAGGATCCGGGTCGAGATCGAACACAACACGATCCGGCAGCTCGAGCTTCGATACGGTCGAGTTCCACGTGTGGATCTCGAGGATGCCCATCTGCGCGAGCGACACGAGCGCCTCGGCCGAGTCCGCCACGAGGTACTCGCCCGCCTTCGTCTTCTCCTGGATCGTCACGCGGCGGAGCGCCGACGGCCCCCACGCCTTCGCGTGCTTCACGTAGATGCACGCGCGCTCCGCGCCCTCCGGACAGCGCACCAGCGTGAGCGGCCGGTCCTTCACGTGCGGCACCATGCGCCCGGCGATCGACGCGTAATAGCGCGCGAGCTCCCGCTTGGTGATCCCCTGCTCCGGATACAGCACCTTGTCCGGGTGCGACAGGCGCACGCCGAGCACCGAGCCGCCCTCGCCGTCGTCCGCGCCCTCCGCCGCGGCCGCGCGCGCCCTGGCCGCCTTCG
>NZ_JEMA01001086.1 GCF_001589285.1 Sorangium cellulosum | reverse complement strand
GGGTACGCCCGCGGCGGCGGCCCCGGCGAAGGCCGCGGAGCCCGCGGCCACGGTGACCACCACGAAGCCGAAGAAGCCGCTGACCGAGAAGCAGAAGAAGGACGAGGCGAAGAAGCTCTACAAGGAGGCCGAGACCAGGTTCGACAAGGGCGAGTACGCCGTCGCGGCCGACCTCTATCGCCAGGCCGACGAGCACGTCCCCGGCGCCGCGCCGAAGTACAAGCTCGCGCTCTCGCTCGACAAGCAGGGGCTCGCGGCCGAGGCGGTCGCGGCGTGGCAGTCGTTCCTCGACTCGAAGCCGGACGCCGAGAAGTTCAAGGACAAGATCACCGAGGCGCAGGGGCGCATCGAGGCGCTGAAGAAGACGCCGGCGAAGGTGCGCGTGGCGACCACGCCGGAGACGCCGCAGGGCCTCAAGATCGCGATCGACGGCGTGGCGCAGACGGGCACGGAGCTCTCGGTGCCGCCCGGCAAGCACACGCTGACCGTCTCGGCCGAGGGGTTCGCGGACGCGAGCCAGGAGATCGAGGTCAGCTTCGCCGAGACGCGCGACGTCAGCGTCACGCTGACGCCGCAGGCGCCGCCGCCGGTCGCCGCGACGCCTGTGCAGCCCCCGGCCCCGCCGCCGGCCACCACCCCGCCGCCGGCCCAGCCGCCGCCGCCCGCGGCGCCCGTCGAGCCGCGCTCCCCGGTGCCGGCCTACGTCACCCTCGGCCTCGCCGGCGCTGGCGTCGTGGTCGGGACGATCTTCGGCGTCCAGGCGCTCAGCGCGAAGAGCGACTTCGACAAGGATCCGACGACGAAGACGGCGGACCGCGTCGACCGCAACGCGCTCATCGCGGACATGTCCTTCGCCGTGGCGCTCACGTTCGGCGTCACCGGGGCGGTCCTGCTCCTCAGCGACGACACGTCGGCCGAGACGAAGACCGCGGCTTCGAGCATGAAGAAGAAGGCGTTCGTCGCTCCGTTCGTCAGCCCGACCGGCGGCGGCGCCGCTGCGCGGTTTACCTTCTAAGGGGACTACTATGTGGAAGAACCAGCACCTTCTCGCGGTGGCGCTCTGCGCCGGCGCGATCTCGATTCTCGGGATGGGCTGCGAGCTCATCGCCACGGTCGATCGTTCGCGCATCCCGGGGGATGAAGGCGTCGTCAATCTCTGTGCTGACGGCATGAAGAACGGCGAGGAGACCGACGTCGACTGCGGCGGCCCCACCTGCCCGCAGTGCGCGACGGCCAAGGCGTGCACGGAGGCGGACGACTGCTCGAGCGGCTTCTGCGCGGACGACGTCTGCTGTGACACGGCCTGCGACGAGGAGTGCGACGCCTGTGCCGCGGATCTCAAGGAGTCGGGCGACGAGAGCGGCACGTGCGGCCCTTCCAAGGCCGAGGCCGCGTGCGGCGAGCCGACGTGCTCCGAGGGCGTCGAGACGAGCCGCGGCACCTGCGACGGGTCCAGCGTGGAGTGCGCGCCCGGCGAGGAGAAGAGCTGCGAGACGTTCGCCTGCGATCCGGAGGAGAACGCGTGCTTCACCGAGTGCACGGAGGACGCGCACTGCACGCTCTGCCATGTCTGCGGTGAGGAGGGCGAATGCGTGCTGGCCGCGGCGGGCACGCCGGGCCTGGGCTGCGAGGAGGACCAGGCGTGCGACGCCGCGGGCGCGTGCAAGGCCGCGAACGGTCAGGAGTGCACGGAAGCGGAGACGTGCGGAAGCGGTAGCTGCGTCGACGGCGTCTGCTGCGACACCGGGTGCGACTCGGCGTGCGTTGCCTGCAACATCGAGGGCTCCGAGGGCACGTGCTCGAACGTCGCGGCCGGCGACGAGGACGGGATCGACTGCAGCGGGGCCAACGTCTGCAACGGCAACGGCGCGTGCGGGCTGGCGCCCACCGAGGAGTGCACCACGGACGAGGAGTGCGCGAGCGGCAACTGCCTCGGCATCTTCGTCTGCGGCAACTTCCCGGCGGAGGGAGGAGAGGGAGGGGGGGAGCCCTGACCTCCCCCTGACCGACCGCCGGGCTCGCTCAGAGCCCGGCGGGTCTCGCCCCTCCCGACGTGCGCTGCCACGGCTCCACAGGGAGCCGGGCGCGGTGCTCACGCCTCGAACGTCCCTCTCACCCGTGAGCTGATGCCCTCGACGCTGGAACCCGAAGGCGGGCCGAGCACCGTCATCGACTCGGCCTCGCCGTCGAACAGCCCGCCGTCGTCCAGCTCGCCGTCCGCAGCCTCCGCCTCGTAGGTGGGCACCGTCGCGGCCTCTTCCCAGCGGCTCTTCAGCCGATCCGCCAGCTTGGTGAGCAGCTCGCGCGTCGTCTCCCTGTCGGTCGCGGACAGGAGCACCGCGTCGGGGTGCCCGACCAGCAGCCGCCGCCCCTCCTCCGGCGCGATGAGGTCCGCCTTGTTGAACACGAGGACGCGGGGGATGCTGATGAGGTCGAGCTCAGTCAGCAGCGCCTCGGTCGTCTCGATGTGCTGATCGCGCGCGGGATCGCTCACGTCCACGACGTGGAGCAGGAGGTCGGCGTCGGCGGCCTCCTCGAACGTCGCCCGGAAGGCGGCGAACAGGTCCTTCGGGAGCTCGCGGATGAAGCCGACGGTGTCGGTGATCACCACCTCGCGCTCCTCGGGGAAGCGCAGCCGACGCGAGCGGGTGTCGAGCGTCGCGAACAGCTTGTTCTCCGCGAGCACGTCGGCGCCGGTCAGCGTGTTCAGCAGCGTGCTCTTGCCGGCGTTCGTGTAGCCCACGATCGAGACGACCGGCACGCCGAGCCGGGCGCGGCGGCGGCGGCGCTGCTCGCGCTGCCGGGAGAGCCGCTTGAGCTGCCCCTCCAGGAAGGAGACGCGCTCCTTCGCGCGGCGTCGACCGATCTCGAGCTTCGTCTCGCCAGGACCGCGCCCGCCGATGCCGCCGGTCAGGCGTGACAGGGAGTCGTCCTTCTGCCCGAGGCGAGGGAGCGTGTACTTGAGCTGGGCCAGCTCGACCTGGAGCTTGCCGTCGGACGACTCGGCCCGCTGGGCGAAGATATCGAGGATGAGCTGCGTCCGGTCGAGCACCTTGAGGTCGGTGTGCTTCGCGATCGCGGACGCCTGCGACGGGGTGAGATCCCGGTCGAAGACGAGCGTCTCCGCGTCGAGCTCCGAGGCCCGCAGCACGACCTCATCCAGCTTGCCCTTGCCGAGGACGAGCCGCGGGTCGATGCGGTCGCGGAGCTGGAGGACCGTGTCCGCGACGTCGACGCCCGCGGTCCCGGCGAGCTCGGTCAGCTCGCGCAGGCTCTCCTCGGCCCGCGCGAGCGCGCCCACCTTCGATTTCTCGGCGACGTGGACGAGGATCGCCCGGCCGTCCTTGGCCGCGACCGACCGCGTGCGCGAGCGCTTCGTGAACTCGTCCTCGAGCGCCTGGATGAGCGCGCCGAAATCGACATCGACGCGGCCGACCGCGACGGGTCCCACGGTCCGGTACGGCAGCTCCGCCTGTCGGCGGCCGTCGCCGTCGCCCGCGGCGCCCTCCACGGTGACCGTGACCTCGTCCTTTCCGTGCACCGGGACGTTGTACGCGTACTGGATCGTGCGCGGCTCGCCCTGCGGGGTGAGCTGCACGGCCGCGACCAGGTCGAGCCGGAGGCGGACGAGGTCGACGAGGTCGTCTCGCGTGAGCGGCTCGTTGAAGAGGTGCGTGTGGACGAGCCGCAGCGCCCGGAAGCGCCCCTGCGCGGCGCGGAGGCGCCCGATGTCCGGCAGCATCAGCCGGGTCGCGTCGCCGACGACGACGTAGTCGATCTCGCCTGAGCGGTGGACGAGCGCGCCGACCTGGCGCCCTGTCTCGTGCGACGCCTCGGCGAGCGCCTTGATGAGCTCGGGCGTGGCGATGGTGACGAGCGGGACCTTGCGGCGGTAGATGCGCTCGAGGGTCTTGGTGGCTAGCGGGCTGAGTCCGGTGGTGTTTCCGTAGAGTGTGGGCATTCGATAGAGGAAGGGTATGTCGCTCCCACGCATTCATAATGCACCCGGGTCCGGTCCGCGAGCAGGGCCCCTGCAGATCGTCGCGCGGAGCCTCCATTTTCTCGCCGCGCGTCGCCGTCTCCCATCTGCCTCCAATCCGTCTGCCGCCGTTTCCCCCAACCCTCCTCACCTGCTCGGCGCGCGGCGGGTTGCCGGCGATGGCCCGTGTTCCCCGTACGCCGCCAACTTCCTGTAGAGCCTCCGCGCGCGTCGAGGCTACCCTGCGCGCGATGGCTATCCTGACCCCGCTCTCGCTCGCGGATGCACGCCGCATCGGCGCGCTCTACGGCCTGGAGATCGCCGACGTGCGCGGCCTCCTCGCCGGGAGCGTGAACTCCAACTTCGCGCTGACGCTCGCCGACGGCCGCGGCCAGGTGTTCCTGCGCGTGTACGAGGAGCAGCAGCTCGCCGCGGCCTCCCGCGAAGCGCGCATGCTGGAGCACCTCGCGGCCGGGGGCGTCGCCACGCCGCAGCCGCTCCGGCGCCAGGACAGGGCGCCCGGGCCGGAGGGCCCCGCGTTCATCGCCGAGCACGCAGGAAAGCCTGTCGCGCTGTTCCCGTGGGTCGCCGGCGATTCGCTGTGCCAGGCGCGCGTCACGCCGGACGCGACCCGCCGCGTCGGCTCGGCGCTGGCGCGGGTGCACCTCGTCGGCGCCTCGTTCGAGGGGGCGAGCGCGAGCCGGTTCGACCTCGATGGCCTCGACCAGCGGCTCCGAAATCTGCGCGCGCACGCGGGCGGCGCGCAGGCCCTCCCGCCCGAGGTGGCTGCGGCCGTGGACGAGCTCACCGGCCGGCTGGAACGGATCCGCGCCGCCACGCCGCGGACGTCCGGGCCCGAGGCGCTGATCCACGGCGATCTCTTCCGCGACAACGTGCTCTGGCAGGACGGCGAGATCTCCGCCCTGCTCGACTTCGAGAGCGCCTCGCGCGGGAGCGCCGCGTTCGACCTCGCCGTCACGATGCTCGCGTGGTGCTTCGGCGACGACCTCGACCCCGCGCTCGCGGCCGCGCTCGCCGGCGGCTACACCTCGGTGCGGCCGCTCTCCGCCGAGGAGCGCGGCCGGCTCTTCCACGAGAGCCTGGTGGCCGCGCTGCGCTTCTCGATCACGCGGATCACCGACTTCGAGCTCCGCCCCAAGGGCAGCGGCGTCTACAAGGACTTCCGGCGCTTCCTCGCGCGGCAGCGGACGCTCGAGCGCCTCGGCCCGGACGGGCTCCTCGCGCTCCTTGGCATCTGATGCGCGTCTGATGCGCCGCGCCTGATGCGCCGCGCCTGCTCCGCCTCGGGTTCGGGTGGGAGCGAACGTCGCTACGTGATTTTGCGTCAAGTTCGCGGCGCCGGTCGAGGGTGGCGTTGCGCGGCCGCTGCCCGACCGTTACCTTCGCCGGATGGCACAGGTCGGATCGCTCGATTTCAAGGGCTTCATCGAGAGACGGAAAGGCCAGCGCGCGGGCGGCGGCGATGGCGCTGGCAACGCGTACGCCTACGTGTCCGATAAGAACACGCGGCTCGCGTTCGAGAAGATGCGTCCGGTCGAGCTCGCCGTGACGGCCGCGGTCAGGCTGTTCAAGACGGTCGGCAAGAACGAGCTCCTCGGCCACGCCGTCAAGGTCGGGCCCGCGCAGTTCCCCCGCGTCCACAACCTCGCGGTCCACTGCGCCGAGACGCTCGGGATCGCGATCCCGACGATCTACATCGTCAACAGCCCCACCCTCAACGCCGCGACCTACGGCACGAACGACGACTCGTTCATCATGGTGCACTCGGCGCTCGTGGACCATTTCACCGACGACGAGCTGCTCAGCGTCATCGGCCACGAGTGCGGCCACATCCACAACAGCCACGTCGTCTACCTGACCGCGATGCACTACCTGACGCGGATGGCGTCGGTGTTCGTGAAGTGGATCGTCGGCCCGGCGATGCTCGCGCTCTCCGGCTGGTCGCGCCGCGCCGAGGTCACCTGCGACCGCGCCGGGCTCCTCTGCGCGAAGAGCCTCGACGTCTCGACGCGCGCGCTCACCAAGCTCGCGCTCGGTTCGACCAAGCTCTACGAGGAGCTGAACCTCGAGGCGTTCATCGCCCAGCATGACGAGGGCAAGGGCGGGATCGGCAGGTTCGCCGAATTCACGGCGAGCCACCCGTGGCTGCCGAAGCGCGTCCTGGCGCTCCGGGCCTTCGCCGAGAGCGATCTCTACAAGCGCCACGCCGGGCTCGGCTCGGGCGGCCTCTCCATGGAGGAGGTCGACGAGAAGGTGCACGAAGTCATCAAGATCTGGGGCTGAGGGGCACCCTCCTCGCCAGCTCCCCGACCAAGGCCGAGGTAGAACGCACATGCTCGAATCCTTCCATAGCCGCAAAGACGACGTGACCGGGGCGCTCCGGGATCTCGTGGTGTTCGCCGAGTCCCTCGGCGCCAGGAGCGTCGCCACGCGCATCACGAACGATCTCGTGAAGAAGCTCGACGCCGACCGGTTCCACCTCGTCGTGGTCGGCGAGTTCAACCACGGCAAGACGACCTTCGTGAACGCCCTGCTCGGCGCCTCGATCCTCCCCGTCGGCGTGACGCCCACCACGGCGGTCATCCACCACCTCGAGTACGCGGCCGACCCGCGCGCCGAGGTGGTCTACGCGTCGGGCGAGCGCAATTCCCTGCCCTTCGAGGACGTGCGGGCGTTCACCGTCGGGGGCGAGCGCTCGTCGGGCGCGGGCGAGGTGAAGTTCCTCGAGGTCGGCTACCCGGCCGAGCTCCTGCGCGAGCGCGTGGTCCTCGTCGACACCCCCGGGGTGAACGACCTCTCGCTCCAGCGCGCGGACATCACCTACAGCTACATCCCGCGGTCGGACGCCGTGCTGTTCCTCATCGACGCCGGCCAGCCGCTCAAGGAGAGCGAGCGGGTCTTCCTCCAGGACAAGCTGCTCGGGCAGTCGCGCGACAAGATCCTCTTCGTCGTCACGAAGCGCGACATCTGGAGCCAGGACGAGGAGGTCGAGGCGCTCGCCTACATCCGGAGCGAGCTCGGCAAGCTCGTGAAGTCCCCGGTGGTCTTCCCGATCTCGAGCGAGCGGGCGCTGGAGGGCGATCGGCCCGGCAGCGGCATGCCGGAGCTGCTCGATCACCTGACCCGGTTCCTCGCCGAGGAGCGCGGCCGCATCCTCCTCGACAACGCGCTCGGCGAGGGCCTCGAGGCCGCGCGCCTGCTCGTCAAGGGCGTCGACGCGCGGCGTCGCGCGACCGCGATGTCGCGCGACGAGCTCAGCCGCCGCATCGAGATGATCGAGAAGGATCTCGCCGGCCAGTCGCGCACGATCGAGGAGCGGCGCGCCGGCATCCGCGAGGAGGTGAGCGCCATCCGGGCGTGGGTGCGCCGCGACCTGGATCGCTTCGTCGACGACGTGCTCCGGCAGCTCCCGGCGATCATCGACGAGGCCAACACCGACGAGATCAAGGTCTACCTCGGCGCCTTCCTGGAGCGCACTTTCGCCGAGTGGGCGCAGGCCGAGACGAAGGAGATCGCCACGGCGCTCGAGACGCTCGCCGAGAAGACGATCGCGCTCGTCCGGGAGGACGCGCACGACGTGGCCAAGCGGGTCAGCGAGGCGCTCGGGGGCGACGTGAAGCCGCCGAACGTCGAGGTCGACACCTTCGGCTACGATGTCGGTGTCTTCGCGCTCTTCACGATCGGGCTCGGCGTGATGTTCACGAACGCCCTGCTCGGCGGGATCCTGGCGCTCGCCGCCCCGGTCCTGGCCGTCTACGTGAAGGACAAGGTCGAGGCCGAGACGCGCAAGAAGGCGAAGGAGATGGCGCCCGTCGCGCTGCGCGAGGCGGCCGTCCGGATCGGGCCGAAGCTCGACGAGATGATCCAGGAGTTCGCGAGCCGGCTCGACGCGTGGGTGGTCACGGCCGGCCAGGAGCTGCACCGGGAGGTCATCGAGGTGCTCAAGGCGGCCCGCGAGGAGCGGGAGCGCGTCGAGCCGAGCAGCGAGACCCAGCTCAAGGCGTGCGACGCGCACGCCGAGTCGCTCCAGGGGCTGACGGCGCGCCTGGAGGGGCTCCGGAGCGCGCTCTGGACTGTCGAGAACGGCGAGAGCAAGCCGATCCCGCCGCCCCTCTCCAGCGTGCCCAACGCGCCCGGCGGCTCGGCCTGAGCGCCGCGCGGGCCTCCTGACACAGGGGAGGAGCCGGCGCCCGAGCCGGGCTCCTCGTCCGCGCCGCCGTGGCCGTATCCAATCGTCCGGCGCTCATGCGAGAATGCGGCCGTGCAGCTCGATTTCGCAGCCCGTGAAGTGACGATCAAGCTCGTCTATTACGGCCCCGCGCTCAGCGGCAAGACGACGAACCTCGTCTCGCTGCACGGCCTCGCCGGGTCGGACGCTCGTGGACGGCTGATGACCCTCGAGACGCAGGACGATCGCACGCTGTTCTTCGATCTCCTGCCGCTCACCTTCCGCGCGAAGGACGGCGACGTCTCGCTCCGCATCAAGCTGTTCACCGTTCCGGGGCAGCCGATGCACGCGGCCACGCGGCGGCTCGTGCTCCAGGGCGCGGACGGGGTCGCGCTGATCGCGGACTCGCAGATCTCCGAGACGCAGCGCAACGCCGAGGCGTTCTTCGACCTGCGCCAGAACCTGCGGGAGAACGGCCTCGACCTCGCGCGGATGCCGCTCGTCATCCAGTTCAACAAGCGCGACCTCCCCGACATCCGGAGCGACGAGGAGCTCGCGCGGCTCGCCACGCGCGGCAAGGAGCCGGTGTACCGGGCGATCGCGACCCGCGGCGTGGGCACGGTGGAGACGTTCATGGGGCTGCTCCACCTCACCTGGGAGACGCTGGATCAGACGCACCAGCTCTCGAAGCGCCTGTCGATCAGCGGCGAGGAGCTCCTGAACAGCGCGGCGCGCCAGCTCGGGGTGACGGGCTCGGTGAACGACCTCCTGGCGAGGCGAATGGGCGGCAGCCCATGAAGCCCGACGCCCACAAGGGGACGACGGCGGACTTCGGCCTCGACGACGAGGATCTCCTCAACATGCCGAGCTCCGCGCCGATCCCGTCGGCCCGCGTCGCGGACGCGCCCAGCTCCTCGAAGCGCGACGGGGCGCCGAGCGACCCGGAGCCGTCGACGCTGCCGCCGCCCGCTGCCGCGCCGGTGGTCGATCTGGTCGGCATCGGCCCGCTGTCGCTCGAGGATCTCGTGGACCGCCAGGCCCTCGGGGAGATGACGGCGTCGTTCCACAAGCTGTTCGGGCTGCCGATCCGGATCCAGTCGACGAGCGGCGCGACGCTCGCGGAGTCCGGCGGCGAGCTCGCGGAGGCGCCCTTCACCGGCGCGCTCTACCAGGTGTTCCCGATCGAGTACGACGGCCGCACCATCGGCCGCTCGGTCCTCGGGCCGTACCTGCCGGAGGACGCCGCGGCCGCGGCGCAGACCGAGGCGGCGGCGCAGGCCGACGCTCCCCGCGCGGCGGAGGCGCTCCCGCGCGTGGCGCGGCTCCGGCCAGAGCGGCTCGGCGAGATCGCGGACCACCTCCGCGCCGTCCTCGACCTGATCCTGTTCAGCGGACACAAGTCGCTGCTCACGTCGACGATGCACGTGGCGTCGATCCGCGAGAGCTTCCGCGAGCTCTCGCAGAAGAACGCCGAGCTGCAGCAGGCGTACGAGCGGCTGAAGGAGCTCGACCGGCTCAAGTCGAACTTCCTGGCCACCGTGTCGCACGAGCTCCGGACGCCGCTCACGTCGATCATGGGATACAGCGAGATGCTCGCCGAGGGCATCGGCGGGCCGCTGACCGGCGAGCAGCGCGAGTTCATCGAGACGATCCGGTCGAAGAGCGAGCAGCTCCTCGGGCTCATCATGAGCCTCCTGGATCTGTCGAAGCTCGAGAGCGGCACGCTCATCGTGCACCGCAGTGAGGTGGCGGTCGGCCCGGTGCTGTTCGAGGCGGCGTCGACCATCGCGCCGGCGGCCGCGAAGAAGGGGGTCGAGCTCCGGATCCAGGCCGAGACCGATCTCCCGCCGGTGCTCGGGGACGGCGACCGGCTGCGGCAGGTGTTCATCAACCTCGTCGAGAACGCGGTGAAGTTCACCGAGCCGGGCGGCGAGGTGATGCTCGTCGCGCGCGCCGTGAGCGACGACACGGACGACCTGCCCGGGCTGGTGCTCGTCGCGCCGCTCCAGCAGGCGGTCGAGATCCGCGTCGTGGACACGGGCGTCGGCATCCCTCCCGCCGAGCGTTTGAAGGTGTTCGACCCGTTCTACCAGATCGATCAGAGCTCGACGCGGGAGCACGGCGGCACGGGCCTCGGTCTCTCGATCGTCAAGCGCCTGGTCGAAGCGCACAGCGGCACGGTGCGCATCGAGCCGAACGAGCCGCGCGGCACCGTGTTCGTGGTCAAGCTGCCCACGGTCGCGGGCTCGCCGGCGAACAGCGTCGTGCCCCCCATCTTCCAATGACCGCGCGCTCCGAGTGGAAGCGCATCGAGATGCTGCGCGCCGTGCTCGGGGCCGCGGCCGGCGAGCACGTGCTCTGCGGCATCGGCGACGACGCCGCGATCCTCGCGCCCGCGGCGCCGCCGGGCGGGGCGCTGGCCGGCGCCGCGGAGCCGCTCGTCTGGACGGTGGACAGCGCGGTCGAGGGCGTTCATTTCCGGCGCGATCTGATGAGCTTCGAGGATCTCGGCTACCGGGCGACGATGGCCGCGGCGAGCGATCTCGCGGCGATGGGGGCGCGCCCGGTCGGCCTGCTCGCCGCGCTGGTGCTGCCCCTCGACGTGAGCGACGACGAGCTCGGCGCCCTCGCCCGCGGCCAGCGCGCCGCGTGCGACGAGATCGGCACGGCGATCATCGGGGGGAACCTCTCCCGGGGCGGCGAGATCTCGATCACGACGACGGCGCTCGGCGTCGCGGCCACGCCTCTCCGGCGCGACGGCGCGCGGCCCGGCGACGCGCTCGCGCTGGCGGGCCCGGTCGGCCTCGCCGCGGCGGGCTTCGCGCTGCTCGACCGCGGCATGT
>NZ_JEMA01001085.1 GCF_001589285.1 Sorangium cellulosum | reverse complement strand
GGCCACCGCCTCGCGCAGTCGCCGAGGCCGCGAGCGCCACCACGAGCGCGNGGCCACCGCCTCGCGCAGTCGCCGAGGCCGCGAGCGCCACCACGAGCGCGAACGGCAGGAGCTCCGGCCGGAGCGCCGCCGCGACCCCGGCGCAGGCGGCGCCGGCGAGGGTGTTGCCGAGCGCCGGCAGCGCGACGGCGAGCGCGCCGAGCGCCGCGACGACCCCTGTCTCCATGCCCGCCGCGCTCCAGGCGCCGAGCGGGGCCGACGCCGGCACGAGCAGGAGCGCCGCGAACCGCGCAGGTCGGGCGGAGACCCGGTCGACCGCGAGCGCCAGCACCCCGGCGGCGAGCGTCCACGCGACGACGCCGATCGCCTTGGCGGCCGCGAGCGCGGCGAGCGGGCCTCCGGCCGCGAACGGCGCCAGCACGAACGCCCACCCGAGCGGCGTCACGCCGTCGGTCACCGGCCCCGCCGCGTTGAAGCGGTAGCCCAGCCCGCGCGCGAGGTGGTGCGCGTAGCGCGCCGTGATCAGGGCGTCGTCGACCGTGAACCCGGAGAGCGCGAGCGCCGGCAGCAGCGCCGAGAGCGCGCCGGCGAGCGCGACAAGCAGCGCGCGCCTCGGCCCCGTCACGCCGCCCGTGCGTCCGCGCGGCGCTCGGACCGGCAGGAGGAGCCGGCGCCCGCCCCCGACGGCGTCTCGCGCTCCTCCGGTCGCGCTTCATCAAGGACGCATCGCCCGGGGAACATGCGTTCGTGTTGTACGGCCTTCGCCACGTGCAGCGATCCTGTGGCAGGCGCACGAGGGACGCAATCGCGCTCGCCTGCCCGCAACCGTACATCGAGGCGCATGAAAGCGCGTGGGGCCGCGTCATGGCGCATCGAGGTGTGGCGGCGCATCGACGTGGACGCGTGTGGAGGCCGCAGCGGTCGCGGACGTCGTGAACGCCTGGGCCGGGCGTCCGGCGTCGTCACCTCGCGTCGTGGACAGCGAGCGGCGACGGCGTCGCTGCAGGGGCTCGCGGCGGCAGCCATGCGCCCTCGTGGACGGTATAGTTGCTGGCATGGCACTTCCCGCCGCGCTCCTGGCCGCCGTCGAGCGGCACTCCTGTTTTACCGGCTGCTATCGCAGCGAATCGGAAGTCCAGGTCTGCATCGATCCGGCGCAGGCGCTCGTGCCGACTGTGCCTGTCTGCTGCAGCGATTGCCTGAACTTCCATCCGGCAGCGCTCGTGAGCCTCCTGCCGCTCGGCATGACGTCCTACGCGCTCGCGAACGCGCTGACCACGCACGTCCGCTCGCTGCGCGGCTACAAGTGGGCGACAGGCGGCTACCACACGGCGGGCACCGGCTTCTGGCTCAACGCCGCCTATTACGGCAACGGCCTCTTCCTCGTCGACGCCGCGCGCAACCGCAACGCGCGCACGGACGTCGACATGCTGATCGAGGCTTTCCAGCACGGCATCGTCCAGCCCGAGGACCCGCGCATGCTCGATCCGGCGCTCTACACGTCCGAGCTCGCGTACATCAACATGTCGAGGCCGATCCTGCCTGTCCGCACCAAGCAGGATCTCCTGGCCTCACCGCAGCGCAGCGCCACCCCGAGGCAGGGGTTCTCGCGGGTGTCGATCGTGGAGTTCCAGCCGCTCACCGCGACCACCGCGTCGGCGGGCGCGCTGGTGGCGAGGCCGGCCAAGCAGGCGCCTCCGCCCCGCGAGCTCAAGCTGGGCGACACCTGCCCGACGTGCGGCGCCGCGGTCATGGAGCGGCCGCTGTTCTCGGGCACGTTCGTCGGCTGTCTCTGCTGAGGGCGGCCGCCGGGTCGGCTCGCCTCCGCCGAGCGCGCCCGCATGGCCGGATCACGGGGCCGGCGGGGTCGCGCGCCACACGGTGCCTCCGGTCGACGGATCGATCGCGCGCAGCGCGGCGCCGCTCACGGCCGCGCCGCTCACGATGTACACGTAGGGGCCCGAGGCCTTCGCCACGAGGAGCCGCTCGCCGAGGTAGCTCGCCGGGACCTCGTACCGGCTCGCCCCGGACGCGGGGTCGAGGGCGATGATCCGCGGCTCCGTGCCGCCCACGACGTCGACGCCGAGCACCACGGCGGCGCCGCCGCTCGCGACAAGGAACAGGTCCGGCCGCCCGCCGGAGATCGGCGCGCGCGCCGGGAGATCCTTCTTCCAGATCGACGCGCCGCCGCGCCGCCCCTCGGCGGTGAGGCGCGGCGGCCCCTCGGCGGGCACGGTGAGCGCGACCTCCACGTCGCCGACCTGGACCACGCGGGGGTTCTTCTTGCGCTCCCAGAAGTGCCCGGTGATCGCCGCGGGCGCCGGCGCGGTCGGGCAGTCGGTCGCCTCGCCGCCGGAGAGCGCGATCCCCATCGCCGCGCCGTCCTTCATCACAACGGTCGCGCAGCCCTCGCCGCCGGCGACCTCGTCGGGGACAGCGGGCAGGCTCGCCGCCCAGCGCTCCTGGCCCGTGCGGGCGTCGAGCGCGCGCAGCTTGGGCTCCTCCCCGCCGCCCGCGAGCACCGTGCTGCCGTTCGGGCAGGCGAGCGCGTCCGGCCGCTCGAACTCCTGCGACGACCAGAGCCCCTGCCCGCTCCGTCCGTCGATGGCCACGACCCGCCCGCGCGTCTTGCCGTCCTGCCACAGCACCGGGTCGGGCGCGTCGTCGCCGTTCGCGTCCACGAAGCAGAGCGCGTCGAGCTGCGTCGAGAGCTGGCGCGCGCGCGGCGCCGGCTCCTGCGGCTGCTCGACGCGCGCGAAGAACATCACCGCGAAGCCGACACCCACCACCGCCATGGCCGCGGCGAGGAGCGCCTTCACCGCCCTCGGCGGGCCCGGGGCGGGCGCAGGCGCGGTCAGCGGCGCTGGGGGCGGCGCGACCGCGCCGCGGACGGGGGGGTTCTCGGCGCCGCAGCGCGGACATGCGACCCCCCCATGACCACTTGCCTCCAGCGAGGCGCCACAGCTCCTGCAGGGCCGCATCGCGACAGTCTATCGCCGGCGGCTGCCCGCGATCGAGAGCGACCGTGAGCGGCGCGCGGGCGGCGCTGCCTCGCCACGGCGCGCAGCGGCCAGGATCGAGGGGTTCGAAGGGCGATCAGGGATAGCGACAGGCTGCGCGCCGCCCGCTACGTCGCGCACAGCAGGGAGAGGTCGAGCTCGATGGCGTCGAGGGGCTCAAGGACCTCGCGACAGGAGCCTGCCCGGGGGCGTGCGGCGGGGCAAGGCGGTGGGAGGAGCAGGGCCGGAGATCCGATCCGAGCGGCGCTGCGCCGCCCCCTCCCCGCTACGGCTTCGGGATCCGCAGCGTGCCGCTGACCATCGCGCTGCCGCTCACGACGTAGACCAGGCTGAGCGGGTGGAACGCCCACGGACCGAGCGCGATGGATCCGAGCCAGAGCTGCTCGTGCACGCGATCCATGGCGAAGAGCACCCCGAAGAGCAGCACGATGAGCAGGCTCGTGGGGATCGGCGTGCCCTCGTAATAACGCACCTTCCCGCGCTCGTCCGACAGCTCGGCCGCCGTCACGTTGTACCGCGCCAGCCGGCTGATCCCGCACGCGACGAAGTAGACGAGCGCGGCGGCGTCCCACGGCCCGCGCAGGCCGAGCGCGTAGCCGAGCACCGCCGGCGCCACGCCGAACGAGACAACATCGGCGAGCGAGTCGAGATCGGCCCCGAGCGGCGAGTGCTTGCGACGCCAGCGCGCGATCGTGCCGTCGAGGACGTCGCACGCGAGCGCGAGCGGCAGGAGCCCGAACGCCACCCAGATGTAGATGCGCTCGCGCTCGGCCACGTAGTTCAGGCAGAGCAGGATGCTGAGCGTGCCGCTCGCCGCGTTCGCCAGCGTGACGAAATCGGCCAGCGCGAACGACCGGAGCATCGAGAAATGGGGCGGTCTTGCGGGAGACATGGCGCTCGGGGGGTGCGGAGTGTTGCACGTCCGGTTGGATTGCCAACCAATCCGCGCGGCGCGCGCCAGCGTACTCGAGCCGCCCTCCCGCCGCAGCGCTCCTCGAACGGGCGCGCCGGCGGCGGGCCCCGGCGGCGGCGCTGTCTAGTCAGGTGCCACGGGCTTGTCCACTCCGCGGCTATCCGCGCACAAAACTTAGGACCCGGCTCCGCCCTGCCTAGCATCCCACAACGGATGCCCGGACTGTCTCTTGTCGCCGACACCACCCGATGCTCACCGGAGCCCGAGCGCACGTCGCTGCACGAGCTGCTCGACTTCGTCCTGGAGGGGGCGCGCAACACGCCTCCTCCTCTCGATGAAGCGGCGCTGCCGCTACGCGCCGAGACCGAGGCGCTGCCGCTCCTCTGCGACCTCGCCGAGGCCGCCGCGGAGCTCGCCGCCGGACGCCGCGCGCGCGCCGTCGTGCGCCTGTGCCTCGAGCCCGACCCCTGGGAGCTCGGGCTGGAGCGCGTCGGCCGCGATCTCCTCGTCACCGTCTTCCACGGCGGCGACGTGCCCGAGATCGCCCTGCACGAGCGGCGCTTCGATGGCGACGCCCTCTGCGCGCGCCTGCTCGCGGCCATGGACCGGCTCGCCCCGCCGAGGAGCGCGGCCCTGCGCCGCGACGCCGCCCTCGCCGACAACGACGCGGAGCACGGCGGGCTCGGCGAGCTCCGGCTCCCCACCGCGCGCAGGGCCCTCGCCGCCGCCCTCCCGTTCTCGTCCGACGATCCGGGCGGAGAGCCCGCGATCGTGGGCGTCGAGCCGACCGGCGAGATCCCGATCGTGATCGCGGCCGAGGCGCTCCTGCGCACGTCCCAGGGCGCGGCCGCGGCGCAGCCGGCCGTGCTCCGCGCCGACCTCTTCTCGCTCCTCTTCCGGGGCAAGGTCCGCGTGCTCGTGGGCGAGGAGGCGCGCGAGCTGCCCGACGTCTTCATCTTCCCCTTCGCCGAGCAGCTCGCGTCGCTCTCGCTCGAGTCGCTCGACGCGTGGGCGCGGCGGCAGCCGTACCACCGGCGGCTCACCGTCGGCGGCGCCATCCTCGGCGTGCGCCTGCACAGCGAGGGCGCGCTGTCGCTCACGCTCGGCGTGCCCCGCGCCGGCCGCCCCGGGTCCGCCGACCCCCGCGCGCTCGGCCCGGGCCGCGGCTCGGCCTTCGCGGCCGCCGAGGACCGGGCGCAGACCTGGACCTTCCCGGCCGTCGACGTCGCGGCGCTCGCCCAGGGCGTCGTCGCGTTCGGGCGGGCGCTCGCGCGCAGCCTCGTGCGCCGCGACCGCGGGCAGGCGTCGAACCTGCGCCTGTTCGAGTTCCGGGCGCGCGTGCGCGAGCTCGCCGAGCGGCTCCGCGAGCTGACGCGCAACGACGCGAAGATCAACGTCGCCCCGGAGACGTACCGCGCCTTCGCGGCGGCGGCGGCGCGCCCGCAGGCCCCGGCCGAGGACACCTTCGGGCGGACGCGCCTGCGCTTCACCGCCCGGTGGATCGCGGCGATCCCGTCGCTCGACCTGCGCGCCACCTTCCTCTGCGGCGACGTGCTCGTGGTGGGCTCGACGCGCGAGCTCACCTGCATCGACAGGCGCACCGGCGAGTGCCTGTGGCGCAAGCCGGCGCCGCGCGCGGTCTCGGTGATGACGCCCGTCGGCCTCGGCAGGCTGCTGCCCGACGGCACGCTGCAGCTCCACGAGCTCGCGAGCGGCGAGGTCGCCTGGTCGACGCGGCTCTCGCCGCGCGTCGGCGCGAACGCCTCGGGCGCGGTGGTGAGCGCGCCCGGGCTGCCCCGGATGCTCATCGTGAGCGAGGGGACGCGCCACCTCGCCGCGGTGGACCTCTACTCCGGCGAGGTGCGCTGGCGCTACGCCGCGCGCCGCGGCGAGAACTTCCGGCTGCGCCGCGCGGGCAAGCTCGTCGTTGTCGGCAGCGGCGAGCCGGCGCTCGCGGCGCTCGACGTGCTGAGCGGCGAGGTCGTCTGGCGCTTCTGCGACCGGCTCCCGTTCGCGTCGCCGGTGGCGGTCGATCACGACGCGCTCTTCGCCGTCGCGGGCGACGGCGCCTTCGTCGGCCGCGGCGGGGCGCGGCTGCACCACCTCGACCCGTGGTCCGGCGAGGCGCGGTGGACTGTCGATCTGCCGAAGCACGTCGCGCCTGTCGGCGCCCCGCTGCTCGGGCCCGAGACGGTGTGCGTGGTGACCCACGGGCGGCGCGGCACGGGGCTCGTGGGGCTCGACCGCCGCACCGGGGCGACGCGCTTCGACCTGACCGCGTGCGCGGCGACCGCCTCGTGCCTGATGGTCGACGACGTGGTCGTGGTGAACAGCGAGGCGGGCGAGATCGTCGGGGTCGGCGCGCACGACGGCGCGGTCCGGTACCGGCACGTCATCGCGGGCGGCGTCGAGGGCGACAGGCCGCGGCGCCTCGAGCCGGTGCTCCGCTCGGGCGCGCTGTTCGTGCCGCAGAACGAGGTGCACGTGGTCCGGCCGCGCGACGGCGCGCTGCTCGGCAAGGTGCCGACCGATCTCATCCCGGATCTCCTGCGCGTCGACGAGCGGTGCGACGTCTACGTCGCCGAGGAGAGCGGCCACCTCGCCGCCTTCGCCGCGGCCCCGCGGCTCAGCCTCGTCCAGTAGCGGCCCGCCCCGCCGCGGCGGCGGGTCCGCGCGCGAGGACGTCCGGCCTCGCCGCGCGGCCGCCGCCGGCGCGCGTCAGCGCGGCCGCCGTCGGGACGGCTTCCAGATGAGCTCGAGCGTCACGTCGGTCACGCCGTCCTTGATCAGCCCGATCCGCTCGGCGGCGCGGCGCGACAGATCGATGATCCTGCCGCGCTTGAACGGGCCGCGGTCGTTGATCCGCACGCGGACGCGGCGGCCGTCGCGGCGGATCACGTCGACCAGCGCGCCGAACGGGAGCGTCCTGTGCGCGGCCGTGAGCGCGCGGGGGTTGTAGCGCTCGCCGCTCGCTGTGGCGCGGCCGTTGAACTTGTCGGCGTAGTAGGTGGCGCGCCCGCGCTGGATCGGGACCCCCTTCTTCGCGTCGCGCGCGCTCGCGGGCGCCATCGGCGTGGAGACGCGGCCGTCGTCCTCGTCGTCGTCGTCGCGGCCCCGCGGGGGCACCGGCGCGGTGCTCGGGGCGACGGTGCGCGCGATCGGCGCGTCGCCGCTCGTCCGGGGCGCGACAGGCTGGTGGGCGGAGCAGGCGGGGGTGCAGAAGAGGAAGAGGAAGGCGAGCGCCCTCCCCGCGACGAGGCGCCCCTGCGGCGTCATCACGTCGCCTCGGGCGCGGCGCGGTCGGCCGACGAGGGGTCGAGGTCGGCCGCGGGCGGGGTGACCGCGGCGACGAGGGCCAGGGCGGCGGGCTCGAGCCCCTCGCCGTCCGCGGACAGGGCCGCCTGGGCGCTGGCCTTGGACCGCACGAACCTGGCGAGCTCGCGGAACGGCACGCCGGTCGGGCAGATCCGCTCCTTCTCCGCGAGCACAGCTTCCGGCACGTGCGCGAGCGCGAGCGCCGCGGCGTCGAAGTCCGGCATGCTCCGCGAGGACGCGAGCACCACGGTCATGAGGCCGGGGTAGGCCCCGCCGGACGCGGCGATGCGCTCGGCCTCCCCGAGGTCGCAGCGCCCGCACGCGATGCAGCGGGAGAAGCCGGGCAGGGCCGCGCGCTCGGCGGGCGAGAGGGGCGGCAGGCGATCGGCGTCGTAGTTCTCGTGGAAGAGCGCAAGGCCGCTCGGGCCGTCGAAGAGACGGCGCACCGTGACCTTGAGGAACGACCACGCGAGGACCGCGAGGGCGAGGGCGCGACCGGAAAGCACGATCCGTCCATAGCCCGAAACAGGGCCGCGCGCAGAGCCGATGCGCGCGGCGCCGCCGGAGCGACGCCGCGCCAGGGAGCGTGGTTGGATCTTTTCACCTGGGTAGCGGGGGTCACCTCCCGGCGGCGACGCGCGCGGCGGCGCACCTCCCTCCCGCCGTGCCGCGCGCCCGCGGAGCGTCGCCGGGGCAGCCGGGCCCATCCCGAGCACGCGGTCCAGGATCGTCGTCGCGAGGCGTGAATGCCGGACGGGCGCCGCGCAACAGAGCCGCACAGGTTCTGCGAGATCCGCCCGCCAGCGGCGCCAGGCGCCCGCGCGGCGGGGTCCCGGTCGAGCACGGCCCCTGGGTTGTCGGCAGCATGCACTGATGTTCGCGGCGAAGCTCCCATCCTCCCAGCGAGGATGGGAGCGACGCACCACGCCCGGACAGCAGGGCGGCTGTCATCTCGTGTCCGCGAAGAAGCCTTGTGACCCCGCGCCGGCGCCGAGCAACAGACGCCGACACGCTCTCTGAAATTCACGCTCACGCCTCCGTCGATGTCACGCCAGCCGGCACCTCGACGGACACGACAGATCGTCTCGCCGGCGGCACGCGCCGGCGTCCCCTGCGAAAGAAACCATGCTCTCGACAGGGGTATCAGATTGAATATCCCGGCGACCGCGAGCAACGGAGGTCGACATGCACTTCGAGATACTCTCGCACGCCGCGCTCCACGTCCGGGCCGCCGGCGTCTCGCTCATCACCGATCCATGGCTCGTCGGAAGCACGTACTGGCGCTCGTGGTGGAACTACCCTCCTCCCAAGGAGGCTCTCGTCGACGCGCTCCGCCCCGATTTCATCTACCTGACCCACATCCACTGGGATCACTTCCAGGGGCCGTCGCTGCGCAAGCTCGGCAAGGGGACGCCGGTGATCATCCCGCGCGGCGTCTACGGCCGGATGAAGCGCGATCTCCTCGACATGGGGTTCAAGAACCTCATCGAGCTGGGCCACGGAGAGACGTTCCGCCTCGGCCGCGGCTTCGCCGCGACGAGCTATCATTTCGGGCCCTTCCTCGACAGCGCGCTCGTCGTGGAGGCGGAGGGGGTCACGCTCTTCAACGCCAACGACGCCAAGCTCATGGGCGCGCCGCTGAGGCAGATCCTCGCGCGCCACCCCCGCGTCGATTTCGTCTTCCGCAGCCACAGCTCGGCGAACGGCCGCCTCTGCTACGAGGTGGTCGACGCCCCCGGCGCGCCCGTCGACGACATCGAGGGCTACATCTCCGGGTTCGCGAGGTTCGTCAAGCGCACCGGCGCGCGCTACGCCGTCCCGTTCGCCAGCAACCATTGCTACCTCCACGAGGAGGTCTTCGCGCTCAACGGCACGATCCAGACGCCCAGGATGGTGGAGGACCACTTCCGCAAGCACGGGATCACGTCCCCGGCGCTCAAGGTGATGTTGCCGGGCGACTCGTGGTCGACGGACGCAGGGTTCTCGGTCTCGGCGGAGACGGCGCGCTACTTCGACGATCGAGAGGCCATGCTCGAGGGCTACCGCGACGAGAAGAAGCACAAGCTGGAGAAGTTCTACGCGCTCGAGGCGCGCACGCGCATCTCGAAGGAGGAGGTCGAGAAGTACTTCTCCCGCTTCTCGTCCGTGATCCCCGCCCTCGCCCGCCGCCTGTTCCGCGGCCTGCCGATCACGTACATCCTGAAGGGCGCGGAGCGGTACGTCTTCGAGGTCGACCTGGAGCGAGGCACGGTCGAGCAGCTGCGCGAGCCGCGGGAGACGCCCGAGGGGCCTCTGGAGATCCACACCTCGGCGTTCATCCTGCGCCAGTGCATGGCGCTCGACCTGTTCTGCCACCTGCCCATCAGCAAGCGCGTGCGCTACCGGGTGAGCAAGAAGACGAAGCGGTACGTCCAGATCCTCAACTACCTCTTCAACCTGGTGGAGTACGAGTGGCTGCCGCTCGACCGCTCCCTGCGCCGACAGACGGCGAGCCGGCTGGCGCCCCGGTGGCGCGAGGGCCTGCTCATGGCGCACGTGCTGAAGGACGTGGCGCTCGGCCGCGGCCTCTCCGTGGAGCGCTACCTGTGACCGCCGCCGCCCCGCGAGGCCCCCCGGACAGGCGGCGCGGCGGTCGGCGATCCGCGCTCCGCGCCTCACGCCCGGTGCTCGGAGCGCAGTGAACCCTCGTTAACAGCGCTCGAGGTACGGTGACCGGCCCACGGCGGCACACCGCCGCAGAGCCGCCGTTCTCTCCCGCGCTGGCGGCGCTGGCACGCTGGGTGCACTCGTCCCCGGAATGTCCAACGACGTGCTTCTCTGCGGCAAGGAACGATCGGAAGACCTCGGCGATGTCGCCGAAGGGGCGCTGGTGAAGGAGATGATCGCGGGGAACGAGCGCGCCTGGCGCGCCTTCCACGCCCGGTACGATCGGCTCGTCCACCGGTGTATCGCCGGCGTGATCGCCCGCTTCTCCGCCGTGGTGGCGCAGGACGACATCCGCGACATCCACGCGACGCTGCTCATGCAGCTCCTCTCGAACGACATGCGCAAGCTGAGGACCTTCGACGAAGGCCGCGGCGCGCGGCTGAGCTCCTGGATCGGCACGCTCGCCGTCCACTGCGCCTACGACCACCTGCGCGGGGCCCGGCGCGCGCCGCGCTGCGCCCCGCTCGACGACGCGGCGGTCGAGCTCCCGTGCGAGCGCCCGTCGCCGCAGGACCACGCCGAGCGCCGCGAGCGCGCCGCGCTCGTGGGGCAGGTGCTCCACGACTTCTCCGACAAGGACCGCGAGTTCGTCGCGCTCTACTTCGGCGAGGGCCTGCCCCCGGAGCAGATCGCGGAGCGGATGCGGATCAGCGTGAAGACCGTCTACACGAAGCGGCACAAGATCCAGAGCCGCCTCGAGGCGATGCTGTCGGACGCGCGCCTCGCGGCGTGAGGCGCCCCGCGTCGAAGGGCCCGAAGAGGACTCGGCGTCCGTCCGCCCTGTGGTATGAGCCGGAGAGGATGGCCCGTTCGCTTCGCACCTCCTCCGCCCTCCCGGCCGCGGTCGTCATGACCGCCGCCCCGCTGCTCGCCGCGTGCGGCGGCGGCAACGGGGACGCCCCCTGGATCCCCCTCGCCGACGAGCGCGGCGGCGGCGCGCGCATCGCGGAGCTCGTGGGCGAGGCCGGGTGGCTCGACCCGGACGACGAGGACAGCGACCGCTGCGCCGTGCCGCCCGATCGCCGCGCCCACGTCACGGGCGCCACCCTCGTCGCCATCGACCGCTTCGACGAGACAGGCGAGGGCGCGCACGGCAACTACTACGTGCAGGACCTCGCCGACGAGCCGGTCGCCTACTCCGGCATCACGGTCTTCCAGCCCGCGTTCAGCCCGCCGGACCTGCGGCTCGTCCCCGGCGACGTTGTCGACCTGAGCGGCATGCTCACCGAGTTCCTCGGCCCCTCGTCCGGCCGGTTCGGCGACTGCCGCACCCTGCCCGAGATCGGCGGCACCATGAGCTTCCGCTTCGAGGACCGCCCCCCGAGGCCGATCCGCGTGCCGCTCGACGACCTGAAGCGCTACGCGTCCGCCCGCAGGTACATCGGCATGCTCGTGCGGGTCGAGGGCATCAAGATCGCCCGCGACCCCTCGAGCAGCGGCGGCCGCTACACCGCGTCGATCAACGTCGGCGCCGGCGTGCCCGCCGCCGACGTCCCGAGCCTGTCGAACGAGCTCTACGACCTCGAGGCCGAGGGGCCGCCCCTCGCGGCCGGCGCCACGTTCCGCTCCGTCACCGGCGTGCTCACCTATTTCTACGGCTTCAAGATCGCCCCGCGATGCCCGGCCGACTTCCAGGCCGAAGGCGCGCCGCTCCCGGTCGACGACGCATGCGCTCCCTGAGGCCCGCGCTCCCGCTCCCGCTCGTCCTGCTCGCGGCCTGCGCCGGCGCGACGCGCGGCGCCCCGCCGTCGCCGGGGCGCGCCCTCGTCTCGACGCCCGACGGCAGCGTCGGGCGCATCGAGGTGCGCCACCTCGACGCCCAGCCGCGGCTCACGCTCGTCTCGCGCGACGGCGACCCCGCGCCCGCGCTCGTCGCGTCGGTCGCGACCGATCTCGGCTCCGTCGCCACGACGGCGCTCGCCACCGTGGTCGAGGCGCGGCTTCTCGCCGCCGGCTTCGACGTGGACGCGCGCATCGACCGCAGCGCGTTCCGCGTGCGCCTGCTCGTCAAGGACGCGGCGCGCGTCGCGCCGTTCCTGCGCGCGCTCTCGGCGGCGTTCGCGCAGCCCATCGTCGCCGGCAGCCCGGAGGTCGCCCGCGCGATCGAGCGCGTGCAGGCGCTCCGCGCGAGCCCGCTCGACGCGCCGGAGCTCTCGGCGATCGCGGCGTGCACAGGCCGGCTGGGCCTCGCGGGCGCCGAGCCCGTGGTCGACCTGGAGACGCCCGCGGGCGTGCGCGAGCTCGAGGGGTGGCGGACCGCGGCGCTGCACGCCGGGCGCACCTCGAT
>NZ_JEMA01001084.1 GCF_001589285.1 Sorangium cellulosum | reverse complement strand
CCGAGGCGCCGCGCAGCACGGGCGGAGCGCCGTCGCGGCAGCGCGCGAACGATGCGGGCATGCGGAAAAGCGCGATCTTCTGAGCGGAGAAGCCCCGGAGATGTCGCGCCGACATGGGCGGGGATAGCCCAGGCTTAGAGGGTTGACGAGCTTCGTTGTCGGGTCGACGTTGCTCGCCGCGATCGCGTCGAGCACGCCCGCGCGGCCAGCGTGTAGCTCGTGGCGCCCGAGCCCTGGACGACCCCGGTGGCTGTGTCGATCGTCACCTGGTCCGAGTAGCTCATGCTCATGCTGGTGTTGCTGGGGAACTGGAGCGGCAGCCAGACGTACTGCGAGTCGTTGACCGGCCCGCTCCAGGCCCCGGCCCAGCGGTCGCCCATGTACAGGTAGGAGGTGGCCGACGATCCCTGGATCGGCAGCACGAAGGCCGTCTGAGAGCTGTACGCCGTCGAGTCGCCCACGTTCTGCAGCGCGCTCCAGGTGCCGCCGATGCTCGTTGCGGTGGCGTACTTCTGCTGGTTGGGCGCCCAGCCCGTCGCGCCCGAGGTCAGCAGGAAATACACGCCGTTGCGCTTGAACAGGGCCGGCGCCTCGCGCCACGAGCCGGCCCAGAGGATCTTGACCAGGCTGCTCACGTTCAGGTAGTCGGGCGTCAAACGGTAGATGTGGAGATCGGCGTTCTCGCGCGCGGCCGAGATCATGTAGGCCGCGCCGTCGTCGTCCTTGAAGAGCGTGATGTCGCGCGACATGTGCCCCAGCGGGCGGAAGCTGCCGCGGTAGGAGTAGCCGCCGTCCACCGTGCTGGAGGTGGCCACGGCCGCGCGGGCCTCGCCGTAGTCGGTGGCGTTCTCCTTGTGCATCCACATGACATGCTGCCCGGTCGAGCTGTTGTAGATGACCTTGGGATCCGCGCGCCGGAGAGGCCGTATCCACATCACGGCCGTGCGGGAGCTCGTCGAGAATGAGCCGGCGGCGGCGCCGGCAGGCGCGATGCGGGCGAGCTCAGCGGGCTTGACTGGGATCGGGGTTGGTGCCGAGCTCGCGGCGGCCGCCGACGGCGTTGGCGTGCACCGCGCCTGTACGACAGGATGGATCCATGTCCAGGTACCGCAGCGAGATCGACGTGGTGCGGCTCAACATCCAGGAGCTCGAGGATCGGCTGCGCCGCGTCCGCGCGCAGCAGGCCGTCATCGAGGCGGACCAGAATCTCGGTCCCCTGGCCCGCCGTCCGTTCAGCCGGTTCATGTACCGCCTCGGCCGGGCGCTCGGGCGGCGGCTGGGAAGGCGGCCTCTGGGCTCCGCGCACGAGCTCGCGGCGGCGAGGACGCGCCTCGTCCGGATCGAGCAGCGGGTCGCATCGGCCGAAGCGGAGCTCGCGCGGGCAATGCATAAGGCCGCATCGCAGGCTCAGGCCGCCGACGCTGCCCCGGCGTCGGCCCCGGCGTCGGTGCGACAGCACGCCGTGGCGGTTGGCAGCGTGAAGTACGCGCTCGGCCGGCCGACCGGGCGGCTGCGCCGGCGCTGATCCGGCGCCGCGCCCTCGTCTTCGTCCACGCTGGCGCAGCAAGGCGCGATCCCGACCGTTTGGCGTGCCCTCGTGCGACTCGAGTGCTTGCATCGCGCCGCCCCGGGTCGACTCCCATGGTGAGGGGCCGTCGAGCATAGGTCCGGCGACCGCCGGGAATCGGTCCCGATTGATCGAGCAAACCCGTCGTGCGAGATCGCCGGCGATGGCCGCGGCCCGACGCCCGCCGATCCGGGGCCTCATGCGCCGGCGGCGCGGGCCTCCAGGGCCGCTCCGCGGCGATGAGCGGATAGCCAGGAGGAGCAGACTACGGCGCGTACTTCGCCACGACGAAGTCCATGTTGCCGAGCGGGGTGAGGAGCCCGCCGCCGTACTCCACCGCCCAGGCGGAGCCGAACATGACGCCGCTGAAGAAGACGTTCCCCGCCGCGTCCACGGCGAGGCCCCGCTCCTCCTCGGCGCCGAGCAGGAGCGAGTAGGTCTGGAAGGGGTACCCCCGGCTCCACAGGAGCGAGCCCGCCGGGTCCAGCCTGGCCAGGAAGCGGCTCATGGCGAACTCCGAGAACGAGGTCATCAGTCCGCCGCCGAGGTCCACCACGCCCCGGTAATGCCCGAGCAGCACGATGTTGCCGGCGGCGTCGAGCGCGAGCGCGCTGGCGTCCTGCTGCGACGCGTTCCCGAGCGCCTTGCCCCACAGGACGCCGCCGCTCCCCGCGTCGAGCTTCGCGACGAGGGCGTCCGTGCTCCCCGCGCTCGTCAGCGTCGCGCCCCCGCCGAGGCCCACCTGCCCGCCGAACCACCCCGCCACGACAAGGCCGCCCGCCCCGTCGAGCGCCGCGCCCGTCACCTGGTCGTCCTCGGGCCCGCCGATCGCCCGGCCCCAGACGGTCGCGCCGCTGCCCGACGCCAGCCGGACAACGAACCCATCGTCCCCGCCCGCGCCGCTCACCGGCCCGGCGCCGAGGTCGACCCAGCCCTGCGTCCACCCCGCGAGCACCACGTCGCCCGACGGATCCGCCGCGAGATCCTTCGGCCACATCACGTACTCCACGTCGAACCCCCGGCTCCAGAGCGGGACGCCGCCGGCGTCGAGCCGCAGCACGAACGTCCTGGTGATATTGCTGGTCGGCAGCGGACCGAGGCCGAAATCGAGCGGACCATAGTAGCGTCCCGCCACCGTGATCTCGCCCCCGGGGCCGACAGCGATCGCCTCCGGCTGCTGCACGTCCGCGGTGCCGTACCGCTGGCTCCAGAGCGTCGTGCCGTTCGCGTCGAGCCGCAGCACGAACACGTCCGCCTTGCCCGCGCTGACCAGCGGGCCGGCCCCGAAGTCCACGGTGTTCCAGAACGACCCCGTGACGATCACGTCCCCCGACGCGTCCGCGGCGATGCCGACGCCGAGGTCCGGGCCGTCGCTGCCGAAGCTGCGCGCCCAGAGGACGTTGCCGGCCGGGTCGAGCTTGATCACGAACGCGTCCGACCCGCGCCCGCCCACAAGCGTCTGCGACCCGACGGGCAGCGACTGGCTGAAGCTCCCGGTGAGCAGCAGGTTGCCCGCGGCGTCCGTCGCGACGTCGTGGACGAGCCGGTTGCCGGACTGGGCGACCGCGTCACCGAAGAGCTGGCTCCAGAGGTGACCCGGCAGGCACCCCACCGCGCCGTTGCAATCGACGTCCGTTGTCGAGGTGCACGCCTCGCTCTCGGGCCTCACCTCGCCGAAGCAGGGCCCCCACGCCGTGCCGGTCAGGTTGCACGCGCGCTGGCCCGCCTGGCACGCGCCGACCGCCCGCGTGACCTCGGGCCCGCCGTAGCAGGCCTCCGTCGCCCCCGGCGCGCAGATCGGCTCGCAGATCAGCGCCACGTGAGCGCTCCACACGCTCAGCGCCGCGGCGCCCCCGGCGAGATCGCTCTCCAGGTACACGCCCGACCGACCGCACGGGTCCGTCGACTGCGGCCTGGCGTTCGGTGACGGCGCCGCGAGCGGCTTCACCAGCTCGCCCTGCGCGCGCAGCGCGGAGAGCTCCGCCGCGTCGAGCTCCTCGAACACCGTGGGGTCCCCGGTCAGGAGCAGCCGCCCGTCGGCCGTGGCGAGCGGCTCGGCCGCGCGGCGCTCGATCGCCTCGATCTCGGCCGCGAGCGACGCCTCCGCGCCCGCCGCCGAGACGAGCACGATGCGGTCGGCGTCGAGCGCCGGGTCGAGCGCCACGTGGTAGGCGACCCGGGCCGCGCCGAGGTCGAGGCGCAGCCGCTCCCCCGGCGGCAAGGCGCCCACGTCGGCCTGCGTGACGCGCACGTGGCGGACCGACAGCGCGGCCCCGGCCGGCGCGTCGCCCGCGGCGGTGCAGCCCGCCGCGCTCGCGACGGCGATGGCCGACGCGGCGACAGGGATCCAGCGTGAGAAGGCGACAGAGCGTTGCTGGTGCAAGGGCGTCCTCCTGAGAGCGCAGGTTGCGACCCGCCGCCCAACCGATCTGCGGCGAGCGATGGTGGCGCTCGAAACCCGACAGCGTACCGCCCCGCGCCGTCACCTCGCGAGCGGAATCACCTGCAGACGCCGCGTCCTTCCCGCGCCGTGACGCTCGTCGCCGCACGCCGCACGCCGCTCGCCGCTCGCCGCTCGCGCACGCCGAGGGCTCACGTGGGCTCGTGTCGCACCGCGCTCCGCTCTCGCGCTCGCGTTCTCGGGATTCAGGCGAGGCGCGCCGCGAGGAGCGGGATGTCGTCTTCCAGCGTGTTCGTGGTCCGGTAGGGCTGCCAGCCAAGCTCATTGCGCGCGCGCTCGTTCGACATCCGGTTGTCGAGCGCGAGCAGGTCCGCCGACAGCGCCGCCTCGGAGAGGACGTCCACGTCGTCGAGCGACGCGCGGAGCGGCTCCGCCG
Source organism: Sorangium cellulosum (assembly GCF_001589285.1). Taxonomy (GTDB): domain Bacteria; phylum Myxococcota_A; class Polyangia; order Polyangiales; family Polyangiaceae; genus Sorangium; species Sorangium cellulosum_G. The sequence goes on along the minus strand of NZ_JEMA01001084.1, from coordinate 9,683 downwards.
GCACGTCCATGTCGCGCAGGCGCCCCGCGCTCGCCTCGTCGCGCACCGCCGCGATGACGGCGTGCCCCTTCGCGTGGAGCCGCCGCGCGACCCGTGACCCGATATACCCCGTCGCCCCGGTGATCAGTATTCGCATCTGCACGTTCCTTCCCCTGTGAGCCCCTCGCCCCGCGCGCCCCGGAGATTAAGGCGCTCAACACTGAAGTCGAGTGAATAGGATGTATGCAAATCATGAATGGAAGTTATGATAAGAACCTCGACCTCAACCTCCTCCGGCTCTTCGTGATCGTGGCCGAGGCGGGCAGCGTCACGGCGGCGGCGCGCCGCCTCTACCTCACCCAGCCCGCGGTGAGCGCGGCGCTCCGGCGGCTCGCGTCGGCGGTGGGGGCGCCGCTCTTCGTCCGCGCGGGGCGCGGCCTCGCGCTGACCGCGCGCGGGCAGCGGCTGCTCGCGTCGGCGCGGCCGCACCTCGAGGCGCTCGTCGAGGCCGCGCTCTCCCCGGCCGCTTTCGACGCGGCGACGAGCGAGCGCACGGTGCGGCTCGGCCTCTCCGACGCGACCGAGGCGTGGCTCCTCCCGTCGCTCCTCCGCGCGCTCGCCGAGGAGGCGCCGCGCCTGCGGCTCGTCGTGATCCCGGTGCAGTTCCGCACCGTCGCCGACGCGCTGGGCTCCTCGGCGGTGGACCTCGCGGTGACCGTGGCGGGCGACCTGCCGGCCGGCGCGCGGCGGCGCGCGCTGTTCATGGGGAGCTTCGTGTGCCTGTTCGATCCGCGCCACGCCCGGGTGGGCAAGCCGCTGACGCTGGCGCGCTACCTCGCGCACGAGCACGTCATCGTCTCGTACAACGGCGATCTGCGCGGCGTCATGGAGGACAGCCTCGGCGTTCAGCGGCGGGCGCGGGTGTCGGTGCCGAGCTTCCACAGCGTCGGCGCCGTCGTGGAGGGCAGCGCCCTGCTCGCCACGGTGCCCCGGATCGTCGCGCGCGAGATCACGTCGCTGCGCCCGCGCCTCCGCGCCGCGCCGCTGCCGGTCTCCCCGCCGGGCGCGCCGCTCGAGCTGCTCTGGCGGAGCGCTGTCGAGGACGACGAGGCCATCCGCTTCGTGCGCGACCTGGTGACGCGCGTGGCGAAGGCGCTGGAGCGCCCGGCGCGCCGCCGCAGCGCGCCGCCCTCCACGTGAGCCCCTCTCGGAGCACGCGCGCGCGTCTCTCCGTCAAGGGGTCGCGCAAATTGTGATTGCCACCAGAAAGTCCCACTACGTTCAAGACATCATGCAGTGCGCCACCACATCGCCTGTCTCCGGGGGCTGTGAATCCGTCCATCTCTGGCCTTGCGGACTCATCCACGATGGTTGATAAAAGAAGTAGGGCCGGGGGGAGACTGGCTTGACCGCATGGTGTTCTCGCTCCCTTGCATCGACGTCGCGGACTGGAAGACGTTCGAGCTCCTCCAGCTCGTGCTCGACACCATCCCGGATCCCGTCTTCGTCAAGGATCGGCAACACCGCTGGATCGCTTGCAACCCGGGTTTCTGCCGGTTGATCGGGCAGCGCTACGAGGACCTGATCGGCCGCAGTGATCCGGATTACTGGCCCAGGGAACAGGCCGACATCTTCTGGAGCTACGACGATATCGTCTTCAACTCCGGTGAGCCGACCGACAACGAGGAGGCCGCCACGGGCTCGGACGGGGTGACACGCACGATCTGGACCCGGAAGTTCCCGATGAAGAACGCGCAGGGCGAGGTGGTCGGCCTCTGCGGGCTCATCACGGACATCACCGATCTGAAGCGGCGGCACATGGAGGCCGAGCGGATCGCGGCGGAGAACCGGGAGCAGCGCGCGATCATCGACGCGCAGGCGGCGCTGCTCGATCGCGTGGCGATGCCCGTCATCCAGGTCTGGCAGGGGATCCTGCTCATGCCGCTGGTCGGGGAGATCAACGACAGGCGCGCGGCCCTGGCGCTGGAGAGCCTGCTCCAGGCCATCGGGCAGCGAGGCGCGGAGTTCGTGATCCTCGACATCACCGGCGTGCCGGGGATCGACGCCGCCGTGGCGCGCCACCTGGTGCGCGCGGTGCAGGCCGCGGAGCTGCTCGGCTGCCGGAGCGTGATGGTGGGCATCGGCCCGGAGATCGCGAGGACGCTGGTGGGGCTCGAGGTCGACTTCAACCGCATCACCACGCAGGGCACGCTCCAGAGCGGGCTCGCCTACGCGATGAGCCGCCTCGGGGCGCGGCGCGGGGTCGGCGCGCTCGCCCGCTGACCCCGGGCGGGGGCGGCCGCGCTGCGCCGCGCGGCGCGGCGCCACGAAGACCGCGTCACCCGCCCCAGAGCGCCTTCACGCCGTCGGCGATGAACTGCACCGCGATGGCGGCCAGGATCAGGCCCATGACCCGCTCGAGCACGGCCACGCCGGACGCCTTGAGCACCCGCTGCAGGAGCCCCGCGCCGCGCAGCACGAAGTAGGAGGCGACGAAGGTGATGGCCACGCTGGCGAGCACCAGCGCCATCGCGACGGGGTCGTCGCCCCCGCGCGCCATGAGCACCATCACGGTGGCGATGGCGCCCGGCCCGGCCAGGAGCGGCATGGCCAGCGGCACAAGCGCCACGTCCTCCTTGGTGATGCCCTCCTGCTCCTCGGACGGGGTGGTGCGCGTCGCGGACGCGCGGGCGCGCAGCATGTCCAGCGCCGTGATCAGCAGCAGGATGCCGCCCGCGACGCGGAACGCGCCCAGCGAGACGCCGAAGACCTTGAAGATGACGCCGCCGAAGAGGGCGAAGAACAGCATCAGCCCGCCGGCGACCGCGCACGCCCGCCGCGCCGTGCTCCGCACCTTCTCCGGCGGATCGCCGGCGGTCATCGACAGGAACAGCGGCACGATGCCGATCGGGTCCACGACGAAGAAGACCGCCGACAGCGACATGAGGAACAGAGAGACGTACCCGGTCATGACGGAGGGCGACCGCTGGCGTACGGATCGAGGAAGCGCACGGCCGATCCAGTAGCACCCGTCGGGCCCGCGGTGTCAGCGCCCGCGCCGGCCGCGCGCCGCCCCGGGGCGCGCGGGGCCCGGGGGACCGTCGTGCACGCACGCGCCGCCCGGCCGCTCCAGCCCCGCGCCCTCGTGCCACGACCGCTTCAGGTCTTCGGGATTCGCCACGTCGCGCCGGCGCGGAAGAAGAACGTGTTCGGGATGCTCTGCCCGCCTCCGGGGATGCCCTCGTCGTCGTCGTTCATCGGCTCGAAGCGACGGAAAAGGCTGTGACCGGCCTGGGCGGTCAGCCACACCGAGGAGAAGGCGCGCACGCCGAGCGTGACGCCCGCTGTCGCGACCGAGTACGCGATGTGGTCGACGCACTGCTCGGGCCGCGCCACCCGCTCATCCGGCTCGGTCGCGGGGTCGTCGGCCGGCCGGGCGGCGCAGGGCCACGCGCCCGCGACGCGCGCGTCGCGCACCGCGTAGGCGTTCCCCGCCACGTCCGCGCGCAGGCCGATCTCGAGGCGATCCGAGAACGTGAGCTTCGCCGTCGCGAAGCCCGGGAGGAAGGCCTCGAGGCGGAAGTACGGGTTCGGCGTCCAGTCGACGTAAGCGGCTGGCAGCGGGAGGAACGAGCCGAAGCTGAACGACGCGAGCGCGCCACCCCCGAGGACGAGCTTCTCCGAGAGCGTGTGGGTCGCCAGCGCGAGCCCGCTGACGCGGGCGAGGCCGCCGTCGAAGCCCTCGAAGTCGCCCGCCAGCCCCGGCGCGACGCGCAGCGAGAGCGACCAGTCGCGGGGGAGGAGCTGGACGAAGAGCAAGGGGACGTCGACGGAGTGGAACGCCCGGAGCTGGTCGAAGCCGGGCAGCGCCTCGGCGTAAGAGACCGCCTCGACATGGTATGTCGCCCCCGGGATCAGGTACGTCCTTTCTCCGAGCGGGATCGGCACATTGGCGCTCACCTCGTACGACGTGACCTGCGCCCGCGTGGGGCGCGGGTCCTCGAGCGCGACGCCCGGCATGTACTGCGCGCTCAGGTCGACGAGGTCGGGGAACTGGGCCAGCGCCACGCCGGGCGCGAGCACCCACAGGAACGCCGCCAGGGCGAGGAGCCGCGAGGCCCGCGCGCTCCGGCGGGAGGCGCCCTCCCCTCGCCCCGCCGAAAGCGAGCGCGCGACAGGACGATCGGCCGGGCTCATCGCGCCACCCGCTCGTCGAGCCAGTCGAACAGCCGCGCCTGGGCGAGGAGCTGGTTGCCGCCCTGACAATGCACCTGCGACTCGTCGCCCGGGCGGACGCGCGTCGCTCTGTCGAGCACCTCGCCGACGTCGGTCAGGCCCATCGCTGTGTCGAGCACCTCGCCGACGTCGGTCAGGCCCATCGACGCGAGGCCGAGCCAGAACACGATCTGCGCGTCCATCACCGGCTGGCCGATGAACTTGTAGCGGTGCCAGACGCCCGCTGCCCGGCCCTGCCCGAGCACGTCGTCGCCGTGGAACCGCGCGGACGCGACCTCCTGGTCGAGCCCGCGGCGGCCCGAGGCGAAGCCGAGCGCGGCAGCGCCGCCCCCGACGGCCGTGTGGGTGAGAAAGCTCCGCCGACCGATCATCGGTGCACCTCCAGCCCGGATTGAAACAAATGATTGAAACATATGTTTCAACTATTGACGCCTGCTCGCCGGGTCGTCAAGGTGCGTTTCAAACAATCGTATGAACGACAGAGACCGACCCGACCTCCCGGAGGATCCACGGCAGAGGCTCGTCGCCGTCGCGATCGACCAGATCGAGAAGCACGGCATCGGGCAGGTGACGGTGCGCAAGATCGCGGCCGCTGCCGACGTGAACATCGCGGCGGTGAACTACTACTTCCGGTCCAAGGAGGCGCTGCTCGCGGCGGCGCTCGAGGGAACGATCCGGCACATGCTGGCGGACGGCGAGGAGTTCCTCGCCCGGATGCCGGGCGACCCCCTGGGGGCTCTCCGCGGGCTGCTCGGCTACTACCTCGAGGGCAGCCTGCGCTATCCGAACGTGGGCAGGGCGCACCTCCACGGCGCGTTCCACGCCGACGACTACAGCGGTCCTTTTCCCACGCTCTTCGCGCCCGTGATGGAGCGCCTGCGCGATCTCGTCCAGGCGGCCGTGCCAGGGCTCGAGGAGCGAGCGGCCGCGCATCGGGTCGTGGCCGCGCTCTCGGCTGTGTTCTTCCCGGCGTTCTTCGCGGGGCTCTACGGAGGGCTGAACGCGCTCGGCTCGCCGGCCGACCGCCTCGCCTACGTGGAAGAGCTGGCGCGGCAGGCCCTGGCGCCCCCGGCGGCCAAGACCTCGCCGGCGCTGTGACGGCGCGACAGCCGCTGCGTCAGCTCATGGCGCCGGGGCTTCGCTCGCCTTGATGCGACGGACGCCTTCTTCGAGGGTCATCTCGTCGTCCCGGGTCGTCGCCCAGTGGGTGACCGCATAGTTGGGCTCGAGCAGCTCGTCCGCCGCTTCCACGGCGGCCAGGTGGGCCGGGCTCATGACGAACTCGTACATCGCCTCGGTCGACTCCCAGACGGCCAGCGTGCGCCCCGAGCCGCACGACGTCGACTGGGCGAGCTGGATCGCCAGGAGCCCGCGCTGCGACGCGAGCTGCGCCTGGATCGCCCCGAACGTTTGCCCGTAGCGCTCCATCACGACGTCGCCCGGCCTCGGGATGCCGTAGGTCGAGCTGACCGTGTACGACGAGCCCTCCGGGGCAGGCCGGAGCTTCCCGGTGGCGGGATCGACGCCGGGCCCGCTCAGCGGCGCCGCCTGCAGATCGGCCTCGAGCACGCCGCCCGTGCACGCGGGGGCGGAGGGCTCGGGCGTCGCCGCGCCGGAGTCCGAGCCGCACGCCGACAGGGTCACCCCGAGCGCCGCGAGCAAGGCGGCGGCGAGCGCGCGTGATGATCGCTCGATCGCGGCGGTCAACGCGGGATTCAACGTACGTGTCGTCATGATCAGTGTCCTTTCGGTTGGTGCGCTGCGGGGAGCTCAGTCGGCGCGCGAGACGATCCCGAAGACGAGCTCGGGGAACGTCCGCTCGAGGCGGCGTGAGTGGAAGTTCGTCCGGCGGCCCATGCTCCGCACCTGCACCGGCGTGCCGACGGGCGGCGCGTCTCCCAGCGTGACAGCCCACGTCAGCGCCTCGCCGGCGCGCACAGCGACATAGGTGTACGAGCCCGCCGGGAGGCGCTCCTCGACGCGCCCCGCGATGGGCGCGCGATCGGCGGCGGAGCGGGAGAGCTGGCCGATCGGGCTCGCGGCGATCGCGCCGAGGGGCCCCGCGGCCGAGGAAGGCGCGTCGAGGTGCCACGCGAGCGCGAAGAAGAGCGCCGCGAACGCCGTGAGGCCGAGGAGCGGCTTGACGAGCCGGCGCCGGACGGACCGCGGCGCAGCGCTCCGCGCCGCGCGGGCAGAGGGGACGAGCGTCATCTGGGACTCCTTGCGGGCACGCGGCGGCCATCCCGTCATGGGTTCGCCGCCTGAGGCATCCCCTCGAATCCTTCGGAAAAATTCACAGGGTGGCAGGGAGGGAAATCTTCAAATACTCCCTACCTCCCGCCTCCCTGCTCAATTTCTCCGCTGAAAAGGGCTGCAAGATGAGCGGATTCCTCAGGCTCGCCGCTGCGCGACCGAACAGACCTCCGTTCCCGGACGCCCGCGGATCGTTCATTCGATTCCGCGTTTTCCCACAACGCCGCCGGCGCGATGAACCGCCGCCGGCCACGACGCGCCGCATCATCAGCCACGTACGCGTGCGACGGCCATTCGGGCGCGTCGGCGCGGAGAAGGATTGTCTTCCATCGTGGGCAGCGTCGATAACGACGCCGTGAGCATCGAGGACGACGCCCCGCTCCTCCAGGTGATGAGCCACCTCGGCATCGACAAGGATGCGCTGCTCGGCATCGGCGGTGAGGCCTGCGTCTTTGCGCTCGGCGAGGACAGGATCGCGCGCGTCCATCATCCCGGGGCCGCGCGGGAGACGGTCGCTCGACGGGCCCAGCTGCTCGACGACCTCCACCGGAGCGCGGGCGCTGTGCCGTTCTCGATCCCGCGCGTCCTGGAGATCACCGAGGCGCACGGGCGCGTCCTCACGATCGAGCCGCGCCTCGCGGGGCGGCCGCTCCTGCACGTGCTCGGGGAGGTGGCGGGGGCCGAGCGCGACAATCTCCTCGTGCGCTTCCTCGACGCCTCGACGCGCCTCTGCGCCCTGCGCCTGGACCATGCCTGGTACGGCGACCTGTGCGAGGCGGAGCCGATCCGGGCGAGCTGTCACCGCTCCTACCTCGAGCAGCGCGCGCGGAAGAGCCTCGCCTGCGCCGGGAGCGCCTTCGCGGGCGTCGATCCGGCACGGCTGGCGGCCGCGCTGCCCGAGCCGGTCGGGCCGAGCTTCGTGCACCTGGATCTCTTCCCGGGCAACGTGCTCGTCGAGGACCAGGAGGTGAGCGCCGTCATCGACTTCGGCGGCCCCTGCGTCCTGGGAGATGCCCGGCTCGAGCCGCTGTCGGCCGTCTGCTATCTGACGCCGTTCATCACCCCGACCGCCACGGCCCGCGATCGGCGCCTCGCCCGGGAGTGGCTGGAGGGGCAGCACCTGGGCGCGCTGCTGGAGCCGGCGGAGCGATGGCTCGCCGCCCGCTGGTCGTTCGCGCGAGACGATGTGAGCCTGCACCGGTGGTGTCAGCGCGTGCTGCTCGGGCCCGCGGCGCCTCCGTGAGGACGACAGGCCTCGCGCGATGCGCCGCCCGTCGCGCGCCCCGCTCGCCTGACGGACGGGGCGCGCCTGCGCGTCCCGCGCTCAGCCGGCCCAGGCCTGCTCCAGCGCCGCGATGTAGGCGTCGAGCGAGGTGGTCTGCTCGGCCTTCGCGTCAACGACCTTCCCGGCCGCGTCGCGGATGGGCGTGATCCTCGGCGGGATGACGGCGATCGTGCGCGGCAGGTTCAGCGCCTTCAGGCGGGCCACCACCTCGTCGCGCCACGCCGGGTTGATCCGGCTCCCGTACCTCTCCACGAGCGCCTTGAGCGCCTCCCGGTCGCCCGTGGCCTTGATCCTGTGGAGCTCCGCCAGCAGCTCGCCCGAGGCCTTGCGCCAGGCGTCGGGGTCCTTCACCACGAAGAAGGTCTTGCCCTGGCGCACCTCGACGGCGACGGCGCCCCTGTCCTTGACCCAGCCAAAGGCGATCAGCTCCGCCCGGAGGTGATCCTCCTCGGCCACGTCGCCCTGGGGCACCGACTTGAGCATCGTGAGCTGCATGATCGCCGCGTACGCCGGGAACACCCGCGCGCAGCCGGCGTCCGGCAGGAGGCCTATCTCCACCGTCTTCGGATCGCCTGTCAGCCAGTCGGCGACGCGCTCGGCGCGGCTCTCTTCGAGGGCCGCGTAGTAGGGGGCGAGGAGCTCCGCCGGATCGGCCCGGAGGTCCGGGTTCACCTTGCCCGAGCCGTGGCCGGTGACCTCGTGGAACGCCGTCCCCGCGAAGCTCAGGTGCGGCGCGCAGCGGCGGATCTCGGCGCGCACCTCCTCCGGAGCGAACTCGTCGATGGTCCTGTCGGAGGTGAGCGCCGCGCGGGTGTCCATCGTGGAGAGGACGACGAAGTTCTTCGAGCCGTGCTCCTCGCGGATCCGCTGCGCGTTCGGCAGGTTCACGCCCCCGAACGTGAACGGCCCGCCGTCGCCCGTGGCCGCGATGGCGATGACGGCCGCGGCCGCGGGCACCTGGAAGGCGTCGCGCCGCCACTTCGCCTCCCAGGGCATCTTCTGCTCGAAGTACTGCGCGCTCCTCGCGAGCGCCTGGAGCGGCGGGTCGCGCTCCGGATCGGCGATGAAGACGAGGCCCTCGAAGCTGCCCTTGCGCGCGCGGACATCGTCGTACGTCTCGATGAAGCCGAGGATGTAGTCGACAGGGAAGACCTGCTTGAGCCACGCGACGTCGTGCTCGGTGAACTCGGCCGGCTCGCCCGTCCTCAGGTACGCGATGAGGTGCCTGAGCGGCACCTGCTGCGCGGGCGGCGCGAGCGCGAGGGCGTCTTCGAGGTGCTTCACCACCCGGCCGAGCTCCTTCGCGCCCACGCCGGGCGGCGCGCCGCCGCCGCCGGCCCGATAGACCTCCTCGACGAGCTTGCCGCCCTTCTTCACGATACGGCCGTTGAGCTCGTGCTTCTCCTTGAAGCTCTCGAGGTCCTTGCTGCTCACCCCCTCGTAATGGTTGGCCGCGGACTCGAGGATCGGGTCCTTGCCCTTGTCCGGGGTCTTGTTGGTGACGACGGGCGCCACCCTGGGGTCGAAGAGCCCCGCGAGCAGGTCCTTCGGCACCGCGATGTTCAGCGCCCTGGCCGCGCCCTCCAGCTCCTGCTGCGAGAAGGGCGGGACGAGCTTCTGCCCCGTGCGCGCGTCGTGGATCCCGTGGTGCAAAAAGAGCATCTTCCGGAAGAGCGAGAGCCTGTCGCGCAGCGCGGGATCGAGCCTTTCCTTCTGCGCGAGGAGCCGGATCACGAGCTCCGTCGCCGGCCACCCGTACCTGGAGGTCTGCATCGTGTACAGCGGATCGCCCGCGAGCGCCGCCTGCACGAGGTGGTAGGCGAGCGCGCGCTGCCCGGCCGTGAGCCTGTCAAAGCCGCGGGGCGCGTACGAGGCCGCGGTCACGCCGCTGACCTCCTCGAGCACCTGGACGGCGCTCCCGGGCGCGGAC
>NZ_JEMA01001083.1 GCF_001589285.1 Sorangium cellulosum | reverse complement strand
GGCAGCAGCAACGCCGGCGGGAAGCGGCCCAGCCTGCCCGTGCCGCCGCCGATCCCGGGCCGCATGGGCCCGCCGCCGCCGCCGCCGACAAGCGTGACCCGCCTCGGCGCGCCGCCGCCGCTCCCGTCTCAGGCCTCGATGTCCGGTGGGCGCCAGAGCATGCCCGGCGCGCCGCCGGGCCGCTCGGGTCCGCCGCCGCCCCCGCCGATGAGCAGCGTGACCGGGTACGCCTCGCCGATCGGACCTCCGGTGTCGCCGCCGTACGGCGTTGCGCCGCCGACGGGCAGCAGCGTGCCGGGCCCGCCGCCGATGGCCATGGGGATGCCGAGCCAGATCCCCGCCGGCCCGGCGCTCGCCGCGTTCTACGCGGGGCAGCGCTTCGTGGTGAACAAGGACCGGTTCATCATCGGGCGCGGCAAGCAGTCGAGCGATCTGACGATCAAGGACCCGAACGTGTCGCGACAGCACGCCATGGTCGAGTTCCTGAACGGCCAGTACTACATGGTCGACATGGGCTCGACGAACGGCGTCGAGTACAACGGCCAGCGCATCGCCCGGAAGGCCATCGTCGAGGGCGACCTCTTCCGGATCTGCGATCACGAAGTGCGCTTCTCGTACCGCTGACCGCGGCAGGTCCTTGAGCGCGCACCGCGTCCCGGGATCCCGCCGCGAGCGGGCGCTGCGAAGCGCCGCAGCGGCGGTCGCCCTCGGCGCGGCGATCTGGGGCGGCGCGGTCTTCGCCGCGCAGCCCCCGCCGTGGGTGCAGGCGGGCGAGATCCCGCTCCCGCCGTGGGTCAAGAGCGCGCGCGTGCTCAAGCGGGATCAGCCGCTGTTCGAGGCGCCGGGCGAGAACGCGCGCCGGCGCGGCTCCGTCGACCGCAACGTGCAGCTCCCCATCTTCGCGGTCCGGCGCGGCGACGGCTGCCTCGGGCGCTGGCTCGAGGTGGGCGCCACCGCCTGGGTCTGCGACGACGCCGTCGAGCTCTCGGCCGCAGGTCCGATCAGCCCGCTGGTGCGCACGTGGCGCGACATGCCGGACGGGCTGCCGTACCGCTACTATTTCGTCGGCCCCGAGGGGACCTTCGGCTATCGCCGGGCGGAGGCGGCCGACATCGACGCGCCGGACGCGCAGCTCGAGCCCGGCTTCGCGGTGGCGATCGTCGAGGAGCGAGCGCAGGGCGGCGCGCGGTACGGCCGCACGAACAGCGGGTTCTGGGTGCCGATGCGCGATCTCGGCCCGGTGCGCGCGTTCGCCTTCCACGGGGTGGATGTGCCCGCGGGCGCCGCGGAGATCGCGACCGCGTGGGTCGTGTCCGACAAGGCCCCGCTCTACCGGAGGACGGCGGCGGGCTTCGCGCGGACCGAGGAGAGCAAGGCGCGGTTCGAGGTCGTCCCCTACCTGGAAGAGGCGCAGGGCGCGCCGGGGAAGCTCGCGCGCGTCGCGGACGGCGACGGCGCGGCGTGGATCGCGGCGCGCGATCTCCGGCGGCCGTCGGTGGCGCCGCCGCCGCCCGAGGTCGACGTCGACGCGGGCGAGCGGTGGATCGACGTCGAGCGCGCGACGCAGACGCTCGTCGCATACGAGGGGCGGCGCCCCGTGTTCGCGACGCTCGTCTCGACCGGCAAGGGGGCGCCCGGGTCGTCGAGCGTCACGCCGGCCGGCACCTACCGCGTCTGGGCCAAGCTGCTCACCTCGGACATGGACAACCTCGAGGACGAGGGCGCCGATCGCTACTACCGGATGGAGGACGTCCCTTACGTGCAGTATTTCTCGAAGGGCGTCGGGCTGCACGGCGCGTTCTGGCATCGCTCGTTCGGCCAGGTGCGGAGCCACGGCTGCGTGAACCTGGCCCCGCTCGACGCGCAGCGGCTGTTCTGGTGGACGTCGCCCCGGCTCCCCGCCGGATGGACAGCGGTCCTCCCCACGGCGCACGCGCCAGGGACCGTGGTGCGCGTGCGATAGCTGCGGGCGGCGGAACCTCGCGCGCGGGAGCCGGGGCGCGAGGCGCGCGTGCGACGGCGGCGGGTAGCGGGGGAGACATCGCGGACGGGCGAGGCTCCGTGAGAGGAGCGCTCGACCGGCGCAGCAGAGAGGGCGAGGGGAGGCGGGGGGAGCAGCAGCGAAGCCGGGCCCGTTGGGCGCGGCGAGCGCTGGCTCAGGGGGCGATCTTGCCCTGGAGGAAGAAGGCGATGACCCAGGAGAGGAGCACGAGCGACTCGATGAGCGCCAGGCCGAGGATCATCGGGGTCTGGATACGGGCCGCAGCGCCCGGGTTCCGGGAGATGCCCTCCAGGGCGGCCGCCGCAGCGCGCCCCTGGCCCATGGTGCCGCCGAGGGCAGCGATGCCGATCGCGAATCCAGCCGCGACGGCGAGCCACGAGTTCGCGTCGTACTTGTTCGACGCCGCGCCATCCTGCGCCAGCGCCATAGCGGGAACCAGTACCAGCGCCGTGCCGACAACGGCGGACAGCGACAGCTTGCTCTTCAGCGACATCCGAATCTGCTCCTTTCAAGCCACACAACCCGCGCGGGGCTGCATGCGTAACATCTGCGTGGGTCGGGGGCTCCGCGGGCGGCCCCCCATCGAGCTCCGGGGATCGCTCCCGGGACCTCGCAACTGCATCGGTAGGGGACGCGCTTCCGCGATCCACCCACCTCTCTGGGGCAACCCATCGACAGCGGGGCCCCTCTAATCCGTTTTTCGAGGGCTGGCTAGCCTTCTCTTCACTCCCGAGCGCTGTTCTCTGCGGCGCCGGCAGGTCTCGACCGAGCGGTCAGGCGAGGCGTTCAGTGGTGATCCGCCTTCTCCGTCGCGAGCCCGATGTAGATGCAGCTCAGCAGGCAGAACACCAGCGTCTGTACGGTGATGACGATGATCGCCAGGAACATCAGCGGCACCGGGACGAACAGCGCGACGAGCCCGAGGAAGATGCTCGCCACGAGGTGATCGACAGCGATGTTGAGCATGAGCCGGATCGAGAGGGTGACCGGGCGGACGCAGGTGGAGATGACCTCGATGGGGAAGATCAGCGGCGCCAGGTACCACTTCGGTCCGGCGAGGTGAGCGATGTAGCCCCAGCCGTTCTCCTTCAGCCCGTAGTAGTTGAAAAGGACGAACACGACGACAGCGCACCCGATCGTGACGTTCAGGTTCGAGGTCGGCGGGTTCACCCCCGGGATCAGCGCCGACGCGTTCGAGAAGAAGACGAACGCGGCCGAACCGCCGATGAGCGGGAAGTACCGCTTCGCGTTCACGGGCCCCATCACGTCGCGGGCCATCCCGTAGAAGTAGCCGAAGAACGCCTCGAAGAACGTCCGCAGCGTGAGCTTGTCCTCCGGGATCACGGACTCGTTCAGGCGCCGGTACTGCGAGCGCACCTCGCTGGCGAGGAGCACGAACAGCACGATGATGAGGAGGCTCATGAAGATCGGCTCGGTCCCGCGGTAATCCACGGTGTGGTGACCGATGAACGTCTTGCCGATGTTGCGAGCGTTCTCCCGGAGCCCGGGGAGCTGCGCCAGGAGGTACGTGAGGAACCCTGTATGCTCAGGCATGGCTTTCGTCGTCGATGCGCCGCGCTGGCGGCCGCGCGGCTGTGCTGACACGGCCGCGAGCGCTCGCGCGCCTTGAAGGAGTTCGCCCTCGGTCGAGGGGGCCTCGCCTCTACCACAACTCGCCCACGATGGGCACCCTGGAGCGCGCCAGGTCCGCTCCAGGTGACATCAGGTAGCGCGCTGGTCGTCCCCGGCGCGGCGCCGGCCTCCGCGGGACATCAGCCGGGGGCGCTCGGCGGGGCCCCCTCCGCAGGAGGCTTCGGTCCGAACAGCGTCCCCAGGCTGATGCCGACCACGAGGGAGGCGTAGCCGACCATCAGGGCGACCCCCGAGACGGCCTCGCTCTTCAGGATGAGCCACACCCCGCCCATCAGGGCGGTGAGCTTCACCATCGCGATCACCGTCCACGACACGGTGTGGCCCCGGCGCGAGATGAACGCGTCGACGATGCGGGCGAAGACGTAGAGGTTCGCCGTGGCGATCGCGCCCCCGATGGCGACGCCGAGCGCCGCGCGCACGCCGTACGCGAGCAGCCCGGCCACGGACAGGACAGCGGCGGTGCCGGCGACCCAGCGGAGCACGGCGCGCATGGTCGCGTCCCCGACCCCCGGCTGCTCCTCCGCGTCGGGCTCCCTGCGCGGCGGCTCGTCGCCGCGTGCCCCGGATCGTCGCTCAGCGCTCATCGTGCTCCTTCGCGGGCTGCCGCTCGTCGGGATCGAGGGCGACGTTGCTGGAAGCCGCCCGCCGGTCGTCCTCCGGCGCGCGATCGTCCTGCCGCGCCCTCCGGTCCTCGAACATCGGCGCGGGGTTCCCCTGCTCGCGCTCCTCCCGCGCCGCCTCGGCCTGCATCTCCTTCCACGCTCGATGGACCGCCTTGCCGGCGGCGCCGAGCCCGAAGAAGAACCAGAGCACCGACATCAGCGGATCGGTCCCGAGCTTCCCGTCGAGCCAGCGGCCGATGAACAGGCCGAGCAGGATGCTCAGCACCACCTCGAGGCCGATGGTCCCGTAGCTTCCGACGGCCTTCCAGTCCTGCTTCATCAGGGGATCCGATCACCCGGCAGTACCTGGGTGCCTCAGGTCGCGATTACAAGCGGTCCCGGACGAGGTCAACCGCCGTCGGGCGCTCGGCCCGGGGCGCCGCCGCTACGGGCGCCGCGCGATCAGCGCTTCGAGCGAGGACCGCATCGCCCGCGCGGCCTTGCCGCGGTGGCTCACGAGGTTCTTCTCGGCCTCGCCGAGCTCGGCCATCGTCCGTCCGTAGTCCTCCACGACGAACAGCGGATCGTAGCCGAATCCGCCCGCTCCCCTGGGCTGCCGGCCGATCCAGCCTTCGCAGCGCCCCTCGGTCACGATCGGCGGCTGCTCGGATCGCGGGTCGAGCAGCACCATCACGCAGCGGAAGCGCGCGCGACGCTGGTCGTCCGGCACGCTCGCGAGCGCCGAGAGCAGCGCCTCGTTGTTCTCCGCGTCGGTCGCGCCCTCCCGCGCGAAGCGGGCCGACCGCACGCCCGGCCGGCCGTCGAGCGCGTCCACCTCGAGCCCCGAGTCCTCGGCGAGCGTCACCATCGACGACCGGAGCGCGCCGGCGCGCACCTTGAGGAGCGCGTTCTCGAGGAACGTCTCGCCGTCCTCGACGACCGCCGGCGCGCCCGGCAGCGCCTCCGCGAGCGAGAGCACCTCGATCGGGAGATCGGCGAGCAGCGACCGCAGCTCCGCGAGCTTTCCCCGGTTCGAGGTCGCGGCGAGCAGGCGCATCGGCCCCCGGCTCACGCGACCCTCCAGTGGTCCGTCTGGAACAGCTCGGAGAGATCGACGCCGGCGTCGGCCAGCGCCCGGTGCTGCGCGCTCGCGAGCGACGCCACGCCCGCGAGCGCGAGGTCGATCATGCTGTCGAGCTCCGTGCGGGGGATGGCCTCATCCTCCGCGGTCGCCTGGACCTCGACGATCGAGCCGACCGCCGTCGCCACGACGTTCATGTCGACGCGCGCCGCGCTGTCCTCCGTGTACACGAGGTCCAGGGCGAGCCCGCCCGGGAGGTGGCCGACGCTGATCGCCGCCACCTGATCGCGGAGCACCGGCCCCTTGAGCGCGCCGGCCGCGCGCAGGCGATCGAGCGCCAGCGCGAGCGCCACGAACCCGGCCGTGATCGACGCGGTCCGGGTGCCCCCGTCCGCCTCGAGGATGTCGCAGTCGATCGCGATCGTCTGCTCGCCGAGCTGCTTCAGATCGACCGCCGCCCGGAGCGCGCGCCCGATGAGCCGCTGGATCTCCTGCGTGCGGCCGCTCGGGGCCTTGCCCCGCCCGTCGCGCGACTCCCTGCGCGCGGGGCTCGATCGCGGGTGCATCTGGTACTCGGCGGTGAGCCACCCCGCGCCCTTGCCCATCATCCAGGCGGGGACGGTGGGATCGACCGACGCCGTGCAGAGCACGACCGTCCTCCCGGCCCGGTAGAGGACGGATCCCTCTGCGTTGCGGTGGAACCCGAGGATCATCTCCACGGGGCGGTGGGCGTCGAGGGGGCGACCGTCAGGGCGATTCACGAGCGCCGCCTTAGCACATCTCCGGCGTGGCACGGCCGCGCCTCGCGGCGGCGCGCAGGAAGCGCCGCGGGCCGCGGCCGCTACATCCCGAACCAGGGGCCCGGATCGATCACCTCGGCACCGCGCCTCAGCTCGAAGTAGAGCTTCGCGCCGTCAGGCCCGCTCGCGACCGTGCCCACCCGCGCCCCGCCCGGGAGCTGATCGCCGGCGCGCACGTCCACCGCGCCGAGGCTGGCGTACACCGAGTAGTGACGCTCGCCGTGATCGACGATCACGGTGAGCCCGTAGTCCGCGTAGCTGTCGGCGAAGGCCACCCGCCCCGCGGCCACGCTGCGGACCGGCGCGCCGTCCAGCGCGGTGAGCTCGACGCCCGGCCCGCCGACGCCGCGGCGCGACACCTTGCGCACCTCGGCGCGCCCGGCGATCGGGAAGGGGAGCCGCCCGTGGAGCGAGCGGAAGCCGGCGCGGCGATCGAGCTCGGCGGGCCCCACGTCCGCCCCGTAGATGGCGACGTGGTCGGGGCGGACGCTGGTCGCGAACGCGCGCGCGAACGCGGCGCGGCGCTCCTCCTCCTGGGCCAGCGCGACGCGGGCGCGGTTCATCGCCTCGCGGTGCACCTCGAGGGGCGCGCGCTCCGCGCCGAGGTGCGTGAGGCGGTCGGCGAGCTCGGCGCTGCGCCGGGTCAGCTCGGCCTCGCGGGAGAGATCGCGCTCGAGGGCGAGCCGGGTGCGCTCCACGCGGGCGGCGTGGTCGACCAGCGCGTCGAACCCGCCGCCCACAGGGAGGAAGCCGGCGCGCACGTGGCGGTAGTACGCGCGCCCGCGCGCGATCATCCGCCGGCGCGTGACCTCCAGCGCGGGGCCGATCGCGTCGAGCTCCGCGCGCAGCGCCTTCTCCTCGGCGTCGAGCTTCGCGAGCAGCCGGTCGAGATCGTTCTCCGCCAGCGCGGAGCTCGGGCGCGGGGCCGGCGCCCTCGCGGCGGGCGAGGGCGCGCGCGCCGCCGCCGCCGTCGATGACGTCGAATCGAGCGCCGGGACCTCCGCGCCGCTCGTGGCGGCGCCGGTCAGGAGCGCCAGCGCGATCGGCGCGATCCGGGCGCGGCGCCTCACACCGCCACCATCTTGCGCAGCGTGAGCAGCGCCGTCGCGGCGCCGAGCGCGGCGCCGAGGGTGACCATCCCGAGCGCGACCGGCCAGGGCAGGAACGACGGCGAGACGCCGAGCAGGTTGGCGAGCTCGTGATCGAAGCGGCCCCGCACCATCAGGAACAGCGCCCCCAGCATGAGCAGCGCGCCCGCCGCGCCGGCGGCGCCCTGCGTGGCGCCCTCGACGATGAACGGCCGGCGCACGAAGCCGTCGGTCGCGCCGACCAGCTTCAGCACCTCGACCTCGATCTTCCGGCGGTGCAGGAGGAGCCGCATCGTCGAGCCGATGACGCTGACGACGGCGCAGAGGACGATCGCCGCGAGGCACGCGCTCGCGGCCACGCCGCCGCCGAGGAGCGACGAGAGCCGCTCCGTCCAGCGCTGGTACGTCTCCACCGTGTCCACGGCCGGCAGCGCGCGCAGCTTCACGGTCATCGAGGCGAGCGCCTCGTCCGAGATCTCCTCGGTGAAGCCGACCTCGAGCGACGCGGGGAACGCGCTCGGCGGCAGCGCGGCGAGCGCCTTGTCGCCGTCGTCGTGCACCACCTCGCGCCGCGCCTCGGCGCTCGTCACGAGCCGGACCTTCTTGACGCCCTGGGTGCCCTCGAGCGCGCGCGTGAGCTCCGCGGCCTCCGCGTCGGTCGCGCTGTCGCGCAGGTAGATCGTGGCGCGGCCGGCGCGCGACCAGCGATCGCGCACCGCCACGAGGTTCGTGACAACGAGGAGGGCCGACGCGAGGCAGACGAACGCGACCGCGAGCGAGAAGATCGACAGCGCCTGCAGGCGCCAGTCGCTCCTCCCGGCCCGCCAGGTGCGAAGCCGCCTCCGCCGATCGTCACGTTCGCTTGTCTGCATCCGGTCCCTCTATCGGTCGATCGCCTGGGCGGCGCCCTCGGCCTACGCCGCGCCGCGCACGCCGCTATCCATCTCGTCCTCGTCCTCGCCGCCGGCGAGGTCGCCGCCGCCGAGGCCGTGGGGCACGTCGGTCGCCTTGCCGTCGTCGAGCACCACCACGCGCCGCGGGCGCACGTCGAGCAGCGTCCGATCGTGCGTCGCGAACAGGACCGTCGTGCCGGTCTCGTGGATGTCCTCGAACAGCCCGAGCAGATCGATCGCGAGCTGCGGGTCGAGGTTGCCCGTGGGCTCGTCCGCGAGGATCAGCGTCGGCTCGCCGACGATCGCCCGCGCGATCGAGACGCGCTGCTGCTCGCCGCCGCTCAGCACCTGCGCCCGGTCGCCGCCGCGCCCCGAGAGCCCGACGCGCTCGAGCGCCTCGCCGACCCGGGTCCGGAGCAGGCGCGACGGCAGGCCGAGCACCTCCAGCGTGATCGCCACGTTGTCGAACACCGTCCAGCTCGGGACCAGCTTGAAATCCTGGAAGACGAAGCCGATGTTGCGCCGCAGCGCCGGGATCGACGTGTCGGTCAGGCGCGCGATGTCCCGGCCGAGGAAGAGGATCCGGCCGTCGTCCACGCGCTCGGTGCGGTGAACGAGGCGGAGGAGCGTGCTCTTGCCCGAGCCGCTCGGGCCGGTGATGAACACGAACTCGCCCCGCTCTATCGAGAGCGACATCCCGCGCAGCACCGGCTGGTCCGCGCGGTACGACTTATATACGTCCTCGAACACGAGGATCGGCCGGCGCGCGGCGGACGCGTCGTAGCGGTGGCCGGGCCGGAGCGCGGGTCGAAAAGAGCCTTGCGGGGGGGGCGCCGCCATCGGACCCTTCACCTATCAGCCTGCTCGGACACGGAAAACTTTTCGGCCGAGGCGCGGAGGGGCGACCCCTCCGGATCGCCTTTTTCGGCCTCCCGCTCGCGGCGTTGCTGCTCCACGCCGACGGCCACGAGATCGCCCTCGCCGCGATCAGCCGCGCCGACGCGGTGGGGCTCCGCCGCGCCGGCCGTGTCTTCGGGTCGCGCCTCCTGATGCGCCCCGACGTCGAGCGCGCCGAGCTCAGGTCGCGCGTCGAGGCGCTCGCGCCCGACCTCCTGGTGAGCTGGTTCTGGACCACGCGCCTGCCGATGTCGCTCGTGAGGGCGGCGCGGCTCGGGGGGATCGGCGTGCACCCCTCGCTGCTCCCGCGCCACCGCGGCCCGGACCCGACGTACTGGGCGATCGCCTCGGGCGACGCCGAGAGCGGCGTCACGGCGCACCGGATCGAGGCGGAGTACGACACCGGCGACATCCTCGACCAGGAGCGGCTCCCGATCGACCCGGCGTGGACCGCCTGGCAGCTCGCCCGCGCCCTGGATCGCCCGAGCCTGCGCGTGCTGCGACGCACGGTCGCCCGGTTCGCGCGCGGCGAGGAGGTGGCGGGCGTCGCCCAGGACCCGGCGCTCGCGACGGCGGCGCCCGCGCCGGACGACGAGGCGTGCGCCATCTGCTGGTCGTGGCCGACGGAGCGCGTCCTCCGGCACGTCCGCGCGCTCGCGCCGGCGCCGGGGGCATGGACGGAGATCGAGGGCGCCTGCGTCATCGTCCTGCGGGCGGCGCCGGCGCCGGGCTTCGCGGAGGCGCTGGCGCCGGGCGAGGCGGTGTCCCAG
Source organism: Sorangium cellulosum (assembly GCF_001589285.1). Classification (GTDB taxonomy): domain Bacteria; phylum Myxococcota_A; class Polyangia; order Polyangiales; family Polyangiaceae; genus Sorangium; species Sorangium cellulosum_G. The sequence goes on along the minus strand of NZ_JEMA01001083.1, from coordinate 614 downwards.
GGCGGGGTGGTCGTCGTGCGGACGGGCGACACGGCGGTCGCGTTGCTGGAGGGGGAGATCGACGGCGAGCCGGCGTCGGCGGGGGAGCTCGCGGCGCTCGTCGCGTCGGGCGCCGCGAGCGGGTGACCGCCGGCCGGGGCGCGCCCGGCGGTCGTGGCCAGCGGGCGCGCCTGGCCGGCTCACGGGCCATCGAATCCTGAACCTGCGCGCGCGCGACCGCGTAGGATGCGCCCCTCGGAGGATTCATGTCGGAACCCGCGCAGCTTGCGAAAAGCGCCCGCGAACTGCTCGCGGCGGCGCTCAATGCGCTCCAGTCGAACGGGGGAGTGTCGCCTCAGGTCGAGGCGCTCGCAGAGCCGATCGCGCAGGCGATGGGCATCATGCACCGCATCGAGCGCTCCGGGGGGCAGACCCTCGACGGCAGCGATGTCGCGCTCGGCCACGTGCGCGACGTCCTGAACCGCCTGCAGAGCGTCACCGTGGCCGATCCGGTGGTGGACGTGCTGATGGAGCACGTCGCGTCGTCGCTGAGCAAGGTGCACGCGCTGAGCAGAGCGCAGGCGGCCGGCGCGCAGGCGCCCGTGGCCGCGCCTGCGCCCATCGCCGTCGCTGCG
>NZ_JEMA01001082.1 GCF_001589285.1 Sorangium cellulosum | reverse complement strand
CGGGTCGGGAGCGGGCGGCAGCGGCGCCGGGGATGCGGCGTATCCCTGCGACGGGGACACGAGCGCCTACGACGCCGTGGTGACCCGATCCGGCTCGAGCTGGGTCGCGCAGAACGGCGCCCGCAGCGTCTACAGCGGTGGCGACATGCGGGCCGCGGTGCAGGCGGCGCTCGACAGCCTGCGCTCCGGCCGCACCACCAAGGAGAGCGTCCTGGTCCAGGGCTCGGGGACCATGACCGCGGGCTCGCGGCTGAGCGTGCCCAGCTACACGGTGCTCAACGTCTGCGGCACGATCGACGTCACCGGCAGCGGCTCCGGCGACATGGCGCCCATCTATGCGCGCGGCCGGACCGACATCGAGATACCGAACGTCACGATCAGCGGCACCCCGCTCTACGCCATGTTCTTCCGCGACGTCGAGAACCTCCGCCTCGGCCGCGTCGCGCTGCGCGTCTCGAGCGGCCTCGGCATCCGCATCGACAACCACGGGCGCTCGGACCGCTCCGACAAGGTGACGAACATCGACATCGACCACGTCGACGCCGAGGGGACGAGCTCCCACGCCGTCGAGACCTACGGCGTCGACGACCTCCGCATCGGCACGGTCATCGCGCGCGACGTCGGGGAATGTGGCCTGCTCCTGAACGACACCACCAACGCCGAGATCGGCAAGGTCGACGCCGTGAACGCGGGCGCGGGCACCGGCTACGCCGCGTTCCGCCTCGCCAACCGCGCGGGGCGCATCGGCAGCAGCTACCCCACGAACATCCGCGTCGGCGAGGTCATCGCCCGCGGCGGCGGCCGCGGGATCTTCTGCGTCTCCGAGAGCGGCGGCGTCACGATCGACCGCATCGACCTCGCCGACACGGGCAGCAACGCGATCCTGCTCGAGAACTGTCACAACGTGAACATCGCCGCTGCGTCCGGGAAGGTCACCGGCGGCGGCGACATCCGGCTCGCCGCGCGCGCCGAGTTCGAGAACTCCTCGGACATCACGATCCAGAACCTCACGGTCACGAACACCGCGGTCAACGAGAACCCCTGCGCGACCAACAGCACGTTCCGCAACCTGACGCTGGTGAACTCGCGCGAGAACACCTGCGATTAGCGAGCGGCCGCGGAGCCAGACGCCGCCCGCGTGCGCTGGAACGTGCCGGCGGTCGATGCGGTCTGGCGCGGCGAGCGGCTGGCGACGCTCCAGGGAGCGTTCGAGGGCCCCCACGTGCGGACGTACACCGGCGAATGAGGAGTTCTCAGCCCGCGATCCCCGCGGCCGACATCATCAAAGGCCGCTCGAATCCAGGGGATCCGAGCGGCCTCGGCTGCGCGGCCCCCCGCCGCGAGCCGCCTTGTCACCACCCCAGAGCTTCGATCATCTTCTCACCATAACGCGTGCCCATGAGAACAACGGACGCATGATCGAAGTGGTACTGATCCATGACGTTGGTCCCCTGCTGAGTGACCCAGTACCCATCAGGCAACATGTCGGCCGCCTGGTGCACGAGGTTGTTATGCCCGCTGCAGCATCCGCCCGCGGGGAGCTCTCCAAGAATGAAGGGGACGTCGTAGTCGACGCCCCAGGCTGCCTTCACCTCGTTATAGAGCTGAACGACCTTGCCGGGCCACGAGCTCTGGCCGCTGTCGGACTCACCCTGGTGGAAGATGATGCCCGCGAAGCGCGCATTCTCAGCCGTCTTCGCCTTGGCGATCTTGTTCAAGATCATCTGGTGATGTGTGCCACCAGAGATGAACGTGTTGATCGACTCACCGCTCTCAGCAGTGGCGACCAACCCGATCGTATCCCCCGCAGCCAGCTTTCCGAGCAGGGTCTTGCCGAACCAGATGCCCGGGTCGACGGCGGTCGACAGGTTCCATCCTTTTTCACCAGGGCAATCGCTGAGCGGCGGATTGGCCACGTTCCACTGTCCGGCCGGCTGATTGCATCCGCCGAGGACCTTGAGCCGCTCGTCAGAATTCTTGTCACTGTCCTGTTTGTCTGCGACACCAGCCATGTTCGACTGGCCCATGAGCATGAAGACGTGAAACGTCGGACGCGAGCTCGGTGCGCCACCGGTGCCTGCCCCGCTGCTAGCCGATCCGGTCCCTACCGTGGCGCCACCTCCAGTTCCAGCGTTCGTGCTGCCTGTCGCGTCGCCTCCGGTCCCCGCGCTCGTGCTGGCTGTCGTGCCGTCTCCGGTCCCCGCGCTCGTGCTGGCTGTCGTGCCGCCTCCGGTCCCCGGACCGGCCCCCCCGGTGTTGTCGTTCTCACCGGTCGCGCCGGACGAACCGGACTCGCCACAACCGGACGCAGCGATGATGAAGAGAAATGGGAGGAGCAGGAGGCCACGTGTGCCTCGGATTGTGCGGTTCATCTCGGTCATGGTCGTTCCCTCGTCGCGCCAGGGCGCGATTTGAAGAGAATGGCGGAAGTGGTCGGCCGGCGTCGCGATGCCGGTGCGGCGAACCTCGCCCGCAAAGAGCTCAGCGCCGGGGCCTAGCCTATCGCATCTCGGGGGCTTGGCATCCAGGATTCGGCCTCAGGACAACACAAGGAAAGACCGTTGACGTTAAATTATTTCATCATCAACGTCGTACGTTCTTCGCTGCGCCTCAAGCGCCGACCGATCGTTTCGAGGCGAAGCGGTTTCATGGTACGGGACCGCGGAAACTTGAAACGGACGCGTCGCGAGGGCAACGCAGGGGACCCATCACGAGGCAACCGCGCTGCGTCGCGAAACTGGCCAGCCTCCCGGAGTCCCTGGTTCCGTGCGTCAGACGGGTCACCCACCATGTCGAGCTCGGCGCACCACGGAGCGGCTCTCGTGCCGCTTGCTGACGATGCGAGACAAGAGGTCCGCCGCGCTCGCGTCGCAGGGCACATGGCCGAGCTCGTCCGGGCTCAAGAGTTCAGGCCCGGTGTATCGACGCAAGCGCCGCTCGATCGCAGGGGGCGTCTCGTGCCGTAGCAGACCCGCGCGCGCCGCCGCCAGCGTCGTGAAGCGCACGTTTGTCTGTCGCTCTAGCTTCGTGTGCGGCGGACGCGCGCGCCGAGCTCCTCGAGCCGCGCCACCGCGCGGGCAGGGTCGATCAGGCTCTCCGGGTGGTAGAGCCCCGGGCCGACAGGAGGGCCGCCCTCGAGCCCCAGCAGGCGCTCCGTCGCGATCGCGGCGCCATACGCGCTGAGCCGTGCATAGCTGTCCGCGTCGACGATGTCGTAACGCAGCCGCGCGGCCGTTCCGTCGTCGAGCCGCCCCGACACCTCGACGACGAGGTCCGTCGCGTGGCCCGCGCCGCGCGTGGACGCGTCGCGCGCGGCCATATCGACGCGGATCGACAGCGCGTCGGTCGCCGCCGCGAGGCTGACCACGTCCATCAGCGGCAACGCATGGCCCACCTGCTCCACGCCCTCGGCGTCCGCGAAGCGCCGTGTCGCCGCGTCGCCTCGCGCCCAGGTCCATCTCCCGTCCTGGAGGACGAGCGCAGCCTGCCCGATCTGCTCGTTCCGCTCGAAATCGGCCTGGGACGCGGGACCGCCGCGGTCGTCGGCGTCGACCACGCAGCCGATCGCGATCGCGTCGACGCTCCGGAGATCCTGCGCGAGGTGCAGCGCCGCCAGCGTCGCCGCGCCGCCGAGGGTGTGGCCCAGCAGGAGGATGGGCGCGCGCGTCGGTCGCGCGACGTGATGGGCGACAAGGGGGCCTATCTCCGAGACGAAGTCCGAGAAGGCGATATGAGGCACGCCGTCCGCCTGGGCGCGCTTCACCGCGTTCGACGCCTCGTCCTTGACGAGCGTGACCACGGCGCTGAACGAGGCGCCTCGCTCGAGGCCCAGGTCGCCCCGGCCAACGTCGGCCGTCGTCGCCGTCGTCGGACCGCCGACCTCCGCGGCGACCGCGGCCGCTCTCCGCGCGTCGCGCCCGGCGATGGCGATCGGAAGATCTGGATGCAGGCGCCGGAGCGCCCTCGCCGCGCGCGCGCCGACGTGGCCGGAACCGCCGATCAACAGAACAGGTGACATCGCTCGTGTGGCCATCTGGATGGACTCCTCCCGTCGGGTCGCGCAGGCGCCCGGGATGTGCTCGACGCAACTTACCCTCGGCATGTTACCTTCAGTAAGTTACCTTTGGTAATATGTGCCGGCCCGCGGTCGTGTCAAGGCGGAGGGCGAGCTCGAACGCGACGCGACGCGCGCTCGCGGCCGACGTGCTCCGCGGCCGCATCGACAGATCCGCCGCTGCGCGGGGGCTCGAGTCGCTGATCGTGCGGTGGCCGTCGACGCGCGGCGGAGCGGCAGCTCGGGCGCCGCGGTTCCGGGCGGCGGAGCGCCGCGCCCGGCCTCGGGGGGCTACGCGACGGTGCTCGGCCGGTACCAGTCGAAGTTGTTGTGGAACGGGAAGCTGTTGATCCCCAGGCTGATGCTCACGTCGAGCGCGCGGACATGGTGCCACCAGCCGACGGGGATGAAGAGCGCGTCGCCCGGCTCGAGCACGACGTCCTTCACGAGCACCGGATCCATCGAGCCCTGCTCCGGGTCCCGATCCGCGTACATCGCGCGCGCGCCGTCGAACAGCGACGTCTCGAACGGCGCGATCATGCGGTAGCGCTTCCTGCCGTACACCTGGCCAAAGAGGATGTTGGATGTGTCGTAATGCAGCGGCGTGACCGTCCCCGCGGGGCCGAGCCACAGCGCCGAGCTGCCGAGGAGGCGCTGCGCGGCGCAGTACCCGTCCGGGAGCACCACGTCGTTCAGCAGGGCGCCGAGGCTCGTCCGCTCGAGGACACGGTTGTTGGCGACCATGTAGAAGTCGTTCGTCTCCGTGCGCGCGCCGTCGATGCGCGCGACGAAGTCGCGCAGCAGCGTGCTCTCCGTGTGTCGCGCCGCGTGCATGTCGTAGTCGGGGTCGCTCAGGCGCCCTGTGGTGACGTCGACCGCGACGTCGCCGAAGGTCTCGGCGAGGTACGCCGGCGTCCACCTGCCGAACGCGGGCCAGCGGGTCACGACGTCGGTCAGGATGACCGGCATGTTCCCGGCGACGTAGACGTCGCGAAGCTCCGCGGCGGACACGCCGGAGCGCCGCGGGATCCCCGTCGGGTCGAGGGCCGTCGACGCCATCCGCTGCTTCAGCCGCGCCAGCATCTCGTGCTGCCGCGCAGCGCGCGCGAACGGCCGAGCGGCGAGGAAGATGGGTGAACCGACGATCGCCGAAAGGAGCTCCTTCGCCTGTACGCTGCTCACGCCCGCCGCCTGGAGCTGCTCCGAGACCAGGCGCTCCGGCACGCCGCGCAGCAGGTTCTCCGTGGCCCAGCGCCACCATTCAGGCGCGACGTCCAGCTCCCGATCCTGTTCACCCATCGTCGACCTCGATCTCAGCTCAAGGGAACCACCGGCGCGACGCGCGAGACCTCACTCGCACGGAGGAGGCATCGGCGGCGGCATCGGCGGGATGGGGTCACCCGCCTCGCCGTCCGGAAGCGGCGGCGGCATCGGCGGGATGATCTCCCCCGCCTCGCCGTCCGGAGGCGGCGGCGGCATCGGCGGGATGATCTCGCCCTCCTCGCCATCCGGAAGCGGCGGCGGCATCGGCGGGATGATCTCCCCCGCCTCGCCGTCCGGAGGCGGCGGCGGCATCGGCGGGATGATCTCGCCCTCCTCGCCATCCGGAAGCGGCGGCGGCATCGGCGGGATGATCTCCCCCGCCTCGCCGTCCGGAGGCGGCGGCGGCATCGGCGGGATGATCTCGCCCTCCTCGCCATCCGGAAGCGGCGGCGGCATCGGCGGGATGATCTCCCCCGCCTCGCCGTCCGGAGGCGGCGGCGGCATCGGCGGGATGATCTCGCCCTCCTCGCCATCCGGAAGCGGCGGCGGCATCGGCGGGATGATCTCCCCCGCCTCGCCGTCCGGAGGCGGCGGCGGCATCGGCGGGATGATCTCGCCCTCCTCGCCATCCGGAAGCGGCGGCGGCATCGGCGGGATGATCTCCCCCTCGTCGCCGCACGGAGGAGGCATTGGCGGCGGCATCGGCGGGATGGGGTCACCCGCCTCGCGGTCGAGAGGCGGCGGCATCGGTGGAATGACCTCGCCCTCGTCGTCGATCGGCGGATGCATCGGCGGGATCACCGTCCCGCCACCACAGCCCTCTTCGGTGTGCGTCGTCCCGGCGCTGGACTGGTCCCCCTGGCTCCCGTCCTCGGTGCTCGGCGCGTTGCAGGCAACCACAAAGACAGCAGCAGCCGCAGCGGCAGCTCGGGATACCCCCCGTACCAGGGCCGCCGTGCGAGGCGGGGGCGTGGGCAGCGGCGATAACAAGGCCGCATCGTCCGGAAGAAAGACACGTGACATGAACACCTCCGCTGCGGACGTCGTGCACGGCATGTGCCAGCTCCCATCCGCCGAAAATCTCTGGAGATCTCGCTGCCTGCGGCCGGGACCGGACACCCCCGGCCAGTCACTGGCCCAGAGTGGCGCAGCGGGGATGGCTCTGTCACCCCGATTCGGTCGGTGTCGCTGCCGGCCCGGACCGCCGGATGCCCTGCCGCGCCGGCGGCGCGCGCGGCGACGCAC
>NZ_JEMA01001081.1 GCF_001589285.1 Sorangium cellulosum | reverse complement strand
GGCACGCTGAACCGCGGCGCCTGCCGCGCCGGCGTGAGGGCCTGCGACGAGCAGGGCGAGGGGTACGGCCCGTGCGCTGGCCAGGTGCTGCCGGCGCCCGATCGCTGCGACACCGCCGAGGACGAGGACTGTGACGGCGTCGTGAACAAGGGGTGCACGTACGCCCGGTGCGGGGACGTCCCGCGCGGCCTGCCGAGCGACGTCTACGCGCTCGATCCGGACGGGCCAGGGCCTGAGCCGGAGTTCGACGCGTATTGCGATCTGGTGACGGACGGCGGCGGGTGGGCGCTCCTCTACAACAGCGTCGGGTCGGAGGCGGGAAAGACGCTGCCGTTCTGGAACATCCCTTACGCCGAGCGGCTCGGGACCAGGGGAGAGCCGGCGCCCGGTCAGAACTTCTACAGGGGCTCCCTCTACCTCGTCGGTCGAGAGTACCGCGACGAGATCGAGGATCTCGAGGGGACCGTCGAGGAGGTCCTGCGCGCGACAGCGGAGGGCATCGACGCGGAGACCATGAGGCTCCTCCGCCCCGCGCACGTGGCAGGGAGCGCCGACATCTTCGTCGCCCACTTCATGTCGGGTTGGTCGTCCCGCGATCACGACGGCGACCCGTCCCCGGGGAACTGCGCGCTCCTTCACCAGAACGTCACGCAGCACTACGCGCAGTGCTGGGAGTACAACCTCGGATCGGACGCGGACGATCCGTTCAACGACGGTGGCTGGGGTCCCCATCTCGGGACGCACATCGCGGAGCGGCTCGCGCTCGCCAGCGACGGCACCCTCCATACCCGCGTGAGGCGCATCTCCCGCTGGACGCGGTGGTGAGCCCCGCGGCGGGCGTACCTCCGCGGATTTCGTGACACTTTCGGGTGGCGACGGTATGCTCGCCCGGCCATGCGCTTCTATGCACTGACTTTGCTCACGCTCCTCGCGGGCCTCGGCCTGGCGAGCTGCTGGAACACCGGCGCCTGCGTGGAGGGAGACGCGTGCGAGTGCTCCCAGGGAGACGAGTGTTACCTCGGCTGCGACGGTGACAATTGCGACCAGCGTTGCTTTCAGATGGATCGCTGCGGCGCCGTCTGCGAGCACGGGTGCTCGTTCGAGTGCTTCGACGTCGACGAGTGCTCGGCCTCCTGCGGGGACGACTGTGACCTCGATTGCCACAACACCGCGTCGTGCGGCGCCATCTGCGACCGCGGCTGCCGGTACGAGTGCCACGACACCAGCCGGTGCGGCGTCGTCGTCGGGTCGAACAGCGTCGTGACCTGCCGCAACGTCGCGACATGCGAGGTCGAGTGCCGGGGCTCGTGCGAGGTGTTCTGCGAGAACGTGGCCGGCGAGTGCCGCGTCACCTGCCTCGACGGCGGCGCGCCGGTGATGTGCCCGAACGGCTCGCGCGCGTGCGGCGCATGCTGATGGAGACCGAGATCATGCAGACAGCGATGACTTCGCAGCTTCGCGCGCCGCGCCTGCTGGCCGCTGCGCTCTCGTTCGTGGCGCTGACCCTCGGGTGGGCCGGGGTCGGCGAAGCGCAGATGACGATCAAGCGCCCCGGCGACCGCCCCGATTACAAGGTCGAGCTGGAGCCGCACCTGCTCATCGCGCCGTTCGAGCCGCTGGGCCCCGGCGTCGGGGCGGGCGTCGGCGCCGGGTTCCGCGCCACCATCGACATCGCCCCCAACGGCTTCATCCAGAAGCTCAACGACTCGGTCGGTATCGGCTTCGGCCTCGACGGCATCCATTACGGCGGCAGAGGAAACTACCGTGGCGACTGCACGCGGTACGAGAACGGGCCTGCGGGCACGCGCGTCTGCACCGAGGTCGACGCGTACGGGGACGCGTCGAACTACCTGTTCGGCTCGGTCGTGATGCAGTGGAACTTCTGGCTTCACCGGCGGTGGTCCGTCTTCGGCGAGCCGGGGCTCTCGCTCTACCTCGGCGACGTGGACCGGCGCGTGCTCCCCGGGATCTCGCCTGTCGTGTTCGTCGGAGGGCGCTTCCACTTCACGGAGAACGTCACGCTGACGATGCGACTCGGGTATCCCGCGTTCTCGCTGGGCGTATCGTTCCTCCTGTGAGGCGCGTCGCCCCGCGGCGCGCACTCCCGCGCACCCGCGGCGGACGTGCGCGCCGCGCCGGTTGCCAGGGGCGCCGGCTCTCCTGATATCCTGCGCCCCATGCCGGAGACGCCGGGATCCGAGGAGCCGCTGGAGTCGGCCTACATCGAGGAGCTGACGGTGGCGCGGCCCGGCGCGCCGGCGGCGCCGCCTCCGGAGGAGCTCTCGAGCTCGGCGCTCGCCGAGGACATCGAGGCGGCGGCCGCCGCCGCGGGCGACGACGCGCTGGTCGGGAGCCTGATCTCGGGGCGCTACCGCGTCCACGAGCTGATCGGCGAGGGCGGGATGGGCGCCGTGTACCGCGGCGAGCAGGTGCACCTCCGCAAGCAGGTCGCGATCAAGCTGCTCAGGCCGATCGCGCGGCGGATGCCGGAGCTCGTGGCGCGGTTCGAGCGCGAGGCGGTCGCTGGCGCGCACATCCGGCACCCGAACGTCGTCGCGGCCATCGACTTCGGTCAGCTCGACGACGCGTCGTACTTCCTCATCCTGGAGTACGTCGCGGGCACGCCGCTCAAGGAGGTGACAGCGGGGGGGCGGCTGCAGCCGGCGCGGGCGCTCCGCGTCGCGCGCCAGATCGCGTCGGCGCTGTCGGCGGCGCACGAGAAGGGGATCGTCCACCGCGACGTGAAGCCGCAGAACATCCTGCTCGACACGCACGATCAGGTGCGGCTCATCGACTTCGGGCTCGCGAAGGTGGATGTCGATCTCCTGTCGAGCCAGGTCCGCAAGACGTCGAGCCCGCGCCCCGCCCTCACCAGCGCCGGCGAGGTGTTCGGCACGCTCGCCTACCTCGCGCCGGAGGCGCTGCGCGGGATGGACGCGGTGGACGCGCGCGCGGACCTGTATGCGCTCGGGCTCGTGCTCTACGAGATGCTCACCGGACAGCACCCGTTCGACGCGAAGAACCTCATGGAGCGGCTCAAGCAGCAGGGGCCGGACGGGCCGCCTCCGCTCCGCGCGCGCGCGCCGGATCTGGAGGTGCCCCGCGAGGTCGAGCAGGTCGTGGCGCGGCTCATGGAGCACGACGCGTCGTTCCGTTACCAGACGGCGAACGACGCGATCGCGGCGCTCGATGAGGCGCTGGCGGCAGTCGCGCGCGCCGCGACGCCGGCTCCGGCGGCTGTCGCGACGACAGCGCC
>NZ_JEMA01001080.1 GCF_001589285.1 Sorangium cellulosum | reverse complement strand
CGGCTCCACGGCGGCCGCGGCTTCGTGGGGGCGATCGACGCCTACGACCTCGCCGGCCACGCCCGCCAGATCGCCGCGCGCGTCGCGCCGGCGATCGCCCCGCCCGAGTCGACGGGCCTCGCGCGCGCCTCGACGCCGGTGATGCTCGGCGGGCTCGGCGGGACGTCGCTGCGCATCGCGAGCGACCTGCTCGGCCCGATGGGGCTCGATCCGATGCAGGCCGGCGGCGGCTCGTCCATGAGCCCCGATCCTGGCGCGCCGACGAAGTACGTCGACGGCGGGGCGATCGGCGTCGAGCTCGTGCGCGGCGACATCTCCGCCATGGGCATCGGCACGGTCACGCGCGTGTCGGGCGACAAGCTGGTGGCCTTCGGCCACCCGATGATGAACGGCGGCGTGACCAACCTCCCCACGGCGATCGCCCGGGTGCACTGGATCCTCGCGAGCCAGAACCGGAGCTTCAAGATCGGCGAGGCGGTGCGGTCGGTCGGCTCGCTGGTCAACGACCGGCAGGCCGCGATCGTCGTCGACAGCGCGGCGAAGGCGCCGGTCTTCCCGATGCGCGTCCAGATCGACGGCGTCGCTGGCGCGCCGCACCCGACGTGGAACGTGGAGGTCGCGCACGACCAGTTCCTGGCGCCGTCGTTCGTGTCGATGGCGATCGGCAACGCTGTCGAGACGACAACGGCCGAGCGGCGGGACATGACCTGGCGGGCGGTGAGCCAGCTCAAGATCGGGCGCTACGGCACGATCTCCCTCGTCGATTTCGGCGCGGGCAACGGCACCCCGCTCAGCGCCGACGACTTCGTCCGCAGCCGGCTCGTCCGGGCGATGGGCTCGCTCCTCAACAACCCGTGGGAGGACGTCACGATCGAGCGCGTCGACACCCGCGTGAAGGTCACCTTCGATCGCGAGGTCGTCCTGCTGCGCGGCGCGAAGGTGCTCGAGCCGGAGATCGACGCGGGCGCGCCCGCGCGGATCCGCCTCGACCTCCAGCCCCACCAGGGCCCCGTCGAGTCGCGCGTCATCGAGGTGCCGGTGCCGCGCGAGCTCGCCGGCGGCCAGGTGGACATCGAGCTGTCGCCCGGCTACGAGGTCGAGCGCCCGATGGCGACGCCGAACAACGTCGCCGAGCTCGTGGCGATGCTCCCGCACCAGAGCCACGACCCGGAGAGCGTCGTCGCGACGTTCAAGCTGCGGGAGAACGGCGCCGCGTACCGCGGCAAGGTCGCCTCGCGGCTCCCGCCGGGCGCGATGGACACGCTGCGCCCGAGCTCCGACTCCGACGCGCCCGAGACCTTCGGCGCGCAGGTGCAGGTGCCGGTCTCCCTCAAGCGCTTCCTTGTCGGTAAGGACACCGTGCGCGTCACGGTCCGGCCTATCCTCCGCTGAGCCGCGCCGGCTCCCCGCCTCCCTCTTCCTCCCTGACCCCCCTTCAATCCTGCGATCCATGAGCACCAAGCGCTCTCCTGCCCTTCCCCGAACCTCACGCCCTCACGCCGTACCCTCTCCGCGCGCGGCCCTCGCCGCGGCCGTCGCCGCCGCGGGGCTCGTCGCGCTCCCGGCCCACGCGGTGGGCACGCGCAGCTTCGAGCTCAAGACGCTCGAGGACCTCAAGGACGGCGATCTCACCGGCGTCAGCGTGGACTCGAACGGCAACGTGCGCGCCGGGCTGACGCTCGGCGCGACGCCGCTGCCGGACGCGACGTCCGTCTGGAGCTCCGCGGTGCTGCCGGACGGGACGGTGCTGCTCGGCACGGGCAACGAGGGGAAGATCTACAGCGTGTCGGGCGGCCGGGTGGCGGTCGTGGCCACGACCGGGCAGATGGCGGTCAGCTCGCTCGCGATCGTGGACGGCGGCGACGTCATCGCGGGCACGTTCCCCGAGGGCAAGCTCTACCGCCTGCCGCGCGGCGCCGGCAACGGCGGCCCGGCGAAGCTCTTCGCCGAGCTCCCGCAGACCGAGGACGTCTGGGGCCTCGCCTACGACCCGAGGGCCAAGGCGCTGTACGCGGCGACAGGCCCCGAGGGGAAGCTGTTCCGCCTCGACGCCACGGGCAAGGCGCAGGTGTACTTCGACAGCGACGAGCCGCACCTCGTGAGCGTCGCTGTCGCGGACGACGGCGCCGTCTATGCCGGCTCGAACGGCAAGGCGCTCCTCTACAAGCTCACGGCGCCCGGGCGCGCGACAGTGCTCCACGACTTCGACGCCGACGACGTGAAGGCCATCGCCGTCGCGCCGGGCGCGAAGGGCGGCGCCATCTACGCCATCGCCAACAAGTACGCCGAGGCGTTCGCGCCCCCGAAGCGCAACCGGAGCGGGCCGCCGTCGCCGCAGCCGGCGCGCGCGCAGAAGCCCGGCAAGGGCCTGCTCGTGCGCTTCGATCGGAGCGGCGTCGCGGAGCGGATGATGAGCGACGACGAGACCCACTACGTCTCGCTCGGCCTCGGCGACGATCTCACGCCGTTCGTCGGGACCGGCGCGGAAGGCCGGCTCTACACGGTGAGCGACAACCACGTCGCGCGGCTCGTCGCCGACACGGACGAGCGCCAGGTCGGCGCGTTCCTGCTGGCCGGGAAGCGCAGGTTCATCGCCACCACCGACCCCGCGGTGTTCCACGAGGTGAAGGGCGTCGGCGGCGCCTCGGCGGTGTGGACGAGCAAGGTGCTCGACGCCGGCCTGCGGGCGACGTTCGGTCGCCTGACGTGGCGCTCCGACGGCGCGCTGGAGCTCGAGACCCGGACCGGGAACACCGACACGCCGGACAGCACCTGGAGCCCGTGGTCTCCCGCGCTCGGCGCGCCGGGCGACACGAAGAGCCCGCCGGCGCGCTTCGTGCAAATTCGCGCGCGCTGGAGCCGCGATCCTGGCGCCGTGCTGCGCGAGGTGAAGCTCGCGTTCGTGACCGACAACGCGCGCGCGGTGGTCACGTCGATCGAGGCGGCGCCGAAGGGGCAGACGAAGCCCTCGCGCACGAGCTTCCCGTCGTCGGGCGGGGAGGCGCCGAAGCCCGTGACCTCGCTGCAGCTCACGTGGAAGGTCGACAACCCGGATCAGGACGACCTCCGCTACAGGCTGTCGTACCGCATGGAGGGCCAGTCGACCTGGCGCAGCATGCTGAAGCCGGGCGAGAAGGTGACACGCGCCGAGCACGTATGGGACACGACAGCGCTCCCCGAGGGCGAGTACCGCATCCTGGTCGAGGCGAGCGACGAGCTGGCGAACCCGCCGGAGCGCACGCTGCGCCACAGCCTCGAGTCGGGGACCGTCCTCGTCGACACGACGCCGCCGCTGTTCCGGACGCTCGCGCTGCAGGGGCGCCGGCTCACGGGCGAGGTCGTGGACGGGCTCGGTCCGGTCGCTCGCATCGAGGTCTCGATCGCCGGCCTGGAGGAGTGGCGGCCCATCTTCCCGAGCGACGGCATCTTCGACGAGGCCGCGGAGCCGTTCGACGCGGACCTCAGCGCGATCGTGCCGCCCGGCGCGCACCTGCTCGCGGTGCGCGCCTACGACAGCGCGGGCAACGTGGTCACCCGCGACATCGAGGCGCGGTAGGCGCCGTCACCGCGCCATTCCTTCTGTGCAGGCGCAGCCCTCGGCTGCGGGGCGAAGCCCTCGGCTGCGGGGCGAAGCCCTCGGCGCGACACCGGCGTCATGCTTGCGCCAGGAGCCCGGTCAGGAGCGGCGCTCCCGCGGGCCGCACACGCCGCGCCTCGCGCACGACGGCGTCCCGACCCACGTTGCGCCAGCGTGCACGGGAAGCATGCCGGGACGGCACATTCTATGAATGCTGAATGGGGACATGATACGCTCACTCCGCTTGTTCTTTTCTGGTGACCCTGGAATGAGCTACCAACGTGCCCTTCTGCTTCCTGGTCTCGCGGCGCTCTCGATCGCCGCGGCCTCTGCGTGTGGGTCAGCCGACTCCGCCGCGACGGACAGCGACGCCGCGGAGTACACGGGGGGGGCACCGGGCGGGGAGGGGGCCACCGGAGCGGGCGACATCGGAGCGGTCGTCAGCGTCGGCGCCGGGGGGAGCGATGGCCTCAGCGGGGGCGGCGGGGCCACGGCGGTGGAAGAGGACGTCAACATCCCCGCGCCCGGAGGGCCGCCGGATCCTTACACGCGCTTCGCTCACCTGTGCGGCGAGGGCTGCACGCCGGGGGGCAATCCGAGCGAGTGCTCGTCGTCGGAGGGCGGCTCGGGCACGGGGATGTCCCCCGTGCAGAGGCTGCATTGCCAGCTCGCGCTCGTCGACGGCGACGCGATGCCGAGCTGCCAGCCGGTGGGCCGCTTCGACAGGGGCGGCCCCTGTCACCGGGGCACGGACTGCACGATCGGGCTGGGCTGCGCGGCGGCCGACGGAGAGGGCGGCGTGTGCCGGCAATACTGCTGCGGCAACGTCGAGAGCTGCGCGCCTGGAACGTACTGCGACGAGCGGCCGATGGCCGAATCCATCCTCGAGGGGGGCGCTCCGGTCTCGATCCCTGTCTGCGTTCCCGCGGTGAACTGCGAGCTCCTGAACGACAGCGTCTGCCCGGCGGGGCAGACCTGCACGATCGTCCGCGAGGATGGGACGACGAGCTGCGTGGCGCCCGGCGCCGGGCGGGCCGGCGAGTCGTGCCCGTGCGCGCCCGGGTTCGTGTGCTCGATGCTGACGAACCAGTGCAAGCAGCTCTGCCGCATCGACGGGAGCGCGCGGGACTGCGGCTCAGGCGCCAAGTGCCAGGGCGGGAGCGGCGCCTACCCTCCGGGGTTCGGCGTGTGCGTCAGCACGCTCTAGCTCCCCCGGCCCGTTAAAAAGTGTTGCCGATCCCCGCAGCGGCGTGGATCGGAGCGGCGGGCGCGCGCGGCCGTGGTCATGCTGGGCGCGTGCAGCGGCCTCTCCTCCCCTTCGTCCTCTTCATCGGTGTTTTCAGCGCCATCGTGGCCGGCGTCCACTACTACCTCTGGCAGCGCCTGATCCGCGCGCCCGATCTTGGCCCGCTCTGGCACCGCGTCGGCAGCGTGGCCCTGGTGGTGCTCGCGTTGCTCGTGCCGGTCGGCCTCCTCGTCACGCGCACGCTCCCCCGGCACATCGGCAGCATCGTCGCGGGCGTCGTCTACACGTGGGTCGGCCTCGCCGTCCTGCTCTTCTTCCTCCTGCTCACCTCGGAGCTCGTCCGCCTCGGCGCCCACGGCGTCACGGCGCTCCTGAGCCAGCCGCCGCTCGACAGCGACCGCCGCACGTTCCTCTCGCGCGCCATCGCGGGCGCGGTCGGCGCGCTCGCGATCGGCCTCGGCTTCGCCGGCGCCGCGAGCGCCCTCGGCGAGGTCGCCGTGCGCCCTGTGCGCGTCCGCCTCCGCCGTCTCCCCGCCGCCATGTCGGGCTTTCGCGTGGTTCAGCTCACGGACCTTCACATCGGTCCGACGATCGGACGGGAGTGGCTGGAGCGCGTCGTCGCGCGCGTGAACGCGCTCGAGCCGGACGTCGTCGCGATCACGGGAGATCTCGTCGACGGCCCCGTGGAAGAGCTCCGGGAGCACACAGCCCCGCTCGCCGACCTGCGCGCCAGGCACGGGGTCTTCTTCGTGACGGGCAACCACGAGTACTACTCCGGCGTCGAGGCGTGGATCGAGGAGCTCCGCCGGCTCGGCGTGAGGGTGCTCCGCAACGAGCGCGTCACGATCGGCGAGGGCGAGCTCAGCTTCGACCTGGCCGGCGTCGACGACTGGAGCGCCCGCGGCATGGGCCGCGATCATGGCCCCGACCTCGCGCGCGCGCTCGCCGGGCGGGATCCTTCCCGGGAGCTCGTGCTGCTCGCGCACCAGCCCAAGCAGATCCGGGAGGCCGCGGAGCGCGGGGTCGGCCTGCAGCTCAGCGGTCATACCCACGGCGGCCAGATCTTCCCCTGGGGCCTCTTCGTGCGCCTCGATCAACCCTACGTGGCGGGGCTGTCCTCCCACGGCGAGACCCAGATCTACGTGAGCCGCGGGACCGGCTACTGGGGTCCGCCGATGCGCGTCGGCGCCCCGTCCGAGATCTCGCTGATCGAGCTCGAGGGCACCGCCGCAGCCGAAGCCCTGGCCTAGGCCCTCCCCGGCGAGCTGCTGCGCGGCCCGTCGGCCGCGCTCGCCCGAGATACCGCCGTGCTCCGACGTCCGTCGATAGCGCCTGCGCTCCCGGCCGATCAGGCGATCACGGGAGCGGGCGCGCCGGATCCCTGTCGCAGTTGATGACAGGCGCCGGGTAGCTGCTGGGATCGGTGATGCGCTCCATCGCGAACGTCGATCCCTCGAGATCGAGGGCGATCGGCCGCGTCGCCGTGCCTGTCACCTCGCCACAGACGAAGTCGGCGGGCGCGCAGAGGGCGCCGGTCAGCGTGATGGTGGCCTCGAGCTCGTTGCCGGAGATGGGGTTGGCGTTGCCTGGCACCACGATCGTCGGAAGCTCCGCGGTGAACTGCCCGTCGGCGGACACCTCGTAGGGTCCGACGTCGACCGGCTCGCCCGTGGGCGTCTTGCGATCGGCGGACTCCAGCGGCTGGAAGCTCAGCGAGAAGCTCAGGCCGCCGTCGCGCGCCTCGGTTGTCAGCTTGCTCAAGAAGACGATGGGGGCCCGTGGGCTGAGATACGCAGAAAGGCTGAAGAAGAAGTCCCCATCGGGAGCCCCTGCCTCCGGAAGGCAGTCACCGGCCCCACCACCGCCGTTGCCACCGTTTCCGTCGCTGCCACCGTCGCCGCTGGCCTGGTTTTCACGGATCGCGGTGTCGCGCGTCTGGAAGTCATCGTATCTGCCCTGCGGGTCGGCGCACCCGGCGAGGAGCGCGGCGCAGGAGAGGGCGGCAGAGGCGAGCGATGTCCGGAGGGAGCGGGAGAAAAGCATTTGACACCGTGCGAAAGGTGACATCTGACTCGATCGGGTCGAACGTCCCGCGAGCTGGCAGGTGACACACCCTACCACGCAGGTCTGTCGCAGGTGCGCGTTCCTCCGCCCCGTACCGAGAACACCCGGCCATGCTCATCGATCGCCACTGCTTCGCGCTCTCCCTCGGCCTCCTCGGCGGCCTTGTCTGGACCGGGCCGGCGTTCGCCGGCGGCTTCGCGACCGCGCGGTTCGGCGGTGAGCACGGCAACCCGATCACCGGCAATCCGACCGCCGTCTATTACAACCCCGCAGGCCTCGCCGAGAGCGAGGGAGTTCACCTGTTCCTGGACGGGACCTTCGCGCTGCGCGCCGCGTCCTACGCGCACACGCAGGCGGCGTCCGACGACGTGACGGTGCCGGGGGCGAACACAGGTGAGGCGCGCCTGCTCAACGAGGCCGCCTCGCCGATGCTCGGCGCGTCGGCCAGGCTCGGCGACCTCGCGCTGGGCGCCGGTGTCTACGTGCCCTTCGGCGGCGCGGCGTCCTGGGGCAGGAACAGCGCCTTCGACGGCAATGGCGATCTCGCCGGGCCCGTCGACGGCGTGCAGCGGTGGCACTCCATCGAGTCCTCGCTCCAGGCGATGTTCTTCACGCTCGCTGCCGCCTACGAGATCCCGGCGCTCCGCCTCAGCCTCGGCGCGTCGGGGAACCTGATCCGGACGCAGGTGAGCACCGTCCGCGCCCGCAACGCCTCCGGCGACAACCTCCTTGCCACCGAGGGGCGCTCGCTGCTCGAGGTGAGCGGGCTGCACGCGAGCTTCGGCGTCGGCGCGCTGATCGAGGCGATGCCGGAGAAGCTCTGGGTGGGCGCGTCGTACCAGTCGCGGCCGAACGTCACGGGGGGCGAGACGCTCGAGGGCACGCTGACCAACCGCTTCAACGGCGTGTCGAGCGCTCCGGCCGCCGTCGAGCTTCACCAGGGGCTGCCCGATATCGTCCGGCTCGGCGCCCGCTTCGTCGCGGCGGAGCGCGTGGAGATCCGGCTCTTCGGCGACTGGACGCGGTGGAGCTCCATGGAAAACCAGTGCCTCACCCAGGTGGGCGCGTCGTGCGCGATCGAGAGCGACGGCTCCGCCGTCGACCCCGCCGGCGTTGTGCAGAACATCGCGCGGCGCTGGAACGACACGTTCGGCGTGCGCGCGGGCGTCAGCTACTGGCCGAAGCCCCCGGTCGAGCTCTTCGGCGGCGTCGGGTACGACTCCAACGCTGTGCCCGACGACACCCTGGATCCGTCGGCCACCGACTTTCACGATGTCTCGTTCGCCGTGGGGGGGCGCTTCGAGCTCACGAAGGAGCTGCACCTCGGGGCGTCGTACACGCACCTGTTCTATGCGAGCCGGGACACCACGGGAAAGAGCATCACCGCGGGCCTGGCGGGCAACTCGAGGGCTCCCGACTCCGGCGGGATCTACGCGCAGACCATCGGCGTGCTCAACGTCAACGTGGACGTCGGCTTCTGAGCGATCGGCGTCGCCGCGGCGCGACGGCTCAGGGGGCGCCGCGCCGGGTCCGGCGGAGCAGGCTGAAGATGCGCGCCCGGAGCTCGGGGGCGCGGAACGGCTTCACCATGTAGTCGTCGGCGCCGCTGGCGAAGGCGTGGACCATGTCCTGCGACGAGGCGTTCGCTGTCAGGAAGAGGACGGGCAGATCGCGGAGCCCGGGATCCTGCCGCAGCGTCCGGCAGAGCTCGATGCCGGTCATCTTCGGCAGGTTCCAGTCGAGCATCACGAGGTGAAACGCCGAGCCGTGGACGTGTTCCAGCGCCTCCTCCGCGCTGGCGGCGGTGACGACGACGAGCTCGACAGCCTCGAGCATCGTCGCCAGCATCCCGCGGACGTCCGGATCGTCGTCGACCACGAGGACCCGCGCGCCCTTGCCCCTCAGCCGAGGAGGCGACGGCGCCCGGCCCGCCGCATCGGCGTCCAGAGTGTCGCCCGGCGGCGCGGCGGGACGGACCTCGCCCGCGGCGCGGAGGAGCGCGGCGGCGTCTGTGTCGGGCATCGAGCCAGGGCGGGTCGCCTCCGTCTGCGCGAAATGGGCGAGGCGGCGCCAGTCGCGTGGCTCGAACGTGAGCCGCGCTCCCTCGGGCGAGATGCAAGCGCACGCTGCCGCCGACGTGGCGCGGCGGTTCTCGCCCAGCTCGAAGACGGCGAGCACCCACTCACCGTCGGCGACCACCTCCCCCGCGGGCAGCCCGAGCTCGAGGTCGCCCTCCTCGGGATCGCACACGATTTGCTCGAACTGTTGCAGATCCGGGAAGCGGTAGAGGACGCTCCGCACCCGGCGACGCTACACCCGCGCTAGCATCTCGCAAAGGGTCCGACTAAGCTCGCGCCGCGATGTCATTCCTGCGCTGGATGCTGCCGCTCCTCGCGCTGTCTTCGATCAGCGTCACGGGCTGTCCTGGTAATTCTGGTTCGAGCGAGCCGAAGCCGGCCCCGAGCCCGGAGGTTTCGGTCTCGATCGCCGGTGTGGACACCTCCTCGCTCACGCCCCGCGAGCGTCGAGAGTGGGCCGCCCAGGTCTCCGAGCTGCTCTCGCCCTGCCCGGACACGCCCGTGAGCATCGCGCAGTGCGTGAAGGAGCAGCGCCCCTGCAAGGCGTGCCTCCCCGCCGCGCAGCTGCTGCTCAAGCAGGTCAAGGATGGCCGGTCGAAGAAGGAGCGCGAGGACGCGTTCCACATGCGCTTCGACGCGAACAAGGTCCGGACGCTCGCCACGGACGGCTCGCCCGAGATGGGGCCGCCCGACGCGCCGATCACGCTCGTCGAGTGGGCCGACTTCGAGTGCCCGTTCTGCCGGCTCATGTCGCCGGTGCTCGAGGAGCTCGTGAAGCGCTTCGACGGGCAGGTGCGGCTGGTCTTCAAGTTCTACCCGCTCTCGGCGCACGTCCACGGGGAGCCCGCCGCCCGCGCGGCGATCGCCGCGCTCAACCAGGGCAAGTTCTGGGAGATGCACCACCTGCTCTTCGAGAACCAGGACAAGCTGGAGCAGGCCGACATCGAGCGCTACGCGCAGCGGCTCAAGCTCGACATGGTGAAGTTCCGCGCCGACATGGTCTCGCCCGAGACCAAGGCGCGGATCGACAAGGACAAGAAGCAGGCGGACGAGGTCGGCCTGGACGGCACGCCCCTGGTCTTCGTCAACGGCCGCGAGGCCGACCTGCAGCTCCTCTCGAACCCGCCCGCGGATCTCGAGGAGTGGGTGAAGGTCGAGCTGGAGCTCCTCGGCCACACCCCGCGGCCCGCGCCGCCGAAGCCGGCCGGCGCCCAGCCCGGCGCGACCGACGCGCCCGCTTCCGCGAGCGCGACCCC
>NZ_JEMA01001079.1 GCF_001589285.1 Sorangium cellulosum | reverse complement strand
GTCGGCGCGGCCCGCGCGGCCGAAGCACGAGCCGGGGGACACCGCCGCGCACGCGCCGCGCGCGACGGGCAGCGCGGAGCCGAGCGCGAGCGCGACGGGCAGCGCCCCGAGCCAGCCCGCGTCGGTCGCCATCCCCGAGGACGAGGAACACGAGGAGGCGGCGGACGCGGGGACACAGGAGACCAACGACATCGACGCGCCGGAGACCGACGAGCCGGGCGCACCGGACGCCGGCGCGGCCGATGCTGCCGCGCGTTGAACGGCAGAGAGCGCAGATGCGTTGTCACGCGGGAAAAACTCCCCTAAAGGACCCCGGGTAAGCGGCGTCGCTGGCCGGAACGGCCGATGTCAACCGCCTCGCCGGGGCCCTCGCGGGCACGGCGGCGCACCCCCATCACGCCCATCGCCGCGCTGGCGACTGTCTGAATTGCTGCCTTGCCCCCTGAGATCTCCGCGATGACCACCCAGACCAACGACGACGATCTCCATCTGTCGCTCTACCGAAAGATGTTCCAGATACGCCGCTTCGAGGAAGAAGCGGCACGCGCTTACGCGCAGAGCAAGATCGGTGGGTTCCTCCATCTCTACATCGGTCAGGAGCCCATCGCCGTCGGCGCGGTCGCGGCGCTCCGCCCCGATGACTACGTGATGACGACCTACCGCGATCACGGCCTCGCGCTCGCCCGCGGGATGAGCTCGCGCGCCGCGATGGCCGAGCTCTACGGCAAGGTCACCGGGTGCTCGAAGGGGCTCGGCGGCTCGATGCACTTCTTCGACAAAGAGCACAACATGCTCGGCGGCTACGGCATCGTCGGCGGTCACATCCCGATCGCCGTCGGGACGGCGTTCGCGTCGAAGTACCGCGGCGAGGACCGGGTCTCGATGGTGTTCTTCGGCGAGGGCGCAGTGAGCATCGGCGACTTCCACGAAGGGATGTCGCTCGCGGCGCTCTGGAAGCTGCCGATCGTGTTCGTCTGCGAGAACAACGAGTACGCGATGGGGACGCCGCTCTCGCGGACGCTCTCGGTCGAGGACGTCTCGCTGAAGGCGCTCGCCTACGGGATGGAGCGCGACCGCTTCAACTCGGAGCACGTGCTCCAGGTGCGCGACCGCCTCGGTGAGGCGATCGCGCGGGCGCGCACGCACTCGGAGCCGACGCTGGTCGAGATCAGGACGTACCGCTTCCGCGGCCACTCGATGAGCGATCCGGGCAAGTACCGGACGAAGGAGGAGCTCGAGGAGCGAAAGAAGAAGGACGTGCTCCTGCGCTCGCGCGTCGAGCTCGAGGAGAAGGGGCACAAGGCCGCCCTCGAGGCGATCGAGAGAGAGGTCGAAGAGGAGATCGCCGATGCGGTCCGCTTCGCCGAGGAGAGCCCCGAACCCGGGCCCGAGGTGCTCGAGCCCACAACCTATGCAGGACCTTTTGCGCGATGACCGTCCTAAGATTCCGTGAGGCGGTTCGCGCCGCCATGATCGAGGAGATGGAGCGCGACGAGCGGGTGTACCTCGTCGGCGAGGAGGTCGGGCACTACCAGGGCGCCTACAAGGTGACCGAGGGGATGCTCGACAAGTTCGGCCCGAGGCGCGTCATCGACGCGCCGATCACCGAGAGCGGGTTCACCGGCATCTCGATCGGCGCCGCGATGGTCGGGCTCCGGCCGATCGTCGAGTACATGACGTGGAACTTCTCCGCCGTGGCGTTCGATCAGATCCTCAACAACGCGGCGAAGCTCCGGCAGATGTCGGGCGGGCAGCTCACCATCCCGCTGGTGCTGCGGGCGCCGAACGGCTCGGCGCGCCAGGTCGGCTCGCAGCACTCGCACTCGATGGAGCACTTCTACGCGCACATCCCCGGCCTCAAGGTGCTCGCGCCGGCGACGCCGGCCGACGCGAAGGGGCTCCTCAAGTCGGCGATCCGGGATGATAACCCGGTGCTCTTCATGGAGAGCGAGACGCTCTACGGCGTGAAGGGCGAGGTGCCCGACGACCCCGACTTCATCGTGCCGCTCGGGGTCGCCTCGATCGTGCGCGAG
Source organism: Sorangium cellulosum (assembly GCF_001589285.1). Lineage (GTDB taxonomy): Bacteria > Myxococcota_A > Polyangia > Polyangiales > Polyangiaceae > Sorangium > Sorangium cellulosum_G. The sequence goes on along the minus strand of NZ_JEMA01001079.1, from coordinate 26,260 downwards.
GGGACGGACGTCTCGATCATCGCGTGGAGCCGCATGGTGCACGTGGCGCTCGAGGCGGCCGCCGAGCTCGAGAAAGAGGGGATCAGCGCCGAGATCGTGGACCTGCGATCGCTGCGCCCGCTCGACGAGGAGACCATCGTGCGGAGCGTCACCAAGACCCACCGCGCGGTCGTGGCGCACGAAGGCTGGCCGTACGGCGGCGTCGGCGCGGAGGTCGCCGATCGCATCCAGCGGCTCGCGTTCGACGAGCTCGACGCGCCCGTGCTGCGCGCGACGACGCTCGACGTCCCGATGCCCTACAACGCACGGCTGGAGCAGTACGTGATCCCGCAGGCGGCGCGGATCATCGAAAACGTTCACCGCGTTCTCTACAAAAGCTGACTGAGCGGACGCACATCCCCGATCAAGGTTGATAGACCCATGGCGAAGGTTCTGGAACTGCCGAAGCTGTCCCCGACCATGGAGGAGGGGCAGATCAGTGCCTGGCACAAGAAGGAAGGCGACGCGATCGACATCGACGATCTGCTCGCAGAGGTCGAGACCGACAAGGCGACCATGGAGTACAAGTCCTTCGATCGAGGGACGTTGCTCAAGATCCTCGTGCCTGCGGGCAGCGTGGTTCAGCTCGGCCAGCCTGTCGCGATCCTCGGCACACCGGGCGAGGACATAAGCGGCCTCGCCGGCGGCGGCGCTCCGGCGCAGAAGCAGAGCGCGCCGGAGCCTCAACCGAAGGGGGAGCGCGCCCCGGAGCCGGCGGCGGCGCCGAGCGGCGACGTGCCCGTGACGGCTCCGCCGCCCGCGGCGCGCGGCGAGGCGGTCTCGCCGCCCACGCAGCCGGCAGCGCCGCAGCCGTCCTCCGACGGACGCGTGAAGGCGTCGCCCTACGTGCGCAAGCTCGGCCGCGAGCGCGGGCTCGACCTGAGCAACGTCGCTGGCACGGGGCCCGGCGGGCGCATCGTCGCCCGNACGTCGCTGGCACGGGGCCCGGCGGGCGCATCGTCGCCCGCGACCTCGAGGGGCTGAAGCCGGCGCCGGCCGCGGCGGCGCCCGCGGCGGCCGCGCCGGGCGAGCTCGCCGCGCCGGAGGTGCGACCGCTCAGCATGATGCGCAAGGCGATCGCCCGGCGCCTCACCGAGTCGAAGCAGACGGTCCCGCACTTCTACCTCTCGATCGACGTCGACGCCGATCCGCTGAACGCGCTGCGCGAGCAGATCAACGCGGACCTCGCGGCGACGGCCGCCGAGGGCGAGAAGCCGGCGAAGGTCAGCTTCAACGACCTGCTCGTCAAGGCGTGCGCCATCGCGCTCGTACGCGTGCCGGAGTGCAACGCGCAGTTCACCTCGGACGCGATCCTCGTTCACCGGCGCGTCGACATCTCGGTGGCGGTCGCCGTCCCCGAGGGGCTCGTCACGCCGGTGGTGCGCAACGTGGACCGCAAGCAGGTGCTCGACATCGCCGCCGAGGTGCGCGAGCTCGCGGGGCGGGCCAAGGCGAAGAAGCTGCGGCCCGAGGAGATGGCGAACGGCACGTTCTCGATCTCGAACCTCGGCATGTACGGGATCGACAACTTCGGCGCGGTCATCAACCCCCCCGAGGGCGCGATCCTCGCCGTGGGCCAGGTCCGCCGCGAGCCCGTCGTGCGCGGCGAGCAGATCGTGCCGGGCCGGCGCTTGAGCATGACGCTCTCCTGCGATCACCGCGTCGTCGACGGCGCGGTCGGCGCGACCTTCCTCAAGGTCCTGCGCCAGCTCCTCGAGCACCCGACGCAGATCCTGATCGGCTAGCTCTTCACTCCGCGCAAAGACAGCCAGTACGCAAAGGACGCCGGGCCCCCTCCCCCGGCGTCCTGTCCCGCGCGCGGCGCGCGTCGCTGAACCGCCTCGAGCGCGAGCGGCGCGCGCTCGAGGCGCGGACGCTCAGGTCGCCTCGGCGCCGCCGCCGAGCGCGTCGCCGAGGCGCGCCAGGTTCCGCGAGAAGATCTGCACGGACGGGTGCGTCGGCCCGAGCGCCTTCGTGGCGATCGCCACGGCGCGCTCGATCTGCTGCCACGCGCCCGATAAATCGCCGAGCGCCTGCAGCACGCGGCCGAGGTTGTTCACGATGCTCGCCACGACCGGGTGATCCGGGCCGTAGGTGGCCTGCGCGATGCCGAGCGCCCGCTCGAGCTGCTCGCGCGCGCCGGGCAGCTCGCCGAGCGCCTGCAGCACGCTGCCGAGGTTGTTGCAGCCGATCGCCACCGCGGGGTGATCCGGGCCGTAGGTCGCCTCGGCGATCTTCAGCACGCGCGCGAAGTTCGCCCGCGCGCCCTCGAGGTCACCGAGATCGCGCAGCACGCTGCCGAGGTTGTTGATGTCCCGCGCGACGTCCGGGTGATCCGGGCCGTACGTGTCCTCGACGATCGCGAGCGCGCGCTCGAAGTCGGCGCGCGCCCCGGCCAGGTCGCCGAGATCGCGCAGCACGCGCCCGCGGTTGTTCAGCGCCAGCGCGAAGCGCGGGTGGTAGCAGCCGTAGCTGTGCTCATCGATCTTGAGCGCCTCCTCGAACTGCTCGCGCGCGCCCCTCAGGTCGCCGAGATCATGGAGCAGCCGTCCGAGGTTCGTGCGGCCGATCGCGACCGTCGGGTGGTCCGGCCCGTAGGCGCGGATGTCGATCGCGAGCGCGCGCTCCAGGTGCACGCGCGCGCCCGCGAAGTCGCCGAGATCGCGGAAGAGCGCGCCCAGGTTGTTGAGCCGTATCGCGACGCTCGGGTCGTCGGGGCCGTACGTCGCCTCGTCGATGGCGAGGGCGCGCTCCAGGTGCTTGCGCGCGCCGGGCAGGTCGCCCTGATCCATGAGCACGCTGCCGAGGTCGTTCACGTCGCGCGCGACGTCGGGGTGATCGGGGCCAACGCTCGCGATGTCGATCGCCAGCGCGCGCTCCAGGTGGGCACGCGCGCCGCCGAGATCGCCGAGGTCGTGGAGGACGCTGCCGAGGCTGCGCAGCACGGCCGCGACCTTCGGTTCGTCGGGGCCGAACACCGCCTCGTGCAGCGCGAGGGCCCGCTCCAGGTATCCCTTCGCCTCCGCGTACGCCGCTCGCCCCTGCAGGTAGACCGCGAACCTGGCGAGCAGCCGGCCGCGCACCTCCTTCGCGACGTCGTGGACCTCGGCCTGGCTCGCCGCGGCGAGCGCGTGCGGCAGCCAGCGGGCGCAGAACGGCCACGTCTCCACGTCGTCGCTGCTCTCGGGGAACGCGTGGTCCACGAGGCGCACCGCCGCCTCGGCCCACATCCGCCGGTCCTCGGGCGCGAGGCGATCGCGGACCACCGCCTGGACGAGCCGGTGCACCGAGAGCGCGCCCTCGTGGACGTCGATGAACGAGTAGCGACGGAGCGCGGCGACCGCCTCGTCGAGCATCAGCGGATCGCTCAGCGCCTCCGCGAGCGCGGGCGGCAGGTGCGGCGCGGCGTCCGCGAGGCCCTCGCGCGGGATGTCGTCGGGCGCGAGGAACGCGCACAGGCTGAGGAGATCGACGGCGACGGGCGAGAAGCGCTGCGCCTCCTGGAACGCGAGGCCCCACGTGGTGGCGACCGGCGTCGGGTAGTCCATCGGCACGCCGCGGAGCAACAGCTCGCGCTGGTGGTCGCCGAAGACAGCGTGGTACGTCGCGATCGACGACCGCGTCTCCTTGATGGTCGCGGCCGCCTGCACCAGCGCGAGCGGCAGATCGCCGAGCGTCTCGGCGAGCCTCTCCGCGGCCCGCTCGTCGCTCTGCCCGGTCCGGCCGAGCAGGAACTTCACCGATTCGGCGCGATCGAGCGCCGGCACGGTGAGCGGCGTGGCGATGCCGCGGAAGCTCGGGTTGCGCGAGGTGATCAGGATGTGGCCGGTGCGCGGGTGCGGGAGGTACGGCGCCACGTCCTTCGGGTCGTTGACGTTGTCGAAGACGAGCAGCCACCTGTCGTTGCGCGACAGCCAGGAGCGGACCGCCTCGATCGCGATCCGCTGGTCGGCCTCGTTCTGCTCCGGCAGGTCGAGCGCCGCGGCGAGGCGGGCGAAGTCCTCGGCCGCCGTCGCCGGCTCCTCGGCGCGGACCCACCAGACGACGTTGTACTGGCTCGCGTACCGGTGCGCGTACTCCGCGGCGAGCTGCGTCTTGCCGATGCCGCCGAGGCCGCTGATCGCCTGCGTGAGCGCCGCCGGTCCTCCCGTGGTGAGCGCGCTCCGCAGCGCGTCGAGGAGCCGGTCGCGCCCGGTGAAGCTCGGGTTGCGCGGCGGCAGCTTCTTGATGTGCGGCTCCGCGTCGGGCGAGCTCGACGGCCGCCGAGCGACCGGCCTCAGCGTCGGCGGCTCCGTCTCGCGGACGGCGCCCCGGATCCCCTTCGCGATCTCGGTGAACGCCTCGCTCTGGTTGGGGTAGCTCGTCACCGGCCGCGCGCGGTTCGGGAGCGGCTGCAGCCTGCCGAGCAGCGTCTTCTCCCAGGCGCAGGGGCGCAGGATGACGGGGATGACCCGGCACTCGCCCGCGTCGTGCCGGGCGATCGCGTCCCGGATCTCCGGCGTGAGCCACCCATCGGCGGAGAGGAAATCCGCGCTCACGAGCAGCAACACAACCCGGGCCTCGCGCAGCCGCGCGGCGATCACCTCGCGCCGCTCCTTCCCTCCGCCGAGCGCGAAGCCTTGATACGTCCGGATGACCCCTTGCCGCTTGAGCGCGTCGAGGTGGGTCTCGAGCTTGGGCCGTAGGTCCTCGTCCCTCGGGGAGTAGGAGAAGAACACGTCGGCGGGGCTCGTCGCCAAGGCAACCATAGTTCCTCTCGCGGGCCTTAAGGTCTCACGACGGACCTGAAGCGCAACGAGAATACGCGGTCGGGAAAGACCCAGGAAGAGACGGTATATGACGCTCTCGGCGGATACATGTGGGTCGAACCTCCATCTTCTTCCGGGGGTGTGCCCTACCCCGAATCCGGCTCCGTCCTACCTTCGCGTTCTTCTTCCGCGCTGGGGAAGAACCTGCCGGAAGCCTGGACGATGCGGCGCGCCGCCTCCATCCATTGCCGACGGTCGTCCCTTCGTAGCTGGTTGCGGACCACGATCTTCACGAGGCGGTGGACGCTGAGCGTCTGCAGCCGCACCTCGATCAGCGAGTGCAGCCGCAGCACAGCGATCGCGTCGTCGAGCGCGAGCGGGTCGTACTCGCTCAGCGCCCGCCGCGGGATCGCGTCCATCGGCAGGAACGAGCACAGGCTGAGGAGCTCCGCCGCGGCCTGGTGGCTGAACACGGCGGCGAGCGCGCTCTCCCACGCGGTCGCCACCGTCACCGGGAAGCTGACCGGCCGCTCCAGGAGCGCGGCCGGGCGCTGGCGGAACAGCGCGAGGTACTCCGCGAGCGGGCGCCCCGTCTCCTCGATGTACGCGCCGGCCTGCGCCAGCGCGAGCGGCAGATCGCCGAGCTCTTCCGCGAGCGCGTCGGCCGCCTCCGCGTCGGTCTCGCCCGTGCGCCGGAGCAGGAAGCTTACCGACTCGGCGCGCTCGATGCCGCGGACGTTCACCGTCGTGAGCCCGCGCCAGATCGGGTTCTGCGACGTCGCGATCACGTGGCCGCCGTGCGACACGCTCGGGAGGTAGGGCTCGACCTCGAGCGGATCGCGCACGCCGTCGAACAGGAGGAGCCAGCGTCCGCGGCGGCCGAGCCTGCTGCGCGCCGCAGCGACGGCGCGGGCCGGCTCCAGGAGTTCGTGATCGGGCAGCCGCATCTCGGCGGCGAGCGCGACGAACGCGGCGTCCATCGTCGCGGGGCTCTGGCCGTCGATCATGAAGACGATGTCGTAGGCGCCGGCGTTGCGGTACGCGTACTCGATCGCCAGCTTGGTCTTGCCGGTGCCGCCGATCCCGCAGAGCGGCGCGACGCCGCGCTTCGCGAGCGTGGCGCCGATCTCGGCGAGCAGATCCTCGCGCGCAGCCAGGTTTCGGCTGCTCCACGCCGGGACGCTGAAGATCCCGGGCGGCGGTGGCACCTCGGATTGGCTCACCGGCTGGGCGCCGGGCGTCGGTGAGCCTACGGGGGGTTTTGGGTGAGCTGCTCGACCTGCTTTCGGATGCCCTTGGCGATGTCGGTGAAGGCCTCGCTCTGGTTGACCCAGCTCGTCACGGGGCGCCCGCCGCGCGGCAGGCTCGCCAGCCTGCCGAACGGAGCGCCCTCCCAGTCGCAGGCGTCGAGGATGACGGGGATGACGCGCGCCTCACCCCGCTCGTGGCGCTCGATCGCCTTCTGCATCTCGACGTCGTAACAGAAGTCCGACGCGAGGAAATCCGCGCTGATGAGCAGGAGGACGACCTTCGCTGCCTCGAGGTGATCGGCGAGCGCCCTGTCGCGCTCCTCGCCGGCGCCGATCTCGCCGTCGTGCCAGCCGCGGATGACGCCCTTGCGCTTGAGGATGGCGAGGTGCGTCTCGAGCTTGTCGCGCAGCTCGCGGTTGCTCTCCGAGTACGAGAAGAACACCTCGATCGGGCTCGTCGGCGGCTCGGACGCGCGATCGCGCCGCGGCGCGCCGAGCGCCCCCGGCATCGTGACCGTGTCGTCGTGGCCGGCCGAGTCGGGCGGGAGCTCGTAGGCCGGGAAGCCGAGCGGCGACGACGACGGCGGCAGCTCCAGGTCGGGGATCGGGGGCGGCAGGATCGAGCGCGACGGGCGCGACGCCGTCGCCGCGCGCGCGCGGGGCTCGCTCATGCGCTCGAGGATCTCGAGGACCCTGTCGTGGCTGCCGTCGGGCGTCTCGTAGGGCAGGAGCAGGAACCCCAGGTCCACGAGCATCGTGCGGCGGTAGGGCGTCAGGCTCGCGCTCGGGACGATGACGAAGCGGGGCGGCGGCGAGCTGCCGGAGAGCGCGTGGATGTCCGACAGCATCTCGTCGAAGTTGCCGTCAGCGCGCCCGAAGCCGATGAAGAGCACGGGGCAGTTCGAGAGCACGGCCGTGAGCGACCTGCGCACGTCGGGGGCCGCGATCGACGCGAGGAAGCGCTCGCGCGCGAACACCCAGCTCCCCGGCTCCTTCAGCGTGCCGTGCAGCTTGAGGATGAAGCGCCGGCGCCACGCGACGTCGTCGGTGACGCGCCACATGGTCTCCCACCCGCACTCGCGGCCGAAGGCGCGCTCGAGCAGGTGGTTGAGGTTCGTCGTGAGCACCGCGCGCAGCTTGCCGCGCAGCGCGGCGATCGCGAGCGCGATGCGCGGCGGATCGAGCCCCTCGTCGTCCAGCGCATCCTCGACGAAGGCGTTGAACTCCGCCGCGCCGAGCGCGTGCTCCGCCGCGGCGAGCGCCTCGCTGTAGCGCTGCGATCGCGCGAGCGACGCGACCTCGGCGGTCACGACGTCGTCGCCGACCTGCTCGCGCACCCGCTCCACGAGCAGGTCGACGAGCTGGCGCCACGTCGGCAGCCCGGCCGCGGCCGAGATGCCTCCCCCCACGAAGAGCACGAGCTCTCCGCTCTCGAACGCCTCGCGGAGCTCTTCGATCACCGCGGCGTCGACCTCCGCGCTCGTCGTGTTCGCGTTGTCCATCAGGGTTGACATCGAGCCCCTCGAGTCTATCGCTCCTCGGCGCCCGGCGCACTTTTGCGGCGCGTCGCGCGTCGCCTCCACGCGCGGCGCGCGACGCCGGATCGAGCGTCCGGCGGCCGGCCCCCGCGCCCACGACGTCCCAGACGACTGCCCTCCGGCGCCTCGACGAGCTCGGAAGAGGCGGAAACAGTCTGCGAGCCTGGACCATGCTACGCCTCCGACATGCGTCCGGCGGCCCTCCTCACGCTGGCCGCGCTGGCCTCGCTTTTCGCGGTCTCCATGGTCGGCGTGGCAGCGCCTCCTCCCCGCGCGCGGCGCGCCCCGCGCCTCCCGGCGGCCTCGGAGGCCGCGCTCTCGGCGGGCGCCGGCGGCCACGCGAGCGTCGTCGCGCTGCGCGCGCCCGGCCCTCCTGCCGTCCTCGTGCGCGCGGGCAGCTTCACGATGGGCTCGAGCGAGGTCGAGATCGCGCACGCGGTGACGCTCTGCAAGCTCGAGCCGGCCGGAGAGCTGTGCGTCGAGGAGACCGAGACGAGCTTCGCGAACGAGCTCGTGCCGCACGAGGTGTACCTGTCGGACTTCTGGATCGACCGCACCGAGGTGACCGTCGCCAGCTACCGCCGGTGCGTCTCGGCCGGACTCTGCACCGAGCCGCCCTACGCCTCCGGCGGGCGGCGCTTCGATCGACCGGAGTACCCGGTGGTGCTCGTCTCGTGGAGCGACGCGCAGCGCTACTGCGCCTGGGCTGGCGGTCGCCTTCCGACCGAGGCCGAATGGGAGCGGGCCGCGCGCGGCGTCGCCGGGCGTCGCTATCCCTGGGGCCACGTCTACAACCCCTTCCATGCGAACCACGGTCGGCTGGCGTTCGACGAGCTCGACGACGGCGACGGCTTCCTCGAGCTCGCTCCCGTGGGCGCGCTCGTCGCCGGGCGGACCCCCGACGGCATCGACGATCTCTCCGGCAACGTCGAGGAGTGGGTCGCGGATTACTACCATCCCGAGTATCCAGCCGGCAGCGCGAAGGACCCGCGGGGTCCCGACATGGGGGAGGAGCGCGTGCTGCGGGGCGGCAGCTACATCCAGGGTCGACCCTGGCTGCGCGGCGCGGCGCGGGGGCACGATCTGCCGACCAGCCGCCGCGCGTGGCGCGGCTTCCGGTGCGCGCGCGACGCCTGAGCCGAGGCGTGGCCGACGCGCGCGGATGATCGCGTCACGCGATGAGCCCGCACGGCGGTTGGCCGGGGCGCGGGAAGGGCCCATACTGGCGCCCGTGAGGATCGCGCACCTCTCTGACCTGCACCTCCTGTCCCTCGAGGGGGCCATCCCGTTCCGGCTCCTGAACAAGCGGCTCACGGGCTACATCAACCTTCGCTTCCGGCGCCGCGCCATCCACAAACCGCACGCGGTGCACGCGGCGGCGAAGGAGATCCGGCGGCTCGGCGTGGACCACGTCGTCATCACGGGCGACGTCTCGAACCTCGCGCTCGAGCGGGAGTTCGTCCTCGTCCGCAACTTCTTGCAGGGCGAGCTCGGGCTTCCTCCCGAGCAGGTGAGCATCGTCCCGGGGAACCACGACGCGTACACGAAGGGGGCGCACCGCTCGCAGCGGTTCTCGCAGTACTTCGCGCCGTACCTGCGCTCCGATCTCCCCCTCGATCCGCCGGGGAAGAACGACGGAAGCGGGTCCGCCCGCGATGACGGAGGCTCGGTGTTCCCCTTCGTGCACCTGCGCGGGCCCGTGGCGATCATCGGCCTCTCGACCGCGTGGCCCCGTCCTCCGCTGGTGGCCTCGGGGCGGATCGGCGCCGTCCAGCTTCGCGCGCTGGAGCGCGTGCTCGCGCACCCGGAGGTGCGGCGGCGAACGCCGGTCGTGCTTCAGCACCACCCGTTCCACAACCCGGCGAGCCGGGCGAAGACGCTGCTGGAAGGCCTGGGGGACGCGGCGGCGGAGGGGCGGCTGCTCCGGCAGGTCAGCCGCGGCCTGTTGCTGCACGGGCACCTGCACCGGCGCATCCACCGCAAGCTGCACACCGAGCGGGGTCACATCGACGCCGTGGGCGCCGCCAGCGCCTCGCTCCTCCACGACAGCGACGAGCGGATGGCCGGGTTCAACGTCTACGAGGTCGACGACGCAGGGGCGATCAGGGGCATCAGCTCCCACCGCTTCGTCCCGGGTCAAGAGGCGTTTCGCGAGGTCCCGGTCCCGCAGCGATGAGCGCGCCTGGGGCGCTCTGCCGAGCGCCCCACCGGAGCGGCGCGCAGATCATCCGCCACGCGCAGAAACCCGCCTTGCGGGCGCGCGATGATCGGGCTCGGAGGTAAGGTGGATCGAGCGCAGCGGAGCGCTGCGCGGGCAGTCCGGTGGGGCGCTGGTCAGGAGGCGAATCAGGCGGTGGCGCGGATCACGTTGACCGCCTGGAGACCTTTGGGACCTTCTTTGATCTCAAATTCAACGGTCTCGTCCTCGAACAGACGGCGGCGACCCTCCCCGTTGATCTGCGAATAGTGAACGAAGACATCGGGGCCAGTCTCCTGCTTGATGAAGCCCCAACCCTTCTCATCGTTGAACCACTTTACCTTGCCAACTGCCATATTTCCTCCACTTCAGAGCTCGTCGATACCCGAGGCGCGCAGGCTGGGAGTCGGGAGTAGACCGCGGCTGCGGTCCCTGATTCCGATGCGGGCTTGGCTGGATCCAGCAAACCCCCCTCTGAGGACGAATTAACTTGCGCAGGGCGGCTGCCCAGACGCTGGTTTCTGTGCGTGCGCGGTAACTTCGACGATTCTCCCCGGTCCGAGCGGGCGCCAACGTAAACGGCTCGACGCGCCAAGGTCAAGCGATGATGGCTCGATCCGAGCGCGCGCGAGGCAGTTGCCGCCTCACCGGCAGTCCCGCCTTGCAGCAGCTCCTGACGCGAATGCTCCGCCGTACAGCAACTCCTGACAGCGAGCACGCGAGCACCATCGATGACGGGCTCGCCGCGAAGCACAATTCGCGCGGCCTTCAAGATTTGCGCTCTTATCGAAGAGTCTTGTGCGTCGGCCGTGCATGGCGTCGCCCTCTCCGTCGTGGTCTTGCCACGTCGCGCAGCGGCCATCGCGCTCCGGACGCGGGACGGCGTCGCGCCCGCCCCGAAAGGCTCCCCTGGCCGAGGCCCGCGCGCGCGACCGCGACGCCCCGTCGCGCGCGGCCGGCGCGGGCCTCGGCTCCGCCCGCTCGGCGCCCGGCGGCAGGAATCGCAGGCATCTCGTTGACATGTCTGTTCGAGCTTGCTCGTATGGCGTGGCGAGGGCATCGGGTCTCACCTCCGCCCTGGCCCCGCGAGGCGACGAGATGTTCTCGGTGATCATCAGCGAGAAAGGGGGCGCGGAGCGCCGCGAAACCTTCGACCGGACAGAGATCAACGTCGGTCGTGTGCAGGGCAACGACCTGATGCTGCCGAAGGGCAACGTGTCGAAGCGGCACGCCCGGCTCCTCTTCCGCGACGGGCGCTTCATCGTCACCGATCTCAAGAGCACGAACGGCACGTACGTCAACGGCCGGAAGATCGCGCAGGCGACGATCGTCCGCGAGGGCGACAAGATCTACATCGGCGACTTCGTGCTGAGGATCGAGACGGCCGCCGCGGGCACGGCGCCTCCGGACAGCACGGCGCCTCCGGCGCGCGTGCCGGAGGAGATGGGCCCCGGCGATCCGGCGCACCTGCCCGATCGCGCGCCGCCGTCCGCCGAGAAGGGGCTGCACCGATCGGCGCCGCTGCCGCTGATCAACGAGAAGGGCGAGCCGTCGCGCACCGGCCAGGGCGTGATCAGCCACTTCCCGCTCGAGAACGATCCGGACGAGTCCGTCGATGCGGCCGCGCCCGTCCCCGGTCCGCCGCGCATCCCCTCGCCCCGCCCGCCCATCGGGCCGGGTTCGCCGGGCGGCGCGTCCGTGCCGCCGCTGCCGGTCCCGCCGGCGATGCCCAACGCCTCGATGGCGCGCGACGGCCGCGGCATCTATCCCGGCAGCCCGACCGCGCAGATGGCGCGCCCGTCGCCGACAGCGACGCCGCTGCCGGGACAGGGCGCCGCGAACACCATCGCGGTGCCGCCGCCGGGCGCCGCGAGCGTCGCCGTCCACCCGAGCGTGGTCCCCATCCCCAGCCGGCGCGCCATCCCGCCCGTCTCGGACCGGGTCGACCGCGGCCAGGGCGACTCGACGCAGGCGGTGGCGCACCGCAGGGCGCTCGGTCGCCTCATGGATCGGCTCGCCGACGCTGTCGACCTCACGCCGCTCGACGGCGGGGCGCCGCCGGACGCAGCGCTCGCCCAGCGGCTCGAGCGCGCCGTCGCCGAGAGCGCGGAGGCGACGCGCGCGGCGGGCGAGCTCCACCCCGAGGTCGACGCCGAGGCGCTCATCGCCGACGCGCAGCGGGAGCTGCTCACGCTGGGCCCGCTCGATCGCCTGCTCGAGGACGCCGAGGTGAGCGAGGTCCAGGTGTTCCGCCACGACCTCGTGATCGCGATGCACGGGCGCCGGCGCGTCATCGCAGAGGTCGGGTTCAGCAGCGAGCGCGCGGTCGAGCGGCTCATCCGCCGGCTGTGCTGGATGGCCGGGCAGCCGCTCGAGGAGGGCGCGCGGTTCGTCGAGCGGATCCTGCCGAAGGGGCGGCGGCTCTTCGCCGTGCTCCCGCCGGCCGCGACCGCCACGCTGGTGATCCGGAAGCCGCAGCGCCCCGACGTCACGCTGGAAGACCTGGTGCGCAACGGGACGATCTCGCGCGCCATGGCCGGGCTGCTCTCCCAGTGCGTGCTCGGGCGCGGCAACCTCCTCGTCACGGGGACGCGCGACGCGGGGACGAGCTGGCTGCTCGGCGCGCTCGCTGCCGCGGCGCAGCCCGACGACCGGTTCGTCGTGCTCCAGGACGAGGACGAGATCGCGCTCGATCAGCCCAACACGCTGTCGATCGCGCTCGGCAGCACGGCGGCCGAGCGGACGCGGGCGGTGCAGTCGGCCGCGCGCATCCGGCCGGAGCGGCTCGTTGTGAGCTCGTTCTCGGGCCACGTCGCGGCCGAGCTCGTGGACGCCATCGGCTGCGGCATGGACGGCGTGCTCGCCGCCGCGCGCGCGCCGACGCTGCGGCAGGCCGTGACGCGCCTCCCCGCCGACATCGCCGCGACCCGCCCGGGGATCGCGCCGGAGACGGCGCGCGAGTGGCTCGCGTCGTCGTTCGACCTCGCGATCGAGATCGCGCTGCTCCGCGACGGCCGCCACCGGGTGCTCCGCATCGCGGAGCTCGCCATCGAGAACGGGCAGATCGCGATTCGCGACGTCTTCACGTTCGTGGTCGAGCGGACGGCCGCCGGCGGCGCGCTAGAGGGGACGTTCCACCCTTCCGGGCTGGTGCCGGACATCGTGGAAGATCTTCAGTCCCGCGGGGTCACCGTCGACACGTCGACCTCGTTCCGGAGGAACCGGTAGTTCGTCTTGACGGGCGCCCGCTTGAAACGGAGGTTATGCTGTTGAGCAGCCATGGCCATCCGCACCATCCTCCACTATCCCGATCCGCGCCTGCGACAGAAGGCGCAGCCGGTCGGGGACGTCACCCCCGAGATCGTGAAGCTTATCGACGACATGGCCGAGACCATGTACGCCGCGCCCGGCGTCGGCCTGGCGGCCACGCAGATCGGGGAGCCACACCGCATCTTCCTCGTTGACGTCGCCGCCGACAACGAGCCGAGCAACCTCCTCGTCTTCATCAACCCGGAGATCGTGCGCCAGGAGGGGCAGCAGACCGGCCCCGAAGGGTGCCTGTCGTTCCCCGGCATCAGCGAGGACATCAAGCGCGCCGAGCGCGTCCGCGTCCGTGCCCGCGGGCGAGACGGCGCGGTATTCGAGATCGCGGCCGACGGCCTGCTCGCCGTGGCCATCCAGCACGAGCTCGATCACCTCGACGGCGTGCTGATGATCGACCGGATGGGCACGCTCAAGAAGCGTATCGTCCAGCGGAAGATGCAGAAGCGCGGCGCCGAAGCGGCGAGCTGAGCCGCGCGGGCCCCGGCCCGCTCCGCGCGGGGCAGGCCGCTCAGCTCCGCGCGGGGAAGGCGAGCGGGCCGCTGACGTACGCGTCGCGGCCGCAGAGCTCCCAGCGCGGATCGACGATCCGGGGCGCGTCCCCCGGCGTATCCGGGCCGGCCCAGTCGACAGCGCCCGGCCGCCCGCGCGGGCCGAGCAGGATGGGGGCGACGAAGGCGTGCAGCTCGTCCGGCAGGCGCGACGCGAGCAGGCTGCCGGCGAGCTCGGCGCCGCCCTCCACGAGGATGGAGACGATCCCCTGCGAGGCGCAGAGGCGCATCGCGGCGGTCACGTCGACCCGGCCCTCGGCGGAGGTCGGCGCGCGCAGGACGACGCAGCCGGCATCGACGAGCACCTGCTCGGCCGCCTCGGGCGCGTCGGCGCCCGTGAGCACCCAGGTCGGCACCTCCCGCGCCGTCTGCGCCAGGCGCGTGTGGAGCGGCAGCCGGAGCCTCGTGTCGAAGACGAGCCGGATGGGGCTCTTCCCCCCCGGCGCGAGCCCGGGCTCGCGCAGCGTGAGCCGGGGGTCGTCGGCGAGCGCGGTCCCGATGCCGATCGCCACCGCGTCGTGCCGCGAGCGCAGCTCCTGCACCTTCGCGCGCGCCTCCGGGCCGGTGACCCACTTCGACGCCCCGGTGCGGGTCGCGATGCGGCCGTCGAGCGACAGAGCGAGCTTGAGGGCGATGTGGGGGATTCCCGTCGTGATGAACTTGGTCCAGGGCGCGATCAGCGCGCGGGCCTCGGCGCCGGCCACGCCGATCTCGACGGCGAGCCCGGCGTCGCTGAGCCGCTGCGCCCCGCCGCCGACCACCGCCGGGTTCGGGTCGGGCACGCCGACGACGACCCGCTTGATGCCGGCGCTCAGCACCGCGTCCACGCACGGCGGGGTGCGCCCCTCGTGGTTGCAGGGCTCGAGCGTCACGTAGAGCGTGCCGCCGCGCGCCGCGTCTCCGGCGGCCGCGAGGGCCAACCCCTCCGCGTGCTCCTCGCCGGCGCGCGCGTGGTGCGCGACGGCGACGACCTCCCCCGCCGTGTTCACCACCACCGCGCCGACCGGGGGATTCGGCGACGGCATCGCCTTGTGCGCCTCCTCGATGGCGAGGCGCATCATCGCGGCGTCGAACTCGGGTTCGGGGCTGGGGAGCTTCGCAGGCATCGAAGTGCCGGATCTACTAGGGCGCCTTGGCCTTCACAAGCTTGCCAAGCTCGACCATGAACTGGTCGATGTCCCGAAAGGAGCGATAGACGCTTGCGAAGCGGACATAGGCGACCTCATCAAGAGTGCGCAGGTGGTTCATCACGCGCTCGCCGAGCTCGGTCGACGAGATCTCCCTCCGCTCGGACTCCTGCGCCTCGCGCTCGATCGCGTCGGCGATCGCCTCGATCTGGTCGGTGGACACGGGCCGCTTGTTGCAGGCGATCCGGAGCCCCCGCACGAGCTTCTGGCGATCGAACGGCTCGCGCCGGCCGTCCTTCTTGACGACGGTCGGCAGGATGTCCTCGACGCGCTCGTACGTCGTGAACCTCCGCTCGCACGAGGCGCACTCGCGCCGCCTGCGGATCACCTCGCCCGCGCCGCCGGCGCGGGAGTCGATGACCCGGTCCTCGAGGTGGCCGCAAAATGGGCACTTCATCGAGCCATCCAGCGCCGCGCGCGGTCAGCCTTCGAACTGGGAGAACACGAGCGAGACGTTCGTCCCGCCGAAGCCGAAGGAGTTCGACATGACGTGCTTCAGGCGTCGCTCGCGCGAGGTGAACGGCACGTAGTCCAGCGTGCACTCGGGATCGGGATCGTCCAGGTTGAGCGTCGGCGGCACCTTGCCGTCGCGCAGCGCGAGCGCGCAGACCGCCGCCTCGACGCCGCCGGCGCCGCCGAGCAGGTGGCCCATCGCCGACTTGGTGGAGCTCACCCAGAGGCGCTTCGACGCCGCGTGATCGCCGAAGGTCTTGAGGATCGCCCGGGTCTCCTCGATGTCGCCCTGCGGCGTCGAGGTGCCGTGCGCGTTGATGTAGTCGATCGCGTCCGGCGCGAGCCGCGCGTCCTCGAGCGCCATCTTCATCGCGCGCTGGGCCCCGACGCCGTCAGGCGCGGGCTTGGTGATGTGGTACGCGTCGCACGAGGCGCCGTACCCGACGACCTCCGCGTAGATCTTCGCGCCGCGCTTCTTCGCGTGCGAGAGCGACTCGAGCAGCAGCGACCCGGCGCCCTCGGCGCAGACGAAGCCGTCTCGCTCCTTGTCCCAGGGGCGGCTCGCCCGCTGCGGCTCCTCGTTGCGCCGCGAGAGGGCGAACATCGCGCAGAAACCGCCGATGCCGAGGCCGGTGATCGTCGCCTCCGCGCCGCCCGTGAGCATGATGTGGGAGCGGCCCCGGCGGATCCACTCGAACGCCTCGCCGAGCGAGTGCGCGCTCGACGAGCAGGCGCTCGTGTTGCAGTAGCTCGCGCCGCGCAGGTTGAGCGCCATCGCCACCTGGCCGGCGGCGAGGTTGGCGATGACCGTCGGGATGAAGTAGGGGCTGACCTTGTGGGGGCCCTTCTCGTTCAGGGTGATCGAGTGCTGGTACAGGTACTCGAGGCCACCCAGGCCGACGCCGATGAACGTGCCGCACTGATCGCGGTCCTCTTCGGTGAGCTCGATCCCCGCGTCCTGCATGCACATCTGCGAGGCGGCGATGGAGAGCTGGGCGAAGCGGCCCATCTCCTTCACCTTCTTCTTGGGGATGTACTCCTCCGGAACGAAGCCCTTCACCTCGCCGGCGAAGCGGGTCGGAAAGGTGCTCGCGTCGAAGAGCGTGATGGGTCCGATACCGGATTGACCAGCCAGCAAAGATTGCCAGGTGGCCTGCGTCCCGATGCCGTTGGGCGTGACGAGCCCGATGCCGGTGATGACAACGCGTTCCATGGCTTTTTTTGCCCTAGCGCCACCACAGAGGTGCGAACACGTGCTTCGACGAAGAGGCTGGCCCCTCGCTGACCCACGTGGCCGTCAACCCTCCATGGTGACGCCGCGTCCGGTAGGGCGGTGGGGACGCTACTTCTTGGTGTGCCCTTCGATGTAGTTGATCGCATCCTGGACAGTCCGGATCTTCTCCGTGTCCTCGTCCGGAATGTCGATCTCGAACGCCTCTTCGAACGCCAGGACAAGCTCCACCAGGCCCAGCGAATCGGCGCCCAGATCGTCGATGAACGACGCTTCAGGCTTGATGTGAGACTCCTCGACGTCGAGCTGCTCCTTGATGATCCGCTTTACTTCGGCCGTGATGTCGCGACCTTCAGCCATGGTATTCCTCCCGGGAAAACGGACCCCCTAGTAGCCCATCGCCCTCAGCGTTGCATCATCGAATTACCAGCGGCCGCTTTTTTCGTGTGCGCCTCGTTTGCCGCTTGCCTCCGAGCGAGACGCGCGGCCGCCGAGGTGGGCGGCCTGTCGCGCTCAGACGTACATTCCGCCGTTGACGCGGAGCGTCTCGCCCGTCACGTAGCTCGCCTCGTCGGAGCACAGGAATGCGATCGCCGCAGCGACCTCCTCGGCTCGCCCCGTCCGCCCGAGCGGGACCATCTTGGTCAGGCCCTCTTTCATCTCGGCGCTGATCGTCGTCGTCATGTCGGTGTCGATGTAGCCGGGCGCCACGGCGTTGACGGTGATGCCGCGCCCCGCGTACTCGCGGGCGAGCGACTTCGTCACGCCGAGCAGGGCCGCCTTGGTCGCGGCATACGCCGTCTGGCCCACGTTGCCCATCTCCGCCACGACGCTGGAGAGGAAGACAATGCGGCCCGTGCGCGCGCGCATCATGACCTTGGTCGCGGCGCGGGCGCACGCGATCGCGCCCTTCACGTTCACGGCGAAGAGGCGGTCGAGGTCCTCTTCCTTGATCCGCAGGAGCAAGCCGTCGATCGCGATCCCGGCGTTCGCGACGAGGATGTCGAGCCGGCCGAGCCGCTTCGCCGCCTCGGCGATGGCGGCCTCGGTCGCCTGCAGGTTCGCGACGTCGAAGCCGAGCGCCTCGGCCTTGCCGCCGCGCGCGGTGATCGCGTCGACGACCGCGCGCGCCTCGGCCTCGCCGCGCACGTAGTTGACAATCACGTGCGCGCCCTGCGCCGCAAGCGCCTCGGACGCAGCCCGCCCAATTCCCCGCGATCCGCCCGTGACGATCGCAACTTTGCCCGTTAGGTCGAACATCGATGCCTATGCCTCCGAAAGGAACGCGCTCACGCGCTCAATCCCCGCCATGTCGCTCACGCTGAGCACCTTGATCTGCTTCGTGATCCGCTTGACCAGCCCGGCGAGCACCTTGCCAGGGCCGATCTCGAGGGCGTGCGTGACGCCGTCCTCCGCCATGCGCTCGATCGTCTGCATCCACTGAACGGTCCCGTCGATCTGGCGCAGGAGGAGAGAGCGCACCCGCTCGGGATCGGAGTTCGGCGTGGCGTCGACGTTCGCGATGACAGGGAAGGCGAGCGACCTGAGCTGCGCGCGATCGAGCTCGGGGCGCAGGCGCTCCGCCGCGGGCCGCATCAGCGCGCAGTGGAAGGGGGCGCTCACCTTGAGCGGGATGGACTTGCCGCCGCGGGCCACGGCGAGCGCGCCCGCCCGCGCGACCGCGCCGCTGTGGCCGGCGATCACGATCTGCCCCGGCCCGTTGTAGTTCGCCGGCGCGACCACCTGGCCCTCCGCCGCCTCCGCGCAGAGCGCGAGCACCACGCCCTGATCGAGCCCGATGAGCGCCGCCATGGCCCCCTCGCCCGCCGGCACGGCCTCCTGCATCGCGCTGCCGCGGATCCGGCAGAGCCGCACGGCCTCCTCGATCTCGAGCGCGCCGGCGGCGACCAGCGCGCTGTACTCGCCGAGCGAGTGGCCGGCCGCGTAGAGCGGCTGATCGAGGTCGGGCAGGTGCTCGATGAGCGCCGCGGCCACGGCGCAGCTCGTGGCGACGATGGCGGGCTGGGTGTTGCTCGTCTTCGTCAGCTCTTCGATCGGCCCCTCGAAGCAGAGCCGCGAGATGGGCTCGTCGAGCGCGGCGTCAGCCCGCGCGAACGCGCCGCGCGCCGCCGCCGAGACCTCGGCGAGGGCCTTGCCCATCCCCACCTCTTGCGCCCCTTGCCCTGGAAATAGCCAAGCGATTTTCACGTTTGTCCTCACGTCCAAGCAGAGGAGGCGGACGACGTCCGTCCCCGGAGCCACGTCACGAGGCCGGCGCCCGCCGAGCCCCGCTCATGCAAGATCGCCGGGCGAGCTCAGCCGCCGTGACGCGCAGATCTCGACCCCAACGCCGGCGCGCCCGCATGACCCGCTCACATCCGGACGACGGACGCGCCCCAGGAGATGCCGGCGCCGAGCGCGCAGAACAGGACGTTGTGACCCGGCTTGATGCGCCCGTCGCGCACCGCCTCGTCGAGGGCGATGGGGATGGAGGCGCTCGAGGTGTTGCCGTACTCCTCGATGTTGAGCACGAACCGATCGAGGGGGAGGTTCAGGCGCGCGGCGACCTGGCTGAGGATCCGCAGGTTCGCCTGGTGGGCGACGACCCAGTCGAGCTCGGAGGCCGCCATGCCTGCCGTCTCGAGCGCGATCAACGAGGCGCTGGAGAGGTTCTTCACGGCGACCTTGAAGATGTCCTGCCCCACCATGTGGACCTTGTTGCGGTTCTGCTCGATGCCCTCGGCGGTGAGCGGCTCGGCCGTGCCGCCGCCCGGGATGACCAGCGAGTTTGCGAGCGCACCGTCGCTGAAGATCCGCGTCGAGACGATGCCCCGGCCGTCATCGGACGCAGGCCCGAGCACGACCGCGCCAGCGCCATCGCCGAACAGGACGCACGTCGTGCGATCCTTCCAGTTCAGGATGCGCGAGAGCAGCTCGACGCCGATCACGAGGACGTTCCGGGCCACGCCGTTCGAAATGAACTGATCCGCGATCGTGAGCCCGTAGACGAAGCCCGCGCAGGCCGCCGAGATGTCGAACGCGGGGATCTCCCCGGCGCCGAGCTTCTGCTGCACGTACACCGCGCAGGCGGGCATCGGGTGATCGCCGCTGATCGTCCCGACGATGATCATGTCGAGGTCGGCCGCGGTGAGGCCCGCAGCCGCCAGGGCCGAGCGGCCGGCGGCGGACGCCAGGTCGCTCGTGAGCTCCCCGTCGGCGGCGATGTGGCGCCGACGGATCCCCGTCCGCTCGCTGATCCAGCTGTCGGAGGTGTCGACGATCTTCTCGAGATCGGTGTTGTGAAGGACGCGGGCGGGCGCGTAGCTGCCCGTCCCGAGGATGCGGCTACTCGGCCGCGCGGCGCTCATGCGACGGGCCCTCGCGCGTCGGCGTTCGCGCGCGCCCGCGCCGCGCCCAGGTGCGCGGGCGCAGCGTTCTCGCGCGCCGGCGTCCGCGCACCCGCCCCGGTCATGTGGCCGCGGTCGCCTTGGTCGCCTTCGCCTTGCGCCCGTTGTAGTGCCCGCAGGCGCCGCAGGCGCGATGCGGGAGCCGGGCTTCCCCGCAGTTCTCGCAGGAGACGAGCTGGACGGGGGTCACCTTGTCGTGGTTGGCGCGCCGCATGTCGCGCTTGCTGGGGGTGGTTTTCCTCTTGGGGACGGCCACGGAGCTACTCCTTCTTGGTCTTCTTCTTCGATGTCCCGGCGCTGGCCGGGGGGGTCGAGGCAGGTTGAGCGCGCTTGTCAGAGGCGCTGGGCTTCTGTCCGAGCTTGTCTCGGAGAGCGCTGAGCGGCGCGAGCCGCGGGTCGAGGCCCGGAGCGGCCTCGTCCTCCTCCCCCGCCCCCGCGACGAGGGTCGAGGAGCCGCCTTCGCGGTCCTCTCGGGAAGCGGCAGGACCGATACCCGGGCAAGCTTCCGAGCACAAGGGGAAGTTCGGCATCTCGAGGAGAATGGCCTCCCGGATGAACGGGTCGAGCACCACCGTCTCGCCGTCGTACGTGTCGACGTCGGCCTCCTCGGCCGTGAACTCGTACTCGGGCTCCTTGGTCTTGGCCTCGGCCTTCGCCGACCCGTTGCGGCCCGCCGCGTCGTCGCGGCGGTGCCGGTGCCCCGGACCGTGGCTCTCGGCCTTGGGGGCCGGGCGCAGCAGGAGAGAGAGCTCGGCGTCGATGTCGAGCAGGGCCGGTGCGAGGCACCGCGCGCAGGGCGTGGCGACGGGCGCCTTGACGCGCCCGCGCACGACGATCTCGTTCCCGGTCCGGGAGAGGCGGGCTGACAGATGGCCTTGCGCGCGCCCGCTGACGTCGGAGTCGGCGAGCTCTGCGTTCAACCAGTCGGTCGGCAGCGGCACGTCCAGCGAGATGCCGGAAATGTTGATGTCATTGGCGGAAACGGCGATCTGGGACATGGGTTCCGGGCCAGTGAAAGCGGAGCGTTTAGCGCGGGGTGCGTTGGCTCGCAAGACCGAGCGACGACCGCCTCGGCTGCTTTTCCTCTCTCCCGCTCTTCCTCGCTCGGCGGCGCCGTCCGTTCGGGGCCGCGTGGTAGCGTCGCCGGTGCATGGACCGTAGCGTCAGGCCCGAGGCCCCTGCCGCGGGCGCCGCCGAACAGCGAACGGAGCCTCCGGGGGAAGCACGGCGAGCGGGCCGGCGCGGGGCGATCGCGCTCGCGATCTACGCGCTCGCGACGCTCGTGTACGCGGTCAGCTCCTCCCGCGAGATCTTCGCCGGCCACACGCCCTACAACCACTACGCCCTGCTCGCCGAGGCGTGGCTGCGCGGCCGCCTCGACCTCGGCGGACCGCCGCCGGCCTACGCGGGCGGCAACGATTTCGCCGTCCTCGGGGACCGTTACTACGTCAGCTTCCCCCCCTTCCCCGCGGTCCTGATCGCGCCGCTCGTCCAGCTCGCCGGCAGCGCCGAGCGCGTGCGCGACGGGCAGTTCTTCCTGGCGTTCGCCGGCGTCGGCCCGGCCGTCCTCTTCCTCGCCCTGGAGAAGCTCTCGGCGTCGCGGCGCAGCCGGCGCACGCAGGCCGAGAACATCGCGCTCGCGCTGCTCTTCGCGTTCGGGAGCGTCTACTGGTTCAGCGCCGTGCAAGGGACGGTGTGGTTCGCGGCGCACGTGGTCGGCGTCGCGCTCGCCTGCGTCTACCTCTACTGCGCGCTCGACGCGGCCCACCCGCTCGCGGCGGGCCTCGCCCTCGGCCTCGGGTTCGCGACGCGCACCCCGCTCGGCTTCGCCGCACCGCTGTTCCTCTACGAGGCGCTCCGCGCGGGCCGCTCGGCCCCGCGCGCCGTCCTGCGCCGGCTCGCGCTGTTCGCCGCGCCGGCCGCGCTCGTGCTCTCGATCCTGCTCTGGCACAACCACGCGCGGTTCGGCGACGCGGCCGAGTTCGGGCACCGCTACCTCCACATCGCCTGGCGCGCCCGGATCGAGAAGTGGGGGCTCTTCTCGTACCACTACCTGCCGCGCAACCTCGCGGTGGTGCTCACCAGCTTGCCGTACACGCACGTGCAGGGCGCGCCGTTCCAGATCAACGCGCACGGGCTCGCGCTCTGGGTGACCACGCCCATCTACGCATGGGCGATCTGGCCCCGGCGTACGCCGCCCGTGTTCTGGGCGCTCGCCGCCACGGCGGCCGCTGTCGCGCTGCCGAGCCTCTTCTACCAGAACAGCGGCTGGATCCAGTTCGGCTACCGCTTCTCCAACGACTTCGCCCCGTTCCTCTTCGCCATGATCGCCGTGGGAGGTCGCCGGTTCGGCGTGCCGTTCTACGCCCTCGGCGCGGCCGCGATCGCGGTGAACGGGTTCGGCGCGCTCACCTTCCAGCGCGCGGGGTTCGAGCGGCTCTATTTCCTCGAGCGCACCCAGCGCGTCCTGCACCAGCCCGACTGAGCGCGCCGGCGCCGCCGCTCGGCTGCCGCAGCGGCGCGCGCCCTCCGCAGCGGCGCGCGGCGCGGCCAGAGGGCCGCGCTCTTCCGCGGGCGGACGGGTGATCCGGCGGACGGCGCACACGGCCCTTGGGTGCACGGCGCCCACTGTGGTAGCCCTCGCCGCGCCATGGAAGCTCTGCTCGACCCGGCCGCCATCGGGCGCGGCCTGCGGCGCGTCGCTCTCCAGATCGCCGAGCGCGGCCGCGGCGTGGAGGATCTGGCGCTGATCGGCATTCGACGGGGGGGCGAGCCGCTGGCCAAGCGGCTCGCCGCCCTGCTCCTCGAGATCGAGGGGCACGCGCCGCCCGTCGGCGCCGTCGACATCACGCTGTACCGCGACGACGCCGCGACCGCCCTGCCGAACCCGCGCATCGGTCCCAGCCACATCTCCTTCCCCGTCGACGGCCGGCGCATCGTGCTGATCGACGACGTGATCTACACCGGCCGCACCATCCGCGCGGCGGTCGACGCGGTGCTCGACTACGGGCGACCGCAGCGGATCGAGCTCGTCGCGCTGGTCGATCGCGGCGGCCGGGAGCTGCCGATTCACCCGGATTACGTCGTGCGCGCGGTCGAGCTCGCCCCCGGGCAGCGCGTCGACGTGGTGGAGCGCGCGGGCGAGCTCTGGGCTCTCGTCACCGCCGCCGACGCGAAGCTCTCCGAGCCCCCCTCTCCCCCGGAAGGGACGTGAGCGAGCGCATGAGGAGGATCTACCCGCACCGACACCTGCTCGGCATCGAGGGGCTCTCTCAGCCCGAGATCGTGTCGCTCCTGGACGCGGCCGAGTCGCTCTTCGACGTCTCCCGGCGGAGCGTGCGCAAGGTGCCCACGCTCCGCGGCAAGACCGTCGTGAACCTGTTCTACGAGCCCTCGACGCGCACGCGGACGTCGTTCGAGCTCGCCGGCAAGCGGCTCAGCGCCGACGTCATCAACATCAGCGTCTCCACCTCGAGCGCCGTCAAGGGCGAGTCGCTGCTCGACACGGTGCAGAACCTCCAGGCGATGCAGCCTGACGTGCTGGTCATCCGGCACAGCGCGTCGGGCGCGCCGCACCACATCGCCGCGCGCACGCGCGCCGCGGTGGTCAACGCGGGCGACGGCACGCACGAGCACCCGACCCAGGCGCTGCTCGACGCGTTCACGATCCGGCGCGCCAAGGGCCGGCTCGAAGGGCTGGAGGTCGCGATCTGCGGCGACATCGTCCACAGCCGCGTGGCCCGCTCGAACGCGCACCTGCTCACCACGATGGGCGCCCGGGTCCGCTTCGCTGGCCCGCGCACGCTCCTGCCGGTCGCGGGTGAGTCGCTCGGCGCGACCCTCTACGACCGGATCGAGCCGGCCCTGGAGGGGGCCGACGTGGTGATGATGCTGCGGGTGCAGCGCGAGCGCCTGAGCGGCAGCTTCCTCCCGAGCATGCGCGAGTACAGCCGCACCTTCGGGCTCAACCCCGCCCGGCTCGCGCTCGCCAAGCCGGACGCGATCGTGATGCACCCCGGGCCGATGAACCGCGGCGTGGAGATCGATCCGCGCGTGGCCGACGGCAAGCAGAGCGTGATCCTCGACCAGGTCGAGGCCGGCGTCGCGGTCCGCATGGCCGTGCTCTGGGTCCTGGCCGCGGAGGCCAACGAGTTCTCCGCGACCGGCGAGCCTCGGCCCTCCCTCTGACGGCGCGGCAGCGCCGGCGCGCTGTCCCGGATCCGGCCCTGCAGCGGAACACCCCACGGCGCCGACCCCACCGCGGCGCAGCGCACGCCGGACAGCGCGGGCGGACCACCTCCCTCCGGCCCTCGCCGCTCGCGGAGCGAGGCGCTGTCTCCGCGAGCGACATGGCCTCCCGGCGGCTCGCAGCGAACGGGGTTCCCTGCCGCGCTCCGTTTTAATAGTCTGGTCCATCTTTTTGAAAGGGTGGATGCCAACCATGTTTTCGCGAGACGTCCTCAGGATCGATGCCCCGGCGATAGCGCAAGAGGCCGAGAAGGCCATCCGGGACCAGGTGTTCGGCACGCTGCGGAAGCGCGGGGCCGTGGTCGGGATCTCGGGCGGGATCGACAGCTCCGTCGTCTCGACGCTGTGCGTCCGCGCGCTCGGCAAGGACAAGGTGCTCGGCCTCTTCATGCCCGAGCGCGACACCTCGGACGACGCGCTGCGGCTCGGCAAGATGCTCGCCGAGCAGCTCGGCATCGAGGCGGTCATCGAGAACATCAAGCCAGCGCTGAGCGGCCTCCGCTGCTACGAGCGGCAGGACGAGGCGATCCGGATGGTTTACCCGGACTACAACGAGAGCTGGAAGTTCAAGATCACGCTGCCGTCGATCCTCGAGAGCGACAGGCTCAACGTCTCGCAGCTCACGGCGCAGCCGCCCGGCGAGGAGCCGCGCGTGAAGCGGATGCCCCTGAACGCCTACCTGCAGCTCGTCGCCGCGACGAACTTCAAGCAGCGCATCCGCAAGATGATGGAGTACTACCACGCCGACAGGCTCAACTACGCGGTCGCCGGCACGCCGAACCTGCTCGAGTACGATCAGGGCTTCTTCGTGAAGCAGGGCGACGGCGCCGCGGATTTCAAGCCGATCGCGCACCTGTACAAGAGCCAGGTCTACGCGCTCGCCGAGTACATCGGCGTCCCCGCCGACATCCGCGGGCGCGCGCCGACGACCGACACGTTCTCGATGCCGCAGGGGCAGGACGAGTTCTACTTCGCGCTCCCCTACGACAAGATGGACCTCTGCCTCTACGCGTACAACAACAAGGTTTCTGCAGCGGAGGCGGCGCCCGCCGTCGGCATCACGCCGGAGCAGGTCGAGCGCGTGTTCAAGGACATCGAGGCAAAGCGCCGCGTGGCGCAGTACCTCCACGCCCAGCCGCTGCTCGTCCGCGACCAGGGCCACGCCTGACGAGCTCGGGCTCGCGACGAAATCGTGAGTCGCGCTCTCTCCTGCGACGCCGCCCGCGGCGACGTAACGCGGTGATGTCGCGCGATACCGCGTCCCGACATCACCGCGTTACGTCGCCGCGGCTGCAGACGCGCCCCGCGGCGTTCCGAGCACCGCCGCGCGCTCCGCCGAGCACTCTCGACAGGAAAGCCGGGAGGGTGATAGACGTAAAAACTAACTCCATGAGCACTTCCAGCATCGAATCGACGATTCGTACCTTCCTGGTCACCTCGTTCGGCTACCGGGGCGCCACCGCCGATCTCGGGGCCGAGGTCCCTTTGCTCGATCAGGGAATCCTGGATTCGACGGCCGTCCTCGAGATCGTCCAGTTCCTCGAGCAGGACCTCGGCATCCAGGTCGCCGACGAGGAAATGGTGCCGGAGAATTTCGGCTCGATCGCCCGGCTCGTGACCTACGTGAACAGCAAGAAGAGCAGCAACTAGCCCGAACACCCCGGGGGGCGCATGAGCACGCAGCACACCGCTCGTCGCGATCCGCGCTCGGATCGCTTCCTCATCGACTCGACGCTGCGATCGTTCGCCGCCTCGCGCCCCGACCACGTCGCGCTGGTCTCGGAGGGGCGG
Organism: Sorangium cellulosum; assembly: GCF_001589285.1. Lineage (GTDB taxonomy): Bacteria > Myxococcota_A > Polyangia > Polyangiales > Polyangiaceae > Sorangium > Sorangium cellulosum_G. The sequence continues at coordinate 299 of NZ_JEMA01001079.1, read as the reverse complement.
CGGATCACGTACCGCGAGCTCGACGCGCTCGCCGACCGCTGCGCCGCCCTCTTCCGTGAGGCGAGCGTGCACCGCGGCGACCGCGTCATGATCGCGCTCGACAACGGCGTGGACGCGGTCGTCGCCTACTACGGCGCGCTGCGGGCCGACGGGGTGCCGTCGCTGCTCGGCACCGCGATGCGGCCGCGGCGCTTCGGCCAGGTGATGGAGCTCGCCGAGCCCCGCGTGCTGGTGGCGGCGCGCGGCATGCGCGACACGCTCGCCGCCGTGGCCGAGCTCCCGCCCGGCGCGAGGCCGGC
>NZ_JEMA01001078.1 GCF_001589285.1 Sorangium cellulosum | reverse complement strand
GTCCTCGGCGCGGCCGCCAGCTTCTCCTCCGCTTCCACGGGCGGCTGCTCGACCTCCNGGCCGCCAGCTTCTCCTCCGCTTCCACGGGCGGCTGCTCGACCTCCGCTGTCGCCGCCGGCGCGGCGGGCGCCGCGGCGACCGGGGCCGCCGGCTCGATCGCCCTCTCGTCGCGCGGCGCGGCCTGCGTCACGGCAGGGGTCGGCGCGGCCGCTGTCTCCTGCTGCGACGGCGCCGCCGGGGTCTTCACCATGAACGCGACCGCCGCGGCCACGCCGAGGGCCGCGATGGCCGCGCCGGCGATCATCCCGCCGGAGCGCCTCCTGGCCGACGCCTCGGCGCCGGACGCCGCCGGGGCGCGCGGCCTCCTCGCGGAAAGCGCGGCGACCTCGGCCGGCTTCTCGTCGTCGACCGGGTCGGCCGCGCCGGGCTGCGCCTTCCCGGCGGTCTCCACCTGCTCCGGCGGCACCGACGCGCTGAGCCGGTTGAGATCGATGACGCCGGAGTCCTCGGTGACCCCCTCGGCCGACCGCAGCGAGGGCGAGGAAGCGCGGAGGCCGCCGGGCATCGAGCCGCGCCCCGGCGGCGTGGACACGCGCCCCGACGAGGGCAGCGGCGTGGACAGCGCGCTGCGTCCGGACGGCACGGGCGTCGACAGCGGCGAGCCGCCCGCCCCGGACACCCCGCTCACGCGACCCGGCGCCTGGCTGGCGCGCTCGGCGATCTCCTTCAGCGACTGGCGTCTCCTCTCCGGCGGGCGCGAGTTGCTGCCGCCCGACAGGCTCGCTTCCGACTTCGCGGCCCTGCCTGCTTGTGATCCATCCGCCATGGTGCTGCCTCCTGCTGCATGTACTTCGCGCAGAATGTCCCCCGCCTGCTCCTCGCCTGGCTCGGCGGCGAGGTCGGGGGCTGCGATGAGGTCGGTCTGCGCCGCCGCGCCCTCCGGAGCATGGGATAGAGCGACCTCGACGATGCGAGCTGCCCGCGTCTCCCACGCCGCCTCGTCGAGGGCGGGGGCAGGCCAATCGTTGAGCATCCCATCGAGGTCGAGCTTGCTGGTGACGTTCATTCGGCGTCCCCTCCGAAACCGCGCTCCGCGAGGTACACGCGGAGCTTGCGGCGCGCCTCGTGGACGCGCCAGGCAACTGTTCCTTCTGGACAACCCAGGATCTTGGATGCGTCCTCGTGGGGCACGCCGTCGATGCAGACGAGGATGAGCGTCGTCCGCAGCGTGTCCGAGAGCGTGTCGATGCCGTCGCAGAGCGCGGCCGCGAGCTCGCGACGCTGGGTCGTCGCGGCCGGATCCACGCCGTGGCTCGGGCGCGTCTCGAGCAGGAGCGCCTCGATCCGCGGGTCGTCCGCGGGGGTAGAGTTCTTGCTCGGCTTGCGGGCCCGGATCATGTTCAGCGAGAGGTTCACGGCGATCCGGTAGAGCCAGGTGAACGGCTCGCTCCGGCCGTCGAACCGATCGAGCGCCTGATAAGCCCGGACGAAGGTCTCCTGGGTCACGTCCTCTGCCTCCGCGCCCGAGCGGACGAGGTGGAACGCGAGCCGGAAGATGCGCTTCTGATATCGACGAACCAGCACCCCGAACGCCTGGGCATCTCCGCTCCGGGCTTGATCGACGAGCTCACGATCGGTGGGTTTGGCCATCCTAGCCGCCTCGGGGTGCGAGTTGTCTCCCGCGCACGGAGGACCGCGCAGCCGCGGACAGCTCTTCGCCACGGCCGATGACCGTCTCGGCGAGAGCAGCCCCTCGCGGCGAGCCCTGCTTCGCGGAGGCGACGCAGGACGATGAGGAGGCAAGTTCCACGTTCAGGCGCGCGAAGATAGCCGAACACTCTTCCTAGGACAAACCATGCGCCCTGGACCTTGGGCACCTCGGTGTGACGTCCGATCGAACGACAGCTCGACCGGCACCGACGCAGGGCAGTATGCCCGTGCTGGCGCGCTTCCACGTTTCCACCACGCTTCACACGCATCGCGCCGCCGCCGCCTCGGCGTCCGGTCGAAGGCGGCGCGCCGGGCGGGCGCCGCGCCGGGCGCGTCCGGCACGGCTGCGCTCCGAGCGCGGCCGCCCGCGGCGCTGCTATGGTCGGCGGATGCGACGGTTTCCGAGTTGGGTACGCACCCTTGGGCTCATCGCGGCGGCGTTCGCGGGAGGGGCGGCGACCTCGCACCTCGCGGGCGCGAGCACGCAGGCGCAGAGCCCCTACGCGCCGCTCGAGCAGCTCGCGCGCGTCCTCGTGCTCGTCGAGAACCACTACGTCGAGCCGGCAGAGCGCAACAAGATCATCGACGGCGCCATCAAGGGGATGGTCGCGGAGCTCGATCCGCACTCCGCCTACATGAGCTCCGCAGAGTTCGCCCAGTTCCAGGAAGAGACCGGGGGAACGTTCGGAGGCGTCGGCATCGAGGTCGACGCGAGGGACGAGGACATCACCGTGATCGCGCCGATCGAGGGCTCGCCGGCGGCGCGGGCGGGCGTCCGCTCCGGCGATCGGATCCTCGCGATCGACGGCCGCCCCGTGCGCGGCGAGCGCCTCGACAAGCTCGTGAAGGTCATGCGCGGGCCCCCCGGCTCCCGCGTGAAGCTCACGATCCGCCGGCAGGGCGTGGGCGAGCCGCTCACGTTCGACCTCACGCGGGAGCAGATCCACGTCACGAGCGTCGCGGCCAAGCGCCTCGAGCGCGACGTCGCGTACGTCCGGTTGAAGCAGTTCCAGGACGGCACCCATGAAGAGATGCTCCGCGCCGCGGCCAGGGTGCGCGCCGCCTCGAAGGCGCCGCTGGCCGGGGTGATCCTCGACCTGCGCAACAACCCCGGCGGCCTCGTCCACGAGGCGGAGGCCGTCGCCGACGAGTTCCTCTCGTCGGGGACGATCTACTCGACCCGCCAGCGCAGCAAGGTCGTCGACGAGGCGAAGGCGCACGACGGCGGCGCGTTCGCCTCGCTGCCCGTCGTCGCGCTCGTGAACGAGTACTCCGCGAGCGCCGCCGAGCTCGTCGCGGGCGCCCTCCAGGACAGCGGGCGCGCCACGGTCGTCGGCGCGACGACCTTCGGCAAGGGCTCGGTGCAGACGATCTACGAGCTGCCCGGCGGCGCCGGGGTGAGGCTCACGACGATGCGCTACTACACGCCGAACGGGCGCTCGATCCAGGCCCAGGGCATCCGCCCGGACATCGTCATCGAGAGCGCGCAGCAGCAGGCCCTGGCCGGCATCCTCCGCGAGCAGGACCTCGAGGGGCACCTCCCGGCCGAGGGCTCGAGCTTCGCCGGCTCGCCGAGGGCCGTGCTCGTGGAGAAGCGCGCGGACGCGGCGGCGACGCGCGGCCCCGAGGGCGACGTGCCCGCCGATCCCGGCCGCGGGAGCGATTTCACGCTCGCCGTCGGCTACCAGCAGCTCCTCCGTATGATCCCCGCGGCCCGCTAGCGCGAGGCCGCGCCGAGGCCTGACGCGCGCCGGAACGCCCCGCGCCGCGCGTCAGGCCTCGGCGCCGGCGCGCAGCCCGGTGATCACCGCGTCGAGCACGGTGCGCGCTCTCCCGGCGATCGTCGCCCCGGCCGCGAGGATCCCGGGGGCGGCGCGGACGCCCTCGCACCGCACGCCCACCGCCTCCAGCGCGCCCGGTCGATCGCCGCGCGGCCAGGCGACGACGTCGAGCTCCGGCCCGTGCATGGAGCTCACCACGCCGATCGCGCCCCGCTCGTCGCCCATCGTGACAGGCGCCGCGATCGAGAGGGCGAACGGCACAGCGCCGCGCGCCGGCAGGTCGGGGCCGGCGCTGCGCTCGGGCGGGGCGTACGCGACCCCGCCGCCGGCCAGGCCGCCGATCGCCAGGATCACCGCGTCCGCCGCGAGCGGCACGTCCTCGCCGTCCACGTGGACCAGCACGCCGTCGCCGGGATCCCCCGTCCCGCCGCGGCCGTCGCCGCCCACGCTGACCGCGCGCACGCGCCCGTGGCGGTGCGTCGCCCCGATCGCGGCGAGCAGCGCGTCGCGCGCCGCCTCGAAGCGGAGCCCC
>NZ_JEMA01001077.1 GCF_001589285.1 Sorangium cellulosum | reverse complement strand
GCTCGCGCGCGCGCCGTTCGCGACGACGGTCGCCGTGATGATGGTGGGGTCCCCCGAGTCCTCGTCGATGTCGGCCTCGAGCACCTCGGCCTCGTCGATCATGATCGGATCGGCCTCCGCGTCGTCCCCTTCGAGCGGGACGTAGTTGCGGATGTGCTCGAGGAGCTCGCCGAACGCGATCGGCTTGTGGATGTAGTCCTCCGCGCGGGTCCTGAGCTTCCGGTGCTGCTCGAACGTCTCCTCGCTCGACTCGCTCGACATGATGACGAGCGGGACGTCCTTGAGCTGCGCGTCCTTCTTGAGCTTGTTGCAGACCGAGAAGCCGTTCATGCGCGGCAGCTCGATCGACAGCAGGATGAGGTCAGGGCGATCGGCCGCAGCGACCTGCAGGCCGACGTTGCCGTCGTCGACCACCTGGACGGTGCAGCCGAGGCGGCCAAGTTCCGTGCGGAGCTCCCCGGCGAACGCCGGATCGCTCTCAAATACGAGGACTTTCGTCATGTTCCGGGGGTATGCGCGGGTTCGGAGGGGGAACCCAAGATATCGGCCCCCGTCGACGAGTGTCAAACACGAGGCTGGACGCGGGCCGTCCGGCCGCTGACGCGAGGAGCGATGAGGCCCACGCCCGAGGTGCGATACCGGACGATCCAGGTGGTTCTTGCCGGGAGGGGGCAGGCGGCGGCGGACTCGCGCGCTCGCAGGGTCACCGCTCGGCGAAGTGGCCGGGCGGCTCGTCGCCGAAGCACAGGCCCATCTCGCGGGCCGTGACCACCGAGTCCGAGTCGAGCGGCACGGTCTTCGTCTTGCCGGCGACCTCGGCGAGGGGGACGAGCTCGATCCGGTTCGCGCGCAGCGCGACCATCCCGCTCCCGCAGCCCTCGACGAGGAAGCGCGTCGCCGCCGCGCCGAAGCGGAGCGCGAGCAAGCGGTCCGCCGTCGTCGGCCCGCCGCCCCGCTGCAGGTGGCCGAGCACCATGGAGCGCGCCTCCTTGCCGGTGCGGACCGCGAGCTCCTTCGCCACGCGCTCGGCCACGCCCCCGAGGACGGCGGTGCGGCGGAAGGCGTCGCCCGCGTCCTTGATGGTCAGCTCTCCGCCCTCGGAGCACGCCCCCTCCGCCGCGACCACGATGGAGAAGCGCCGGCCGCGAGACTCCCGGAGGCGGATCTTGTCGGCGATCGCGTCGTACCGGAACGGGATCTCCGGGATCAGGATCGCGTCGGCGCCGCCGGCGATCCCGGCGTTGAGCGCGATCCAGCCCGCGTGCCGCCCCATCACCTCGACGACCATGACCCGCTCGTGCGCCTCGGTCGTGGTGTGGAGCCGATCGAGCGCCTCGGTCGCGATGGAGACGGCCGTGTCGAAGCCGAACGTGACGTCCGTGCAGCAGACGTCGTTGTCGATCGTCTTCGGCACGCCGACGACGAGCGGCAACCCGCGCTGGAGGAGCTCGTACGCGATGCGCATCGAGCCGTCGCCGCCCACCGAGATGAGCGCGTCGAACCCGCGCTCGCGGAAGCGCCGTACGAGGTCGTCGGACCGATCCCGCGGCACGAGCCCGTGCTCGCCCGGCGTCGGGTAGTGGAACGGATCGCCGCGGTTCGCGGTGCCCAGGATGGTGCCGCCGAGGTGCGCGATGCCCCGGACGCGCTCGCGATCGAGCCGGATGAGCCCGTCCGGAGCGTCCTCGAGCAACCCGCGGTACCCCTGCCGGATGCCCCAGACCTCCCAGCCGCGCTCGAGCGCGGCGAGCGTGGCCGCACGGATGACAGCGTTGAGCCCGGGCGCGTCGCCTCCGCCGGTGCTGATAGCGATCTTGCGTGTCGCCATGAGGCGCGCAGCATTGCGAGCCCTCCTCGGCGACGCAATAGACATCTCCTCGCCGCGGGCTCTAAAGGCGCGGAAGCGCGCGGCCCCGCGCTGCGCGTCGACGAACAGCGGCCCGCGCTGCGCGCCGGATCGGAGCGACGCATCGCGAGAGAGCGCCGCCGCGAAGCGACCTTCGCACTCGGCCGCAGGACGCGCGCGCGTCCTGCGGCCGGGGCCGCCCCGGGGGCGTCTCGCTCCGGAGGGCTGCCGGCGTTACGGTCACGCGCGCCGCCGCGGGGTATAGGGGCATGCGCTGCGGTCACCCCGTCCGCGCGCCCGTGTATGAACCGCGCCACCCTGATCCGAGGCATCCAGCTCATCGTCACGCTGACGCTCGCGTCGTTCGCGTACGTGCTCTACAGCGAGATCCACGACAAGCAGGCGAGCCTCGCCGCCGGGCTCGCGCACGTGCGGCCGGGCTGGCTGCTCGTCGGCGCCGCGCTGGCGCTGCAGGAGGGCGTGTTCGGGGGGCTCAGGATCTGGGTCCTCGGGCGCGTGCTCTGGCCCGGGCTCCGCTTCCGCACGGCGATCACCTCGGAGTTCGTGCTGATGTTCTGCGCCGGCGTGACCCCCGGGCAGGCCGGCGCGGCGCCCTCGCAGGCCGCGGTGCTCGTGCACGGCGGCATGCGGCTGGTCGACATGGCCACGGCCTCGCTGCTCGCCGCCTCGTGCACGGTCCTTTTCTTCCTGCTCTCCGCCGTGGCCATCTTCGCGCTGCGGCAGGGCGGGATGCTGGTCTTGCAGGGGGGCCAGCAGATCGAGTGGCTGCTCCTGTTCACTGTCGTCATGTTCGGCGCCGGGCTTGTCGCGCTGATCGCCGCGGCGGCGTACCCGCCGCTCCTCAAGGCGATCGTCCGCGCGCTCTCGGTGCCGCTCGGAAGGCTCCTGCGCGCCGTCCTGCTGGTCGCCCGGCGCGTGCCCCGGCTGCGCGCCCGCGCCGACGCCGCGCTCGCCGCGCCCGGCAGCACGACAGCGCGCCTGCTGCGGAGCGTGGACGAGTTCCACCGGGGCTTCCGCATCTACATGCGCCGGGGCAAGCGCGCCTACGCCGCCGCGCTGCTGCTCACGTTCGGCTTCTTCTACTCGCGGTTCGCCGTCGCCTACTTCATCCTGCTCGGGCTCGGCATCCCGACCTCACCCTCGACCTTCGTCTCGGTGGGCCCGCCGATCTTCCAGGTGATCCTGGTCCAGACGCTGCTCAATTTCGCGCTCTACATGACCCCGACGCCCGGCGCGAGCGGCGTCGCCGAGCTCGGCTCGAACGCGCTCATGTCGCCCTGGGTGCAGGGCGCGTTCGTGGTGCCGTACGTCGTGCTCTGGCGGGTGCTCGCCCTGTTCCTCTGCATGTTCGTCGGCGGCGTCTACGTCTTCCGCTACCTCGGCGCCGACGTGCTCGAGGAGCGCGTGAAGCAGACGGAGGCGGAGAAGCGCGCGCTCGAGGAGGCGGCGCGCGCGGCCGAGGC
>NZ_JEMA01001076.1 GCF_001589285.1 Sorangium cellulosum | reverse complement strand
CCAGGCGAGCGGGCGGGGGCTCGACGCGCGCGAGCGCGCAGGCGACGCGGGCGGGGGCGCGGCGCAGGCCCGGGAGCGGCGCGGCGTCATCGCCTGAGCCTCCGCGCCCGCTTGGCGAACAGGTCGCGCAGCGGGGTCACGAAGCTCTCGCCCGTCTTCACCACCACGGCGTCGAGCGCGAGCTTCTTGAAGAGCTTGTCCCTGTCGTTGCGGAGCTTGCGCATCGCGGTGCGGTAGTTGTCGCGCACCGCCCGGTCGCCCGTGTCGACGACGACCTCCTCTCCGGTCTCCAGGTCCTCGAACGTCGCGAGCCCCACGTCGGGCAGCTCCTCGTCGCGCGGATCGACGAGCATCACCGGGATCACGTCGTGCTTGGCGGCCGCGAGCGAGAGCGAGCGCTCGAAGCCGGAGGCGAAGAAATCGCTGATCACGAACGCCACGCTCCTCCGCTTCGCCACCTTGACAAGGGTCTCGAGCGCGAGCTTCAGGTTCGTCCCCGTGTACTTCGGCTCGTGGCCGAGGATCTCCCGGATGACGCGCATCACGTGCTTGTCGCCCTTCTTCGGCGGCACGAGCTTCTCGACGGCCTCGGTCGCGAGCACGAGGCCCACGCGATCGCTGTTCTTGATGGCGCTGAACGAGCAGAGCGCCGCGATCTCGGCGGCGACGCGCGCCTTCGACGCGCGCCGCGTGCCGAACTGCTCGCTCTGCGAGGCGTCGACGACCAGCATGACGGTCATCTCCCGCTCCTCGACGAACACCTTCACGAACGGCTCGCTCATGCGGGCCGAGACGTTCCAGTCGATCCAGCGCACGTCGTCGCCGGGCAGGTAGGCGCGGACCTCGCGGAACGAGAGGCCCTGCCCCTTGAAGACGGACGAGTACGTCCCGGAGAGCTGCTCGTTGGCGAGCCTTCGCGTCCGGATCTCGATGCGCCGGAGCTGCTTCAGGAGCTCCGGCGGCAGCGGGTTCTTCGAGCCGGAGGCCTTGCTCACGGCACCTCGACCACCTCGAACACGCGCCGGACGATCTGCTCGGACGTCACCTCCTCGGCCTCGGCCTCGTAGGTCAGGACGACCCGGTGCCGGAGCACGTCGGGGCCGATCGCCTTCACGTCCTCCGGCGTCACGTAGCCGCGGTGCCGGAGGAAGGCGTGCGCGCGCGCCGCGAGCGCCAGCGCGATCGAGGCGCGCGGGCTCGCCCCGTACTCGATCAGGCTGCTCAGCTCGCGCATGCCCTTCTGCCCGGGCTCGCGGGTCGCGAAGACGACATCCACGATGTAGTCCTTCACGCGGTCATCCATGTACACGTCGCGCACGACCTTGCGCGCGGAGACGAGCTCCTCGGGCGTCGTCACCTTCGCGGCCTTGCCCTCGATCACCGCGGTCGTGCGGTCGATGATCTGCCGCTCCTCGGCCCGCGCGGGGTAGCCGACCTTGACCATCAGCATGAACCGGTCGACCTGCGCCTCGGGCAGCCGGTAGGTCCCCTCCTGCTCGATCGGGTTCTGGGTCGCCATGACAACGAACGGGCTCGGCAGCGGGTAGGTCGTGTCGCCGATCGTGACCTGCCGCTCCTGCATCGCCTCCAGCAGCGCGCTCTGCACNCGCCTCCAGCAGCGCGCTCTGCACCTTCGCCGGGGCGCGGTTGATCTCGTCCGCGAGCACGAGGTTCGCGAAGATCGGGCCCAGCTTGGAGGTGAAATCGCCCTTCTGGTGGTTGTAGATGACGGTGCCGATGAGATCGGCGGGCAGGAGGTCCGGCGTGAACTGGATCCGGGAGAACTTCGCCTCGATCGCGTCGCACAGCGTCCGCACCGTGAGCGTCTTGGCCAGGCCGGGGACGCCCTCGAGGAGGACGTGCCCTCCGGTCAGCAGCCCGATGAGGATGCGCTCGATCATGTACGTCTGACCGACGATGACCTTGCCAACCTCGTTGAGCAGGGTGTCGATGAAGGCGCTCTCTTTGGCGACCAGCTCGTTCAGGGCGCGTACGTCGTGCATAACGGGTGGGAGCTCATAGCAAGCCCGGCCGCCCGAGGACAACCGGCGTCGCCCGATTATTCCTCGGGCGCGGGGCCGGGCCGCCGCGCGCGCCGAACGGCGCGCTAGAAGCCCGGATCGCGGAACTTGGCGCGCCCGGTGTCGGCCGGAGATCTCACCGGCGGCGGGGCCGCTGTCGCGCTCGCGG
>NZ_JEMA01001075.1:948-9197 GCF_001589285.1 Sorangium cellulosum | reverse complement strand
GGCGGCGCCGCCCTCGCCGCGGCTGCGCGCTGTCGGCCTCGCGGTCGGCGCCGCGTACTGCGCTGTCCAGCTCGCGCTGCCGCTCCGCTTCCTCGCCTACGGCGGCGATGTGCGCTGGCACGAGCAGGGGATGCGCTTCTCCTGGCGCGTGATGGTCCGCGAGAAGAACGGCAGCATCACCTTCCTCGTCCGCAACCGGCAGACCGGCCGGACGTGGCACGTGAGCCCGCGCGAGTACCTGACGCGCCTCCAGGAGCGCGAGATGGCGGGCCAGCCCGATCTCATCCTGCAGCTCTCTCGCCACATCCGGGACGACTTCGAGCGCCGCGGCCGCGGGCCGGTCGAGGTGCGCGCCGACGCCCTCGTCTCGCTCAACGGCCGCCGCATCGCGCGCCTCATCGATCCCGGCGTCGATCTCGCCTCGGTGCGCGACGGCATCGGCCCCGCTTCCTACATCCTCCCGGGCCCGCAGGAGCCTCCGCCCCACATCCGGCCGCTCTGATCGGCGCAGCGCCGCGCCGGACGCCGCGTCAGAACGACGCCTTCATCCCGACCTGGATCCAGCGCGGCGCGTTCGGCCGGGCGCCGAACGGGCGGCGCGACACGATGAACTGCGAGCCGAGGACGTTGCGCGCGTTCGCGTAGAGCACGAGCGGCCCGACGACGCGCACCCTGGCGCTCGCGTCGATCAGGAGCTGCTCGTCGGTCGCGAGCGCCCTCGACATCGGCTCGCCGCCCGCCCTCTCGCGCATGGCCGACACGTAGCTGGCGCCCACGTTGAGGCCGGCGCGCTCGTGCTCGACCCCGACCGAGAGGCTCACCTGGTGCCGCGGGACGTAGGGCATCTCGTCCCCCTTCGCCACGCGGCCGAAGATGGGGTCGTCCGAGGTGAAGCTCGTGAGGAACTCGGTCCGGGTGAGCGTGTACGCCGCGTTGATCGGCAGCTTGAGCTGACCGACAGGGATCTCGTGCTCGGCGTAGGCCTCGAGGCCGTAGATCCGGGCCTCGCCCGCGTCGTACTGGCGGTCGAGGTCCGCGTCGAGGCAGCCGCTCGACAGCGTGCACACGTCCGTGATGTTCGCGTAATCGTTGTAGTAGCCGATGACCTCCGCGCGCAGCGGCCCGTCGGCGAAGCGGGCGCCGCCCTCGTAGTTGACGCTGAGCTCGGGCTTGACGTGCGCGTCGCTCCCCGGCGCCGGCGGGCTGAAGCCGCGGTAGACGCCGGCCAGGATCCCGAGCGCCTCGGTGAGCGCGTAGTAGGCGCCGACGCCGGGCAGGAGCGCCTGCGCGACCCGCGTCTGCTCGGTGCCGGCCGCGCGATCCACGAACGCGGAGCGCATGAGCTCGACCCGGACGCCGGGGGTCACCGTGAGCGCCCGCCACGTCACGGCGTCGCTCGCGTGGAGCGCGAGCGCCTCGGTCCACGCCTCGTTGAGCTGGGTCACGACGGTCGGCCCGCCGTCCGGCACGAGCGCGCCCCCGAGCACGAGGAACCCGTTCTCGCTGTGGCGGCGCTCGACGCGGTCGTAGTGCAGGCGCAGGCCGTACTCGACGCGGTGCGAGACGGGCCCCGTGGCGGTGTTCCAGCGGACGCGGGTCTCGACGCCGTGGGCGACGAACTCGCGCTCGTTGGGGCCGATGAGCAGCGTCTCCCCCGGCGTCGAGCTGTCGAGCTGCCCGGTCAGCACGGCGTTGTACACCGCGTTCTGCGGCGAGTCGGGGGCGGTGAGCACGTCGAACAGGTTGGCCCCGCGGAAGCCGTTCACCTTGCGCCACACGCGCGAGAAGTCGTTCCGGTACACGGTCGTCGTCACGGACATGTCGCGGGACGGCTCGATCACGTGGGTCAGGGCGACCGCGGTGCGGTGGTTGCGCATGCGGTCGAGCGCGCTCACGCCGTAGCGGCGGAGCGGGTTCTGCTCGAAGTCCGCGTCGGTGATGCCGAGGTACGTCTCGTTGGAGAGCTCCTCCGAGTACGTGAGCTTGAGGCGGAGCTCGTTCTTGATCCGGGCGGTCGGGTCGACGACGTAGCCGCCCTTGAGCATCACCTCGTTGCGGTAGAACCCTGTGTCGGCGCCGCTCGGGAGCTCCTTGAAGCCGTCGCTCCGGAGGTGCACGCCCTCGAGGAGGACGTCCATCTGGCCGTCGCTCGTCCCGACGTAGCCGTGCGCCTTGCCGTAGCCGTACTGGCCGAAGGCGAGGTCGAGCGCGCCCGAGGCGAGCGACGGGGCGGACCGGGTGAGGAGATCCACCGTGCCGCCCACGGTCTGCGGGCCGTAGGCGATGGCGCCCGGCCCCTTGATCACCCGCACGTTCGACATGCGCGTGATCAGGGGGAAGTAGTAGGCGGCCGGCGCGGAGTACGGCGCGGGCGAGATGGGGACGCCGTCCTCCATGAGCGTCACCTTCTTGCTGCGATCGGGGTTGACGCCGCGCACGCCGATGTTCGGCCGCAGGCCCAGCCCGTCCTCGCCCCGCACGTACACGCCCGGGACGCTGCCCAGCACGGCGTGCGGGTCGTCGTGCTCGAAGCGCTCGAGCTGGCGCCCCTTGATCACATGGGCAGAGCCCGCGGTCCTCGTCACGCGCGTGCCCGCGACAGTGACCTCCACCGGGGCGTCGGCGCGGGGCGCCGCCTGCTCCGGCGCGGCGGCGTCCTGGCCCGCGCCCGGCGCATCGCCGCCGGGGGCTGCCTGCTCCGGCGGGGCGGCGTCCTGGCCCGCGGCCGGCGCCTCGCCGCCGGGGGCCGCTTGCTCTGGCGCGGCAGGAGCGTCCCGGCCCTCCGGCGCGGATCCCGCGGCAGGAGGGGCCTCCGGAGCGGCTGGATCCGCAGCGGGCTCCGAGCGCGGCTCGGGAGACTGCGCACGGGCCTGGGCGAGGGTGAGCAGCAGCGCAGGCGCCGCCAGGCCGAGCCGGCACAGGGGGGTACGGAGCAGCATTGAAATGTATTGATTATTACAAACGATGGAAGATCACCGCGCCACGCGCTCGGCGGGGCTGCAGCATTTCAAGCGGCGACTATCACGTAGCTGCATGACATGAAAGTCAAAATCAATTAGGCGCCGGGCCGAGGGGACGCGTCCTCGCTTCCACGCGATGTTGCAGCGCCGTCGCCTTCGCGTCGCCCTTCCAGCGCATCCTCCCGCCGCTCGGGTCGTCCCGGAGCGTTCGTCGTCGAGGAGTGCTCATGAACCACGACATCGGCATGATCTGCCCAGCCTGCGGCTGCATCACCATCTTCCAGGCCGGGACCGACACCCCGCGCCAGTGCTCTCGTTGCCACGACGAGGATCCCCCGCCCCCGCTGCCGCCGCGCGAGCGGCCGACGCGGCCGGGGGGGCGCGGACGCCGCCCCGAAGCCATGCAGCTCGACTGGATGGAGTGATCAGACCGGCGCGCCGAGCTGCCGGAGGAGCTCGCGCACGACGCCGCGCGCGCAGTGCTCCCGGTAGGCCCGCGTCGAGCGCACGTCGTCGATGGGCGAGATGTCCTGCGCCACAGCGGCGTCCACCTCGTCCGGGGTGAGCTCGGCGATCGGGCGCGACAGGCAGAGGGCGCGCACGCTCGGCAAGAGCGCCGTCGTGGGCGCGACCGACGCCATCCCCAGCCCGAGCCGCGCGAGCCGCCCGGACCGCACCTCGGCCACGCCCGCGAGCGCGACCTTCGAGATCGCCTGGGCCCGGCGCGCGCCGACCTTCCGCCAGTACCAGGGAGATCCGGGCGCCGGCAGCGCGATCTCCACGGCGACGATCACCTCGTCGGGCGCGCGCGACGTGCGCTTGTAGCCCGTCTGCAGCGCGCTCATCGGGATGCGCCGCTCCCCCCGGACGCTCTGCACCACGATCGTCGCGTCGTACGCGGCGAGCGCGGCGACGCCGTCCGCGGCCGGCGACGCCGTGGCCAGGTTGCCGCCGAGCGTGCCGCGCGCCTGGATCTGCACCGCGCCGACGTCGCGGCTCATCCGGGCGAGCAGCGGCGCCCGCTCGACGATCACGTCGCTCCGGCACATCTCGAGGTAGGTCGTCGCGGCGCCCACGCGGAGCGTGTCGCCGGAGAGCGAGACGCCGCGCAGGTCCGCGAGCCGCGACACGTCCACGACGAGCGGCGGCGCGACCGGCGCGGCGCCCGCCGGACCCGCGGTGGAAATTTTCATCGGAGGCCCGAGCTCCCGCTCGACGATCCAGTCGGTGCCGCCGGCCAGGAGCGCGACAGGCGCGCCGAGCGCCGCCTGCTCCGCCACGAGCTCGCACAGCGGGCCGAGCCCGGCGACGCGCCGCATCTCGAACAGGCGGAGATCGGTGATGCTCACGGCGCCGTCCCTCCCCCGCCCCGGCGCAGCGACGCCGCGGCGCGGACGCTCTCGACGATGCGCTGGTAGCCGGTGCAGCGGCACAGGTTGCCGGCGAGCGCCTCGCGCACGTCGCGCTCCGAGGGATCCGGGTTCCGCACGAGCAGCGCCTCGGCGGCGAGGAGCATGCCGGGCGTGCAGATGCCGCACTGCGCGCCGCCCTCCTCGACGAAGCAGCGCTGGAGCGGCGACAGGTGCCCGGCGCCGGCGAGGCCCTCGACCGTCGTCACGTGCCGCCCCTCGCACTGCCCGATCGCGACGAGGCACGCGTTCACGGGATCGCCGTCGATCAGCACCGTGCACGCGCCGCACTCGCCCTCCGCGCACCCCTCCTTCGTGCCCGTGAGCCCGAGCGGCCCCCGGAGCGCGTCGAGCAGCCGCGAGAGCGGCGGCAGGTCGACCTCGCGCGGCGAGCCGTTGACGACGAGCGATACCTTCATGCGCGATCCCCCCTCCCCGCCGCCGGCCGCGGCGCTGCGGCGGCGCGCGCCGCCTCGAACAGGCGCTCCGGCGTGAGCGGCAGCGCGCGCGCGGCGATCCCCGTCGCGTGCTCCACCGCCGCGGCGATCGCGGGCGCGCCGCCGTCCATCGGCATCTCGCCGATGCCCTTGGCCCCGCCGCCCGGCCCGAACGGGAACGGCTCCTCGACCAGGACGACGTGGAACGGCGGCGCGTCGAGCGACGTCGGGATGATGTAGTTGGTCATCCGCGGGTTCCTGATCTTGCCGCCCTGCCAGACGATCTCCTCGGAGAGCGCCCAGCCGATCGCCTGGAGGCTGCCGCCCTCGATCTGGCCCTTGCACATGACCGGGTGGATCGCCTTGCCCACGTCGGTGGCCGACCAGAAGTCGACGACCGTCACCTCGAAGGTGTCGAGGTCGACCTCGACCTCGGCCACGTCGCACGCCCAGCCGAAGCACGGGTACGCGTCGCCCTTGTACGCGGCGTCGTCCCACTGCACGTAGCCCGGCGGCTCGTAGTGCTTCAGCGACGTCACCTGCCCCTCGCGCGCGAGCAGCCGGTCGGCCGCCTCCTCGAAGGAGAGCGCCGGCGGGGCCCCCGCCGCGCCGCCCTGCGCGGCGCTCGCCTGCCACGCCGCCCGCGCCGCCTCCTGCTCCGCGCGCACGCGGCCGGCCAGATCGCGCGCCGCGGCCTCGAGGATCGAGCCGACCACCATCACCGTGCGCGACGCCACGGTGGGCCCCGAGTCGGGCACCGTCGTCGTGCACGGCACCGCGAACTCGACGCGGTCGATCGGCAGCCCCGCGGCATCCGCGGCGATCTGCCGGAACACCGTCTCCGTCCCCTGGCCGATGTCCGTCGACGCAGTGCGGATGCGGAGGCGACCGCCGGGCGCGAGATCCAGGGCGACCTTGCCCTTGAGGAAGCGCTCGCCCGACCCGGTGAAGCCCGCGCCGTGCATGAACACGGACAGCCCGACCCCGCGCGCCACGCGCCCGCGCACGACCGGCCCCGCCGCGCGCTTCTGCCGGTAGCCGCTCGCCTCGATCGCCCTCGCGATGCACTCCTCGCCCGCGACGCTCGCGCGGAGCACCTGCCCGGTCGCTGTCGAGTCGCCGGGGCGCAGCACGTTCTTCGCCTTCAGGTCGAGCGGATCGCAGCCGAGCTCCCGCGCGACGCGGTCGAGGTGCCGCTCGATCGCCCAGATCGTCTGCGGCGCGCCGAAGCCCCGGAAGGCGCCGTTCGGCGGCGTGTTCGTCGCCACCGCGGTCGCCTCGATCCAGACGTCGTCCCAGCGGTAGGCGCCCGACGCGTGGAGGGCGCCGCGCGACAGAACGACCTGCGACAGCGTCGCGTACGCGCCGCCGTCCATGAGGATCCGGATCTTCAGCGCGCGGAGCGCCCCGTCGCGATCGCAGCCGCTCGTGATCTCGCATGACGCCGGGTGGCGCTTCGTCGTCGCCTCGATGTCCTCGGTCCGGTCGTAGATCATCCGCACCGGGCGGCCGCTCTTCTTCGCGAGGAGCGCCGCGTGGAGCGCGATGATCGACGGGTACTCCTCCTTGCCCCCGAAGCCGCCCCCGGTCACCGACTGCGTGACGTGGATCCGGTCGGGCGGGAGCCCGAACGCCTTCAGGAACGCCTTCTGCACGTAGAACGGGCACTGGATCGAGCCGGTCGCGTGCGCGCCGGCCTCGTCCCACCACGCCACGACCCCCTGCGGCTCGATGTAGAGCTGCTCCTGGTGGTGCGTGGCGTACGTCCCGGAGACGACCACGTCGCAGCGCGCGAGCGCCGCGTCGATGGCGGCCTCGCCGCGCTCCCGCTCGACGTCGGCGCAGCCCTTCGCGATGAGGTACCGCTTGAGGACGTTGTCCGTGCCCCAGAGGATCTCCTCGCCCTCGAGCGCGGCGCGCGCGTCGAGCACCGGCGGCAGCGGATCGATGTCGAGCGCGACGGCCTGGACCGCCCGCGCGAGCTTGAGCCGGTCCGCGCAGCCGAGCAGGGCGATCGGCTCGTAGGCGTGGTTCACCTTTCCGGCGCCGAGGATCGGCTGATCGTCCAGGATCAGCGCGACAACGTTGACCGGGACGTCCTCGGCGAGCACCACCGTGACGTCGCTCCAGTCGAACGCCGGGTCGAGCCGCACCCCGCGGAGGATCCCGCGCGGCACGGGGCTCCGCACGGTGCGCCCGAAGATCTCTCCCGGCATCGCCGGGAGGTCGTCGACGTAGCGCGACGCCCCCGTGACCTTGGGGGGGCCATCGGTCCGGGGCACGCTGATCCCCACGGCGCTCGCTGAAGCAGGAGGGCTCGTCGCCATTCGTGTGCTCCTCCTTGTTGACGATAGCCCTGTCCCCCGGGCCACGTCGACACCGGGCGCGCCGCGCGGCGCCGACGGACCCGGCCGCCTTCAGGCCAGGAAGCGCGGCGGGCCCCCGAGGACGCGGATCACGTCGACCGGGACATTCAGGTCGTGCAGCACCCCCGGATCGTCCACCTCCTCGTCCACGCACCGGTCGCCGAGCGCCCTCAGGTGATCCCGGAGCGGCGGCGGGTCGGCCTCGAGGTAACGCTGGAGCGCCTCGGCGCGCAGCACCACCGGATGTCCGCCGCGGCCGAGGTGCCGCGGCCGCACCGCGAGCGGCGGCGCCGGGCTCGCGGAGGTCGCGCCCGCCTCCAGCCGGGCGAGCAGCCGCGCCACCGTGGCGGCGCTCGCGGGGGGCACGTCGACCGGCGTGACGATGACGGCGTCGGCGTCGCCGATGCGCGGCGCGGCGACGGCCAGCGACCCCGCCGGGCCGAGGTCGTCCCGCGCGGTCCAGGCGACAAGGTCGACGCCCGGCCGCACGTGGGCCAGCAGCGCGTGGAAGACCGAGCTGCGCACCACAACGAGCACCCGCGCGCTCTCGGCCGCGAGGCGCGCCTCGGCGTGCGCGAGCGCCAGCGGCCGCTCGACGCCTCCCTTCGTCGCCGGGGGCCAGGCCAGGAGGGCCTTCGGCCCCCCGAGCCGCTTGCCCGCGCCTGCGGCGAGCACGATCGTGATCACGCTCTTCATCCGGCCTGCTCCTCCCCCGCCTGCGCCGCGACGACCGGCGACCATCGAGCGCGCTGCCGCCCCGCGCGCCAGGCGACCAGCTCCGCGGCGAGGGCGACGCTGATCTCCGCCGGCGTGCGCGCCCCGATGTCGACGCCGACCGGCATCCTGACCCGGGCGACGTCGCTCTCCGGCATCCCCTTCGCCTCGAGCCGCGCCCGCGTGCGCGCCGCCTTCGCCCGGCTCCCGACCCCGCCCACGTAGCCGAAGCCGCGCGCGAGCGCCCACTCGATCGCCGCCTGATCGAGGCCGTGGTCGTGCGTCATGACGAGCGCGGCCGCCTCGCCGAGGTCCCTCGGCATGCCCGCCATCACCTCGGGGTCGTCGTGATCGGCGAGCACG
>NZ_JEMA01001075.1:0-915 GCF_001589285.1 Sorangium cellulosum | reverse complement strand
GAGCCGCACCTGCCCCCCGGGCGCCGTCGCCGCCTCGCGCGGCGCGCCGTGGTGCGCGGGCAACGCGCCGGCGAGCGGCAGAGGCGGCGGCACGCGGGCCGGGTCGGCGGCGGCGGCGCGCGCGTCGCAGAGGGTGACCCGGAAGCCGAGCGACGCCAGCAGGGGCGCGGCGAACGCGCCCACGTGCCCGGCGCCGATCACCAGGGCGTGCACGGCGGGCATCATCGGCTCGATGAGGATCTCGACCGAGCCGCCGCAGCACATGCCCAGGCTCGGGCCCAGGCGGAACGTCTCGAGCCGGGGCGCGCTGGCGAGCTCGTCGAGCGCGCGCGCCATCATGCCGAGCGCCGCCCCCTCGACGGCGCCGCCGCCGATCGTGCCGATCGCGGTGAGGTCGTCGAAGAGGCAGAGCTTCTGCCCGGGCGTCGACGGCGCCGAGCCGTGCCGCGCCACCACGGAGGCGAGCACAACGCGCCGCCCCGCCTCGAGCGCGCCCAGCGCCGCGCGCAGCACGTCGTGCGGCAACGCCGTTCGCGGGATGACCTGGCTCGGATCCGGCATGGTGGAACTCTAGCGACCCGGGGACCGAAAACGAGAGCGCCGAGAGGCCCGGCGATGAAAGAGCTTGCCGGAGCGCTTCGCTTGTCGCGAAAGTCGCCCGCGCGCGGCGACCGGCGCAGGAGTCCTGGATCCCGGCCGGCTGGACCTGCCGGGATCCCCATGAGAACGCGGAGATCCCAGACCCGATGAGCCCCACCGCCACGCCCGATCCCGACCTCCAGCGCGCCCTCTCCGATCCGGGCTTCACGCCGGGCCGCCGCCACTTCGCCGCCCTGATGGATCTGCTCGAGACAGCCGGCGAGCCGTCCGAGCTGGCCGAGCGGGCGCTGCGCCGCGCCGGCGCGGCCGCGCTGC
>NZ_JEMA01001074.1 GCF_001589285.1 Sorangium cellulosum | reverse complement strand
GAGCCGTAGGAGCGCTCGCGGCGCTGCAGACTGTGAACCCCGAGGGGCCATGACGACGACAGCTGAGGCGCAAAAGAAACGCGCGACCAGGAAACGAACGCGACCCGCGAAAGAGAAGCGGACGGCAAGCGACGTTGAGCGAGCCAACGGCGGGCTGACGGGGATGCAGGTGTTTGCCCTCTGGGTGCTGCTGCTTACCGGGGATGGCAAGCCCCTCTCGCAGCAGAAGGCCAAGCTCGACAGGGCCGCGTTGAAGGGGCTCGAGAACGCGCGCCTAATCACGGTTGAGCCCGGCCGCCGGAAGAAGAACCCAGCGCACGGCGCGAAATTTCATGTAACGGACGAGGGGTGGGCGTGGGCGAACGGTCAGGGGCTCGCGGCGGCGTTCGCACGGACCCGGTCCGCAGCGATGTTGGTTGAGGAGCTCCTCGCCAGGCTCGGCAAATACATGGAGGTCCACGGCCTCGCGCTCGACCATCTGCTGCGGCCGCGGACCGTGGAGCAGGCGGCGACGGAGGACGCCTCGACACGACACGAGACGCCTGGCGCATCCGCGCCGCGCGACGCCGAACCCGCGACGCTCGAAGAGCAGATCCGCGCGGCGTACCTGCGGGTGACGGGCGGGGTCATGAATGAGGTCATCCGGCTCGCGCTCCTCCGCGCACAGCTCGGTGATGCACCGACCGACGCGGTCGACGCAGCGCTTCGCCAGATGCAGCGGCGGGGCGGCGCCGTCCTCTACCCCATCGACGACCCGCAGCGGATCCGCCCCGAAGACGACGCCGCGGCGCTCCGGGTCTCCGGTGAACGACGGGATCTGTTCTGCATCACGAGGTGATCCGATGGATGCGTTGAAAGCGTTCGAAGCGGTCGATTTTCAATCAACGCAGAGCCTCGACAGCGTCTGGCAGGATCTGCGTTATGACGTCCCCTCGCTGCATCAGAGGGAGCGGCGGGCCGTAATCGCCAAAGTCCGTTCGATGGCAGAGAGCCAGGAGACGGGGGCGCCGCTTGGCTGGGTGTTCGTCGGCCCCGCAGGTATCGGCAAGACCCACATGCTCTCCGCAATCCGGCGCGAGGTTTTGAAGGTGCCGGCGAGCTTCATTCTGGTCCACATGACCGACGTTCACGACTTCTGGGAGACGGTGCTCCTCGGCTTCATCGATTCACTCCAAAGACCTGCTAACGCGGCGAACCGCACCCAAGGCCAGTTGGTCGTCCAACACATCGCCGCTCAAGTGCGCGGCGACGACGGCGCAGCCATGACCCGAGAGCTAGCGTCGATTCGCCCGCCCAAGCTCGCTCGTGAGATGGATGCGCTGGTGCAGGGGCTCGGCCGCGCGCACCGCGCCCAGACGCTCAAGCACGCCGATACGCTCCGCGCTCTCGTGTTGCTCAACTCCGATGATATTGAACTGTCGAACCTCGGATATGCCTGGCTTCAAGGCCACGGCGTCGATGAGAGCGACATGAAGAAATTCGACTTCAACATCCGCGAAAAGAGGCCGAGCGCGGTGGTCGAGGGGCTGTCCTGGCTCATCAGCCTGCGCTGTCCCGTGGTCGTGGCCATCGATCAGCTGGACGCAATCGTCACCGAGCATCACTTGTTGGCGGCGGCAAGCAGCGTGCCAGAGGAGCACACGGCCCGGCAGATCATTTCGCGCAGCATCATCGAAAGCGTGGGGCGCGGGCTCATGGAGCTCCGGGACGTGACCCGCCGGACGCTGGCGATCGTGGCGTGCCTTTACGAGACGTGGAACAAGCTGAAAGCTACCGCGCTCAAATCGACGACAGAGCGCTACGAAGATCCGCGGCTGCTGGTAAACCTATCGGACGTGGCCATGGCCGAGGATCTCGTGAGCGCGCGCCTGGACGACGGCTATAAGCGCATCGGCTTCACGCCCCCCTATCCCCGCTGGCCGTTCGCCCCCTCGGCGTTCGCTTCCATCGCCGACGGCGGGAAGTCGCCGCGCGAGCTTCTCCGCCGCTGCGAGCAGCACCGCCGCAAGTGCCTAGATGAAGAACAGGTCAGTGAGCTCGCGTCGTTCCTCGCCGAGGAGACGCCGCCGCGGAGCACGAAGGTCGTGCCCGAGCTCAGCGAAGCCACTTTGCGCGAGTTCAGATGGCTCGATGCGGAGCTCGAACGTCTCCGCACATCCGTCAAGATACCGAAGGGGGTGACCGAGCCGGATGGCGAGGACGAGCTGGGGGACCTGTTGCTCGCTGGATGTGAGCTCGTGGTCGCCGAGCAGGCGCGCGACCCTGATGTGGAGATCGTGATCGACGCCGAGAGCGGCAATCAACGCAATTATCCGGCGCTTCACGCGCGCGTGCGCCAGATCTTCACCGCCCATCACGATCGTGAGCGACACCTTTGCCTGCGCGCGCTCTCGCGGGACAACGCGATCGCCTTCCAGGCACGGCTCACCGCGGCCGTGACCGCGTCCGGCATCGACCGGCAGATCGAGTTTCGCAAGCTCATCCTGGTGCGCAATGCCCCTGTGCCGAGCGGCGCGAAGACGACCACGTTGATGGCGAAGGCGCGCTCTGCGGGTGCAGAGGTGATGCCGGCCCACGACAGCGATCTGCGCGTGCTGGCAGCGCTCGTCGCGTTGCGCGAGAACAAGCGCGTGAAGCGTGACACGTTCGAGCCGTGGCTGCGCGCGCGCCGACCCGCCTCGCAGCTCGCGCTCATGAAGCCGGTGGTCGACTGGCTCGCGCGCTCGCCGCAGACCACCNGCCGGTGGTCGACTGGCTCGCGCGCTCGCCGCAGACCACCGCGCCTGCGAACGCAGCGCCTGCGAACGCAGCGCCTGCGAGGGCGGCTTCCGTTCAGACGGCCGGTGCGGCTGCGACGTCGGCTTCGTCCGCGTCGCCGCCACGCGCCGCGTCGTTCACGACCGCCGCGCCCGCGGCCGCCTGGGGGGCTGCTGTAACCACGCCTGCGTCGCCACCGGCGGCTCACGCGAGGCCCGCAGCTCCGGCGGCGCGGCCGGTCGTCGCGGTCGGCCATCAGGTCATCGGTGAGCGGCTGGGCGCGCCGCAGGTGCTCCTCGCCGAGGACCTCAAACAGCACGTGGTCGTGCTCGCCGGCGCCGGATCCGGCAAGACGGTGCTGCTCCGGCGCCTCATCGAAGAAACAGCGCTGCTCGGGATCCCATCCATAGTTGTCGACGGCGCCAACGATCTGGCCCGACTCGGCGAGCCGTGGCCCGCGCGCCCCGCTTCGTTCTCCGACGAGGACGCGGAGAAGGCCGCCCGCTACCACGCGCAGACGGACGTGATCGTGTGGACGCCCGGGCGGTCGAGCGGCAATCCGCTGCACCTCGGCTTGATCCCCGACTTCGCCGCCGTCGCCCAGGACCCCGACGAGCTCACCCAAACGATCGCGATGACGGCCTCCACCCTGGCGGCGATGGCGGGAAGGAAGGCCGATGAAAAGGCTCGCGCAATTCTCCATGCCGCGCTTCGCCTCTTCGCCCAGCAAGGCGGAGGTGATCTTGCCGCCTTGCTGGACGTGCTGAGCGACTTGCCCGAGGCGGCAAGCCTCAAGATCTCGACCGCCCGCAAGGTCGCGACCGCCCTCACCGACTCGTTGCGCGCCGCCATCCAGACGAACCCGCTCCTCCATCAAGAGGGCGAACCACTCGATCCCGGCGTCCTCTTCGGCGTCGGCTCCGCGCGCCCCCGCGTCTCCGTGCTCAGCCTCGTGGGCCTGCCGGGGCACGATGCGCCCCTCCAATTCGTCAATCAGCTCGCCATGACGCTGTTCACATGGGTGAAGAAGAACCCTTGCCCACCCGATCGGCCGCTGCGCGGGTTGCTCGTCATCGACGAGGCCAAGGACTTCGTGCCATCGCAGGGCTCGACCCCTTGCAAGGAGAGCTTGATCCGGTTGGCGGCGCAGGGTCGCAAATATGGGCTCGGGGTGGTGTTCGCCACACAGGCGCCGAAGAGCATCGACCACAATGTGATCGCCAACGCGAGCACCCAGTTCTATGGAAAGGCCAGCTCGCCGGCGGCGATCGATACCGTGGAAGACCAGCTCCGCGTCCGCGGCGGCACCAATTTCCGCGTGGCGAGTCTGCCCAGAGGACGCTTTTACCTGGCGGGCAATGGCATGGAAGCGCCGGTCAAGATCGCGGTGCCGATGTGCCTGTCGCACCACCCCGCCTCTCCTCCGGACGAGGAGGGCGTCCTCCGGCGCGCTCAGGCGTCGCGCGCAAGTCTTCAGTAAGCGAGGGCGCGGAGCGGGGAGGCAGGCTACGCCGGCAAGGACGTGGCGATTCGCGGCGACACGATCGAGCGAAGGTGCTTGTATGGGGACGATGGGGAAGTGGGACCGCACGCGGATCGAGAAGTTTCAGAAGGCGCTCCTCGACGCCTTTCCGAGTCGTCCCGCGCTCGAACAGCTAGTCTCGTACGGTCTCGATGAGGACCTGGATACGCTCACGTCTGACAAGAGCCTGCAAACTGCCGTCTTCGAGCTGCTCAAGTGGGCGAGGGCGCAAGGAAAGCTCGACGCGCTGCTCGAGCAGGCCCGCCGAAGAAACCCGAATAACCCGGAGCTTCGTGCCTTCGTCGAGGAGAGGGTCCCGTTCTTGGTGCCCTTCCGGCAGGACGCGACGTTCTTCGGCCGCGATGAGGATCTCAAGCGACTTCACCACATCTTGACGAACGGCACCGCTGGCGTTCAGCGCGCGGCGCTCGTCGGGATGGGTGGCGTCGGCAAGACCCAGCTTGCCCTCGAATACGCCCACCGTCACCGGAACGACTATCCGGGCGGCGTCTACTGGGTGAACGCGGCAGCGCCTCTCGTGGCCGAGCTCGCAAACCTCGCGGAGAGGCTCGGGCTCAGCGAGGACGCTGTATCGGAGGCGGAGCGACCCGGACGCCGGGTGCGCGCCTTCGAGCGGCACCTCTACGACAACCCTGGCGCGCTGGTGATCTTCGACAACATCGTGGACCCGCTCGCGCTCCGCAAGGCTGCGGCCGGCATCGTCCCCTGGGAGCTCCCGTGCCGGCTGCTCGTCACCACGCAGCGGCACGACCCTGACGCGGGCTTCAAGACGGTTCCTCTGGGGGTGCTTCGCGAGGACGCCGCCGTTCGCCTGCTCCTCTCGAGTCATGCGCGGCAAGGCCTCCTTGAATGCCATCGCGCTGAGGAGCGCGATATTGCGCGGGCAATCTGTCGCGCGCTAGGCCACCTGCCGCTGGCGATCGCCCTGGCCGCCGCGTACCTCGGCAAGTCACCAGGTCTACCCCTCTCCGACTACTACGCGCGATTGCGTCGGGAGGGAGCGCTGGTCACGGCGGACGCCGCCAAAGTGTACGCGATCCGTACTCCGCTTCAGCACGAGGCGATGGTGACGGTCACGCTGCGAGCCCAGTGGA
The DNA here is from genome assembly GCF_001589285.1 of Sorangium cellulosum. GTDB lineage: Bacteria > Myxococcota_A > Polyangia > Polyangiales > Polyangiaceae > Sorangium > Sorangium cellulosum_G. The sequence goes on along the minus strand of NZ_JEMA01001074.1, from coordinate 10,443 downwards.
GCGCGCTCGGGCGCCCCGCGGCGCACCATGCGCTCAAGGCGGCGGCGCTGCTCCACCGCGCGGCGCACGTGTCGCGGGCGACGCTCGCGCACCTCACCGGGCTGTCGGACAAGCCGAAGGATGGATACACCGCGCCGCTCGAGGAGGCGCTGAACGAGCTCTTCGAGTGGTCGCTTGCCGAAGACGCGACGCAACAGGAAGCCCCGAGCTACAAAGCGATTCGGTTGCACCCGCTCGTGCGGGACTTCGCCCTAAGGCAGATCGACGACCAGGACAGGTTCGCCGCGGCCTGTGCGCGACGGCTCGGCGGGGCGCTTGGGGATATCGGCCGGATCGAGGCGGAGGTCCGAGAGCGGGGGCTCGACGCCGTCCTTGCAGATCTGCGCCTAGGCGAGGCGCTCGCTGCCCCCGAAGAGCGGGAGCGTTTCCGACGACTGCTGCGCCCGCTGGATCGGGTGGCGCACTGTCTGCGGCGGTGGACGCCGGAATACGGGGTCGGGTTCTTCCTCCAGCAGGTCCGCAACGTCAGCTTCGAGCTTGGCATGGGCGAGGTGCAGGCGCAGGCCGAGGCCGCCCTGCAGGCGCGCGGAGCGATGTGGCTGCGCGAGCGACTCCGCACTAGCCGCGAGTCCGATGCGCTGGTGCGAACGCTGGCCGGTCACACCAAGTCCGTGTGGGCGGTCGCCCTGCTACCCGACGGTCTATCGGCCATCTCCGCGTCCCACGACGGGACGCTCAAGCAGTGGGACATCTCGAGCGGATGCGAGCTCCGCACGCTGGCTGGCCACCCGGAGCCCGCAAACGGCGTGGCGGTGACGCCGGACGGTCGCTTCGCCGTCTCGGCGTCGGAGGACGCCACGCTCAAAGTGTGGAACCTCGCGACGGGGCATGAGCTCCGCACATTGACCGGCCACACGGCGCCGGTGACCGGTGTGGCGATAACGCCGGATGGGCGCTTCGCCGTCTCGGCGTCGATCGACGGCGCGCTCAACGTGTGGGACCTCGCGACGGGAAAGCCGGTTCGCACGCTCTCTGGTCATTCCCTCCCCGTCAATGGCGTGGCCGTGACACCGGACGGGAGGCTTGCTGTGTCGGCGTCCGAGGACTGCACACTCAAGGTCTTCGAGATCGCAACAGGCCGCCTCGTCCACACGCTCGAGGGCCATATCGAAGGTGTCCTCGATGTGGCGGTGACGCCGGACGGTCGTCTCGCTATTTCCGCGTCAGCGGACCATACGCTCAGGGTGTGGGACCTGCGGCGTGGCCGAGAAATACGCCCTCTCGTGGGGCACAAGGACTGGGTGAACGGCGTGGCGGTGACGCCGGACGGCCGCTTCGCCGTCTCCACGTCGTCGGACAACACACTGAAGCTCTGGGAGCTATCCAGAGGCAACGCGATCCACACGCTTGAGGGACACGCCGAGTCCGTCAAGGGGGTGGTGGTGACGCCGGACGGTCGTCTTGCGATTTCCACATCTCATGACAACACGCTGAAGGTGTGGGAACTATCGAGCGGGCGCGAGATCTGTTCGCGCGAGGGTCACGCGTGCGAAGTGTCCGGGATCGCCGTGACCCCCGACGGCCGTTGTGCGGTCACCGCGTCGTGGGACTGCGCTCTCAAGTTATGGGAGCTGTCGACCCGTGCCCACGTGCGCACCCTGGAGGGGCACACCGCGCTGGTGATGCGGGTCGCGGTGACACCCGACGGGCTTTTCGCGATCTCGGCGTCGGAGGACACGACGCTCAACGTCTGGGAGCTCTCCACCGGCAAGCGTCGCGCGCTGACCGGCCACACCTGGGGCGTGACTGGTGTGGCGGTGACGCCCGACGGGTGCTTCGCGGTCTCGGCGTCGCGCGATCGATCAATCAAAATCTGGGAGCTATCGACCGGTCGTGTTCTGAAGACGCTTACAGGCCACACCGCTGGCGTGAACGCTGTGGCGGTGACACCGGATGGGTGCTGGATCATTTCGGCGTCGGAGGACAAGTCGCTCAAAATTTGGAGCCTGTCGAGCGGAGATAATCTGTTCGAGCTCCCTGGACACAGTTCGAGCGTGACCGGTGTGGCGGTGATCCCGGATGGTCGTTTTGCCATCTCGGCGTCAGAGGACATGACTCTCAAGGTGTGGAACCTCGAGACGAGGAAGGAGACGTGCACCCTCAGGGGCCATACAGCGGTCGTGACCGGCGTGGCGGTGACCCTTGATGGACGCTTGGCTATTTCCACCTCAGAGGACACCACCCTCCGCGTCTGGGATCTCCGCGAAGAGCGCTGCATCGCCACGCTCGAAGCGCACACGCCCCTCCTCGGCTGTGCGATCGGCCCGGGAGGCCGCACGTTCCTCGCGGGAGACGGCGCGGGTGGCCTCCATGTCCTCGACTGGATCGATCCTGCGGCGGAGCCGCCTGACGGAGGCGACGCACAGACCGTCTCTTGGAACTCCGACGAGGAGGCGAGCCCGCCGCGCCCCGACGCCGCTCCCGCTACATTGCCGCGACGACCTCCTGGGGTAGCTGCGCTGCGCAGTGCGTCGTTCAAAGACGGTGCCGGCGATATGCCGGCTAAAGGAGGAAAAGCCCCTGCCGCGCGGCGACGCGAGCCCACCGCCCGTGAGGTGCGAGACCTTGCAATGGATGTCTTGCGCAGCGACAGCGACCTCGACGCCTTTTGCTTTGACTACTTCCCCGCGGTACATGCGCGGTTTACCAACGGGATGGATCGCGTCATGAAGGTCACGTGCCTGCTCCAGCACGTACCGCTCGAGCTCATCGTCGAAGCCTTGCCGAAGCGCCGCTCGAAAAAGCCTAGGTAGCCATGCGACGGCACAGGGACGGGTTCTCACTTATATTTCCGACTCGAACTATGCCGCGAGCCTTCGCGTCATGGCGTCAACACCTCGCTTGACCCGCAGTACTGGCGTTTGTTCTTCCGGAATTCGCCAGATCTCGAGCGCGATGCAGGCGAGTCGAAACGCTGGCTCTATCGCCTCGTTGAACGCGAGCGCTTCATAGAAGGCCGCGGCGAACGCGGCTGCTGCCTCGTCGCGGATAGCCTGCCGCATGCCGACGGCGCAGGCGACATGCCTTACCAGCGCCCCTGCGAGCGGGTCGGTGTCGCAGGCGTTGAGCACGACGAGCTGCAAGCGATGCTTGAGAATACCGATCAGATCCACCAACGCCTTCGCTTCCACAGGAGCGATGTTTCCGTCGTCGTCCTCGAAGAGGAGCTGCGATCGGCCGGAGCCATGCCCGGAGAAATGCAGCACGTGCGGCCTTTCCTCGAGGAGCAGCCGCTGAAGATCGCTGCGCCGGACCGCCCAGCGTGCCACGACGTCGATGACGCGCTGATGCTTACCCGCGACGAGCCGCTCTTTGATCCGCCGCTCCTCGCGGCTGAGGTCGAGTTGGCTCGTCGACGTCGGGTTGGAGGCGAGGAAGAGGACCTTGATAGGGCCTCCCTCGGCGGGCGTCGTGGCCGCCCGCGGAGATCGTTCGAGGAGCCGCAGGTGCTTGGCGAGCAGCCTGGGGTCCGCGTACTGGAGGAGGATGTTCGTCTTCCGTACCCGGTCCATCCCGTCCGTGAAGCGACGACTCGCCTCGGGGAATCGGTCCCCGACGAAGCCCTCAAAATCGGCATCGGACTGCAGAAGCCTGTCGATGCGCGCACGTAGTTCGGAACGGGTGGGCGGCATGGTGGTTGCGAGGAGCTTACTCCTGATCCGGCGGCGCGCGCCAGGTCGCGTCGGAGTCGGTGGCCCATCCGAAACTCTTCGGATGGTGCAACGACGCGCCCGGATCTACCGTCCTGCCCACGTTCGCGCGCCCTCGCGGCGCCTGGGAGGGTCTGCATGTCAATTCCCTACGCTCACGGGTTGGATCTCCTCGACTGGTACACGCGGCGCGCCCGCGCCTTTCTGGACCTGCATGCGGGCCAGGACCTTCCGGCCATCGATGCACAGGCAGTCCGGCTCGAGCAGCTGTCGAAGACAGTGGGCGAGGAGGTCGCTGTCTGTTTTCTGGGCGCCGCCGGCGTCGGCAAGAGCACGCTCTTGAACGCGCTGGTCTCCGATCGCTACAATATCCTTCCTCATGGTGGTGTCGGACCTTTGACAGCCCAAGCGACGGTCGTCCGATACGCGGAATCGCCCTACTTTCGAGCAAGCTACTTCCCGGCCAAGGTGTTGAACAAGGTGCTCTTCGCGCTGGAACGCGCTCACGAACGCACCGCGACCATCGCCTGCATCGACGCCGACGACGTCGCGACTCAGCTCGACGAGGAGGATCGGCGAGAGGCCGAGGCGACGCTGCCGATGCTCGACGAGAGCGGACGCGTGGAAGGACCCTGCGACAAGCTGGACGCCTACCGGCACCAGGTACGCCTGATGATCCAGGGCCGGCAAGAGGGCGAGATCGACACGACGTACCTGATGGATGCCCTCCGCGCCGCGCTCAGCTTGCCGGCGCGCTGGGGGCGAGCGCCCACGCCCGACGACGCCGCGCGCATCGAGTGCCTTCGCGCTTGCCTCCAGCTCGCGCGGAACGAAGGCGTCCACCGCGAGCGGCACGCTCACGGTGACATGCGCGAGTTGCTCATGGAGCTGCGCGATCACGCCTCCGGCTATCTGGCTCCGCTCATCCAGCGGCTCGAGGTCGGGTGGAACGCCGACGTCCTCAGGGATGGGCTCGTGCTTGTCGACCTGCCCGGCGTCGGCGTCGCCAACGACGAGTACCGCCGGGTCACCGCGGAGTGGGTGCGCGTGCGAGCGCGCGCCATCGCGCTCGTCGTCGATCGCGCGGGCATCACCGAGGCGAGCGCCGAGCTGCTCCGATCGACCGGCTTCCTGAATCGGCTTCTCCTCGACGGCAACGAGCCGGGCGTCGACCCCGTGTCGCTCTCGACGATCATGGTGAAGGTCGACCAGTCCGCGGACAGCGCTTGGCACGACGAGACCGATTTTGACGAGGTGGGGGCGCGGTCATGGAGCGATCACTTTCGCGAGCTCCGCGGTCGCGCCATCGAGCTCATGCGGGCGCAGGTGCGGCAGGAGCTCGATAAGCTCGCCGCCGATGGCCACGAGACGCTTAGGTCGGACCGCGCCGCCGTCCTCGCTCAGGTCCTTGAGACAATGCAGGCGCACGCCGTCTCGGCCCCTCAATTCCGGTCGTTTCAAGTGCCCCGGAAGGACGCTCCGCCGCGCATCGACAGCGCAGAAGAGTCGGGCATCCCCGCGGTGCGCGCGGCGCTCCACGACCTCGCCATCGCCCACCGCGAGCGCCTCCGCGCCCGCGCCGCGGATGCCGCCGAGAGCTTCCGGGAGCGCATCGATGCGGCCATCTCGATGGTTCGCGCGCAATGGGAGGCGGACGAGCGAGCCGAGCGCGAGGCACAGGCGCTGAGCGATGACCTCGAGGCGTTTCTAGCCCCTCGGCAGCGAGAGCTCGACGCGCGACGAGGCGCCTTTCGGGAGTTTCTTCACGAGAGCGTCTCGACGCTGATTCAGAGCGAGGTGCAGTCGGCGGCGCACGTCGCGCGGGAAGAGATCAATCGTTACCTGCGCCGGCTCGGTGAGCTCCCCTGGGGAACGCTGGCCGCCACCGTGCGGAAGGGCGGCGCGCACGTCAACTCGAAGGGCAAGCGGATCGACCTGCCGAACGAGCTGGCGCTCCGCTTCGAGGAGCCGGTCGCGGTGATCTGGTCGAAGCAGATCCTCGCGGCGCTGCGCAAGCGCACATCGGTGCTTGGTCAGGACTATGTGGAGATGGTCGGAGAGGTGGTCGCGTGGGCGCGCGGTCAAGACGCGCGCGTGCAGCCTCGCTTCGTCGAGGCACTACACGACAACCTCACGGCGCAGACGAAGGATCTCTCTTCGATCGGCAAAGATGCCGTCGACGAGCTCAAGGGCAAGGTCCGGACGCAGCTCTACGAGGAGCTCGTGAAGAAGGTTCGAAGGCGGTGCGAACGATTCGTGTTGGAGGGAAGTAACCACGGCCTCGGGGTAAAACGGCGCATACTCGAGCTCTACGGCGAGCTCGCGGAAGAAGTGGTTAAAGTAGGACAGCCCATCGCGACAGAAATTCTTCTCGGCAACTACCGCGAAGTCGAACAGGAGATCGCGGGTCGGTTCAACGCCTACCGGAACCCGCTGGACGGCGCGCGCGACGCCATCGTGCGCTCCCATGAGGACAGCGTGCGTCGCAGCGACGCCCAACGCCGCAAACGTGTGCTGGCGGAGATTGATGCAATCCTCGACGCTCGCCCGAGGGGCGCGAATTACGCGGTGTATGCATGAGCGCCGCGCGCGTGCTCTTCCGAAAGGCGGGTGAGCCTCAGCTCTACGCCCTGCTCAAAAGCTATGACAACTTCGGCATCGAGGAGCTGGATCTGCTCCGCCCTCCACGTCGCTTCTGGGCATCGAGCGAAACGGCGCCCTCCGGCGTGGAGATGAACGTGGACGCTCGCCGTGTGCAGGCGTGCCCCTCGCCGTCCGAGCTGCTCGCCACGCCTCCGAGTGACAACTGGTCGGCGCTTACGCGTCGGAGCCTCGCGCGCCTAGCGGCGTGGTTCCTGATCGTCGAGGATCCGCAGCGACGGCTGGAGGCGCAGCCGATTGTGACGCTCGCCCACCAGGCGAGCGTGGTGCAGCACATCCGCGAGCAGCCCTCGCTACGCCGCGTGCTGCTTGCCGATGAGGTCGGCCTGGGCAAGACGGTAGAGGCCGCGCTCTTGATCAAGGCGCTCATCACGGAGCGGCCCGGTGCGCGGGTGCTTTACCTCGCTCCTGCACGCCTCGTGCGCAACGTCCGGAGCGAGCTCTCGAAGCTCGATCTTCTCTTCCGCTCCTGGGTGTCGACGGGCGAGCGCGACGCCACGCTCGACGATGCGCGCGTCGTCGCGAGCATCCACCGCGCCTGCCACAAAGGCCGGATCGATGAGGTCCTGGCGGCGCCGCCGTGGGACATGATCGTGGTCGACGAGTGCCATCACCTCTCGGACTGGGCTCCCGGCGGTGGAAGCCCCGTGGCGCAGTACAAGTTGGTGCAGAAGCTCGCGGAGCGCCTCGGCGAGGATGGCCGCCTCCTTCTCATGAGTGGCACTCCGCACCAGGGCAACCCGGACCGCTTTCGCAACCTCCTGCGGCTGTTGCAAGCCAAGGGGGAGGTCGAGTCGCAGCTTGCTGGCCGTGTGCTCTATCGCACAAAAGAGGACGTGCATGACTGGGATGGTCAACCGCTCTTCCCTGGCCGTCGTGTCAACCCACCTCTCGTTCTCGACTTGGGCCTTGAGCACCGCCGATGGCTCGCTGATATCCACGAGCTATTCGAACCGGGCAGCCGCGAGGCAGCGGACCGATCGGCGCAACGACGTGCCGCGGGGTGGCGAGCCGGTCAGGCGCTTCAGTGGGCCACATCAAGCGTACAAGCAGGTCTCGGATACTTGGTGCGGCAGGCGCTTCGCGCCGGCTGTAAGCTGGAGTCGTTGCCAGGGCTGCGTGAGGCTATCGGCGCGATACGGCCCTACCGGCGCGGCGTACAGGACGAGCCGATCGACCGCCTCTTCGCGCGAATCGCGAACGAGGTCAAACAGCAGATCGATCAGGCCGACGTGGAAGACATCGAGGAGATGGATGAGGAAGGCCGCTGGCGCCCGGACCTCGCGCTGCTTTCTGAGCTCCTGCGCGACGGCGTCGCCATTCACGGCGCTTCGGGAGATGCCAAGTGGGACTTCGTCTTTGAGCGCGTGCTGCGACCCGCCGGCGAAGAGAAAGTCGTCCTCTTCGCGCAGCCGATCGAGACGGTGACAGCCGTGGCAGGCTGGCTCGCGCGTAAGACGGGACACCGGCCAGCGATGATCCTGGGAGGTCAGTCCGAGGAGGAGCGCGCCGAACAGATACAGCGCTTCTGGGACCCGAACGGCCCGAGATGTCTTGTGTCGTCGCGGGCGGGTGGAGAGGGCATCAATCTCCAGGTCGCCCGCCGTCTGGTGCACCTCGACATCCCCTGGAATCCCATGGATCTGGAGCAGCGCGTCGGTCGTATACACCGCTTTCTTTCGAAGCGGACTATTTTAGTCGACACGATCGTGGTCAAGGATAGCCGCGAGGTGGACACGTATGCGTGCGCCCGCGAAAAACTGAAGACGATCGCGAGCACCCTCGTGTCGGAGGAGCGCTTCGAGGCGCTCTTCGGCCGGGTAATGTCGCTGGTACCACCCGAAGAGCTCTCCGACATCCTCGGCCAGGGCCCGGTCGGTCCACTGAGTCCCGAGGAACGCGAGAAGATTGCCGATCTGGTGACACGCGGTTTCAAGCAGTGGAAGGGCTTTCACGACCGCTATGCCAAGCAGCAGAACGAGATCCGTGCGCTCGACCCCGGGCAGGCGACGTGGGCCGATCTGGCAGCGTTAGCCGAGGACTACCTCGGCGCCAAGCCCGCCGAAGGCTTCTCGACACTGCATTTCCTGGAGCAGGACGGCGAGGTCGTGGAAGCGTCCAAGGCCGCGCACGTGCTGGCGATCGAGGGCTCGCCCTGGGCCGCCGGCGATTACGGTGGCATGCCGGTCGTGCGAGACGACGGCGTGAAGGCCGAACAGTTGGGCACCAACGTGCTCCCCGTAACCCGCGCGCTACGGGCGCACGGCCTGTCAGAAGCACCGGTGGGCGCCGCGCACGTGCGCTGGCCGGAAGGAGCGCTACGCCCGTACGAAGGGCTGTTCGGCGTCTTGGTCCTTGCACGGCAGTCGGTGCGCTGGGAGCTGGGCTCGTATGCGGAGCATGCGACAACGCTGCACGCCTATGCGATGACCGCGGACGGGCAAGTGACGCCAGTGGAGGCGCACGCGAAGGGCGACCTGGTGCGGGTGCTGGTGCGGGCGACGGTGCGCCGCGAGGCGGAGGAGGCGCCGGCGCTTTTGGCGGCGATGCAGAAGGTCGAGGCGGATCTGTGGAACGAGCTGCGCCGGCCGACGGACGCGGATCGGGAGGCGCGGGTGGTGCACGCGGTGACGCCGCTCTTGGCGGCGGTGGTCTCTTGAGGTCGATGGAGACAACGCCGCTGCGCAAGGAGGCGGAGCTCCGCTCGCAGATGCGGAGCTGACCAAAGACCTTTATCTCCTGTACAAGGTCGACCGGACGCAGCCCGACCCGATTATGTGGGAGGCGCTCGACGACGGCATGTAACCCGATTCGGCGGTGCGCGATAAGCACCCGATCCCGCTGCCCAGCGTGCTCCATGATGACGCTGACGCGCGGCGGGTGCGCGCCCTTTTAGTCGACGAGCTGCAGCAGGCCACGGATGCTGGTCACATGATGAAGCCGTGCGACTGGGTGATGCGTGATGTCTGGAAGCGAGAGGTGATCGTGTATGGAAATCGACAAATCGGCCGCGAGGGCGCCGAAGAGGAGCATGAAGGCTCCACGATGAACAGCTCTAGGTAGAAACATGGAACGGGCCAACGGCACGACGAGACCACCCTTACACTGCGAATACTAACAGCCAATTAGCACCGGAAAACATCTCAAGGAAATCATTACATGGCAACGTATTACGTTACGAAGGTACGGAAGCAGAGCGTCACGAACAAGGATGGCAGTACCCACGAACACATCATCGGTGTGGTAACGAAGATTGGAATATTCTACACAAACAAGGAGGTGGTCGACAGCCTTGACGAAAACAACGAATGGTATACGGAGGTGGAGAAGGAACCCAAGGCAAAGATCAACAAGAAGGGGTACTGCCCAAAATCGGACTGCTACCACAATCCATACCTCACCACTGACCCAGATCACACAACCAAGAACAACCTCGAGAATCTGCCACGTGGCTGAACGATAGGCCCGCCATGCGGAGAGGCGGGCCGCCGCATGCGCTTCAATCGCCGGCCATCGTCCGTTGACAGCGGATGGCAGTTGGGCCCTGCACAACCATTAGTGGGATGGCGCTGTGTCGGCCGCGTACACGGTGCTCCAGTACGACCGCTCCGGGCCCGGCGTCTTCCGCGAACTGGCGGCGCGCCGGCTCGACCACAGCGTGCCCGTCGAGCGCGGGCGTCACTTCAACCTGCGCGCGGCCTCAGGGTCCCGAGCTCGCCGACGTCCATCTCGACGTCGCGGCCGTGCTGTCTGCTCTGGCACCAATCTAGCGCGCCGCTGTCACCGGGAGACCTACCGCTCGCGCCGGTACAGCGACCACGCGGCTAGGAGCAGCGTCCGGTCATCCTCGTGCATCGCCAGGTCGGGCGTGCGCGCCTTGGCGGCGCGATGCGTATTGAGTTCGCGAGCTCTCCGGGCGCTCGCATGCGAACAAGGACATCAAGAATGGAATCGTGGCGCTTCATCCGGAACTCCTCCTCTTAACCGCTTGGCAGCATGGCATCTGATAGCGGCACCCTCTGGGTTCAAGGCCGCGCCGGATCTCACCGTGTCAAGCGACAGTAACTTCTGA
>NZ_JEMA01001073.1 GCF_001589285.1 Sorangium cellulosum | reverse complement strand
GCGGACGCGCGGCCCGGCGCCGACGGCCTGCGCGGCCGACTCGATCGCGGCGTCCGCCTCGGGGTCGAGCGGGCCGAGCACCGCGGGCGCGCCCGGCTTCAGGATGCCGGCCTTCTCCCTGGCGATGTCGGCCAGCGTCGGGCCGAGCAGCGCCTCGTGATCGAACGCGATCGACGTGATCGCCGTGCAGAGCGGCGCCGCGATCACGTTGGTCGCGTCGAGCCGCCCGCCGAGCCCCACCTCGAGGATCGCGAGGTCGACCCCGGCGTCGCGGAACGCCACGAACGCGGCCACCGTCAGCGCCTCGAAGAACGTGAGCGGCGAGGGGACCCGCTCGAGCGCGGCCGAGAGCGCGGCCTCGAGCGCCGCGTCGCCGATCATCTCCCCGCCGATGCGGATGCGCTCGGCGAAGCGCGACAGGTGCGGCGACGTGTAGAGGCCGGCGCGGAGCCCGGCCTCGCGCGCGATCGACTCGACCATCGCGCACACGCTGCCCTTGCCGTTGGTGCCGGCGACGTGCACCGCGGCGAGGCCGGCGTGCGGGTCGCCGAGCGCCGCGAGCGCCTCGCGCACCCGGTCGAGCCCGAGCACCATGCCGCGCGGCGCCCGCTGCCCCAGCGCCGCGAGCAGCGCCGGGAGCCGCGGCGCCGCGGAGCTCATCGCCGCGCCCGGCGACCGTCTGCGAGGTGATGGAGCAGCGTCCCGAGGTACGCCTTCATCTCGAGGCGCGGCACGATGGCGTCGACCATCCCGTGCTCGAGCAGGAACTCGGCCCGCTGGAAGCCCTCCGGCAGCGTCTGCCGGATCGTGTTCTCGATGACCCGGGGCCCGGCGAAGCCGATGAGCGCCTTGGGCTCGGCGATGTTCACGTCGCCGAGGAAGGCGAAGCTCGCCGCGACGCCGCCCGTCGTCGGGTGGAGCAGCACCGAGAAGAACGGGAGCCGCGTCTTGCGGTACCGCTCGAGCGCGGACACGCTCTTCGCCATCTGCATCAGCGAGAGGATGCCCTCCTGCATGCGCGCGCCGCCCGACGACTGGAGCAGCACCACCGGGAGCTCCTCGCGGGCCGCGCGCTCGAACAGGCGGGCGATCTTCTCGCCGACGACCGAGCCCATGCTCCCGCCCATGAAGGCGAAGACGAACGCGCCGTACGCGATGTCGCGGCCGCCCATCCGGGCCCGGCCGATCTCGATCGCCTCCTTCGCGCGGCCCTTCTTGTGGAGCGCCGCGACGCGGTCGCGGTAGCTCTTGCCGTCGCTGAACCGGAGCGGGTCGTTCGGGGCGAGGTGGTCGTCCCACTGGGCGAGCTCGCCGTCGTCGAGCAGGAGCCGCCGCCAGCCGTCGGCGTCGAGCTTGTGGTGGTGGCCGCACTGCGAGCACACCTCGAAGGTGCGCGCGAGCTCGGCGGCGTCGTGCGTGTGCGCGCAGCCGTCGCAGCGACGGAACACGCCCGCTCCCAGCGAGCGCTTCTCGCTCGCGTCGGTCGTCGGCAGGGTCTTTTCGGGCCAGGTCATCGGCGCACCTTCAGGCGCTCCCGAGGTCCATCTCCTTCACGTCGGAGGGGACCCGGAGCGTTGGTTGTGTCTTCTCCTGAACCTCTCGGGCGCTCACGCCGGGCGCGAGCTCGCGCAGCATGAGCCCCTCGGGCGTCACGTCGAGCACGGCGAGGTCGGTGATGATCCGGTGGACGACGCCCCGCCCGGTGAGGGGCAGCGCGCACTCGCTCAGGATCTTGGGCGCGCCGTTCTTCGCCGCGTGATCCATGATCACGACGACGCGCTTCGCGCTCACCACGAGATCCATCGCCCCGCCCATCCCCTTCACCATCTTGCCGGGGATCATCCAGTTGGCAAGATCGCCCTTCTCGGAGACCTCCATGGCCCCGAGGATCGCGAGGTCGATGTGGCCGCCCCGGATCTGCGCGAACGACTCGGCGCTCGAGAAGATCGCCGACCCGCGCAGCATGGTCACCGTCTCCTTGCCGGCGTTGATGAGGTCCGGGTCCTCCGACCCCTCGACCGGGTAGGGGCCGATGCCGAGCAGCCCGTTCTCGCTCTGGAGCACCACCTCGATCCCGGCGGGGATGTAGTTGGCGACGAGCGTCGGCATCCCGATGCCGAGGTTGACGTAGTAGCCGTCCCTGAGCTCCAGCGCGGCGCGCTGCGCGATCTGTTCCCGCGTGAGTCCCATCGTGTCCCCTGTCCCTGCGCCGCGCGCGGCTAGGCCGCCGAAGCCTTCCGCACCGTGCGCCGCTCGATCCGCTTCTCGTAGCGCTCGCCCTGGAAGATCCGGTGCACGAAGATCCCGGGCGTGTGGATGTGGTCCGGGTCGAGCGAGCCGACCTCCACGAGCTCCTCGACCTCGGCGACCGTCACCTTCGCGGCCATCGCCATCATCGGGTTGAAGTTCATGGCCGTGTGGCGGTAGACGAGGTTGCCGAACCGGTCGCCCCGCCAGGCCTTCACGAGGGCGTAATCGCCGCGGATGGCCGGCTCGAGCACGTAGTCGCGGCCGTCGAACTGCCGGATCTCCTTCTTCTCGGAGTACCTCTTCACCGCGCCGCTGGCGTCGTAGAGCACCGGCAGCCCGCCCTCGCTGATGGCCGTGCCCGCGCCCGTCGGGGTGTAGAACGCGGGGATCCCGGCGCCGCCGGCGCGGATGCGCTCGGCCAGCGTGCCCTGCGGCGTGAGCTCGACCTCGAGCTCCCCGCTCAGGTACTGCCGCTCGAACTCCTTGTTCTCGCCGACGTACGACGAGATCATCTTCCGGATCTGGCGGTTCTGGAGGAGGACCCCGAGCCCGAAGCTGTCGACGCCGCAGTTGTTGGACACGACCACGAGATCCTTCGTGCCGAGCTCCCGGAGCGCCGCGATGCAGTTCTCCGGGATGCCGCAGAGGCCGAAGCCGCCCGCGAGGACCGTGGCGCCGCTCGGGATGTCCCTCACCGCATCCAGCGCGCTCTTGTAGACCTTGTCCATGGCCGCACGAGAGGTAGCCCAACTGGCCGCGTGGCAAAAGCCTCCGCTGCCGCCGCAGCACGCCATCACGCCGGCGCCGCAGCGCGGCACAGGGGCCGGGCGGCGCCGGCCGTGCTCGTCGCGCCGCGGCGCCGCGCGTCGAGCCGCGCCGGGCAGCGCGCAGCCCCCGCGTGCTCGCCTACAGATCGCCTGCAGATCGAGGTGCTCGTACGTCCACGGTCGCTCCACCGCAGGGCGCGGCAGGGCCGCCGGCTTTTTGGCCCTGCCCGCAGAAACCCCGTAACGGACCGGTGTGCCTCGACCGCTCCCCCTGCTGCTCACGATGCTGGCGCTCTCCTTGCCCGGCTTCCGGTCAGCCGACGCCGCCACGGAAGCGCCGGCGCGATCCGCCGCGGCGTCGGCGGCGCGCGGGGCGTCGCCGCGCGCGGGCGCTGGCGCGAAGGGC
>NZ_JEMA01001072.1 GCF_001589285.1 Sorangium cellulosum | reverse complement strand
GGCGCGCCGCCCTCCGCCGCGGCGCCGGAGGTCACGACCGACGAGCGCGGCAGCTTCGCCTTCCTCGACCTGCCGCCGGGGCGCTACCAGGTCACCGTCGCGGCGCCCGGCTTCGAGCCGCTCTCCGTCGAGGAGGACATCACCGCCGGCGAGCAGATCGAGGTGAAGTACCGGCTCCTGCCCCGCGGCGAGGGCCTCGAGGTCACCGTCCGCGGCGATCGGCCGCCGCGCGAGGTCACGAAGCGCACGCTCGAGCAGCGCGAGGTCAACCGCATCCCGGGCACCAACGGCGACGCGCTGCGCTCGATCCAGAACCTGCCGGGCGTGGCGCGCCCGCCGACGCTCGCCGGCCTGCTGATCGTGCGCGGCTCCGGCCCGCAGGACACACAGACCTTCGTCGACGGCACGCAGGTGCCGCTCATCTACCACTTCGGCGGCCTCTCCTCGGTCGTGCCGACCGAGATGCTGGAGAAGATCGACTTCTACCCCGGCAACTTCAGCGCCAAGTACGGCCGCGTGCAGGGCGGCATCGTCGACGTCTCGCTGCGCTCGCCGAGCAAGGACGGCAAGCTCCACGGCCTCGCGCAGGTGGACCTCATCGACGCGCGCGTCCTGCTCGAGGGGCCCGTGCCGTTCCTCGAGAACACCCGCTTCATGGTGGGCGGCCGGCGGAGCTACATCGGCGACTCCTTCGGCCCGGTGCTCGAGGCCGCGGGCGCCGGGGTGACCCAGGCGCCCGTCTACTACGACTACCAGGTCCTCCTCGAGACCGAGCCGACGCCGTCGTCGCGCCTCCGCCTCACGTTCTTCGGCGCGGACGACGCCCTCGAGCTGCTCCTCGCCGATCCGCAGCCGAGCGAGCCGGCGCTCTCCGGCGACGTCGGTCTGCACACAGCGTTTCAGCGGCTGCAGCTCCGCTACGACCACGAGCTCACCGACAAGGACCGGCTCGACGGCGTGCTCGCGATCGCGCGCGACGACGCCGACTTCGGGATCGGGCCGATCTACTTCCAGATCGATCTGAAGACGCTCTCCGGCCGCCTCGAGTACTCGCGGCGCATGTCGAAGGGCGTGGTCTTCAACGCGGGCGTCGACGTCTTCGCCGGCCTGTACGGGGTGAACTTCCGCGGCCCCGCGCCGAACCGCCCCGGCGAGCCGCCGAACCAGCCGTTCTCGACGCGCGCGCTCCAGGAGATCTCGCGCGAGGGCGAGTTCTTCTACCCCGCGGCCTACGCCGAGCTCGAGCTCGCGCCGAGCCCCCGGGCGAAGATCGTCCCCGGCGTGCGCCTCGACTACCAGGACCTGAACCAGCAGGCGACAGTGAGCCCGCGCGTCAACGGGCGCGTCGACGTGGTCCCGGGGTTCCCGCGGACGACGGTGAAGGGCGGCGTCGGCGTGTTCCACCAGCCGCCGCAGTTCCAGGAGGTGATCCCGCCGCTCGGCAACCCGGGCCTGAAGGCGACGCGGGCGCTGCACTACGCGGCCGGCGTCGAGCAGGACGTGACCCGGAACATCGAGGCGTCGGCCGAGGGGTTCTACAAGCAGCTCGACGAGCTCGTCGTCGGCGTGAACCAGCCCGGGACGGCGCAGCTCGACTACCAGAACGTCGGGTCCGGCCGGGTGATCGGGGGCGAGTTCCTCCTCAAGTACAAGCCCGACGATCGCTTCTTCGGCTGGGCCGCGTACACGCTGTCCCGCAGCACGCGGGTGCCCGGGCCCGGCGAGGCGGAGCGGCTCGTCTCGTTCGACCAGACCCACATCCTGACGGTGCTCGGCAGCTACCGCCTCGGCGACGGCTGGGAGTTCGGCGCCCGGTTCCGCCTCGTCTCCGGCAACCTGGTCACGCCCAACGTGTGCAACGTGAACGAGCTGAGCTGCGATCCGTACCGCACCAACGCGCTCTTCTACGCGCCCACCGGGACGTATACGGCGATCCCGTTCTCGACCCCGTTCAGCGAGCGGCTGCCGGCGTTCCATCAGCTCGACGTGCGGCTCGACAAGACGTGGAAGTTCAGGACCTGGAAGCTGTCGGCCTACCTCGACGTGCAGAACGTCTACAACAACGCGAACAGCGAAGCGATCCAGTACAACTTCAATTATACGGCCCGCCAGTACGTCACGGGGCTGCCCATCTTGCCGAGCTTCGGGCTGCGAGGAGAGTTCTGAGATGCGACCGACGCGATCGACGGGCGGCGCGGCGCGGCACGCCGGCGCGGGTCGCGGGCGAAGGTGGCGGCGCGCGTTGCTCGGGACGCTCGCGCTGAGCGCGGTCGCCGCGCCGGCGATCTCCGCCGGGTGCGTCGCGGGCTTCGACCCGCCGAGCCTCGTGGACGGGCTCCGCGTCTTCGCGGTGGTCGCCGACAAGCCGTACGCCAACCCCGGCGACGAGGTCACCTTCCGGATCCACGTCCAGGACGGGCTCGGCGGCCCCGAGGACGGGTCGCGGCCGGTGACTGTCACCTGGTTCGGCGGGTGCGAGAACCCGATCGGGGACGACTACTACGGCTGCTACCCGGAGTTCGCCGAGCTCGCCGACGCGTTCGAGGCGTGGCAGCGAGCGGGTGACCCGACGGCCCCGCTGCCCGATCTCAACGGCGCGCGCCCCAGCGTCGGCGACACGTACACGATCAGGATCGGGAACGACATCCTCGACGATCGCAAGCCTCCGGCCTCGGGCCCGGCCTACGGGAGCGCTTACGTCTTCTTCGTCGCCTGCACCGGGAGGCTCGGCCCGGTGGAGGACCAGGGCACCGGGCGCGCGGGGACCTTCCCCGTCGGCTGCTTCGACAGCGAGGGTCGCCGGCTCGGGCCGGACAGCTTCGTCCCCGGCTACACGCAGGTCTACGTCTTCGCCGACGAGCGCCAGAACGCGAACCCCGTGGTGAACGGGCTCGAGCTCGACGGCGAGGAGATGTCGGAGGACTTCGCCACGATGTCCACCGCGACCCCCTGCCCCATCGGCGCGGAGGAGCGGCGCGAGGTCGGGTGCAACGCGAGGGATCCGATCGAGGAGTGCCGCACTGTCACGATCGAGGCGATGATCCCGGAGGACGTGGCCGACCCCGATCCCGACGCGAAGCAGGAGGCGCTGAAGGAGATCGTCTGGGTCAGCTACTTCGCCGACCTGGGCGATATCGACGGCGGCATCAAGCTCGTGAGCGACGCGTCGAGGGGGTACCTCGGCGACCACGCCGTGACGTGGATCCCGCCGGCCGAGCCGGGCATCGCCACGATCACCGCTGTCGTGCGCGACGCGCGCGGCGGGTCGTCGGTTGTGCAGCGCCTCGTCCGCGTCGAGTGACCGCAGCCCCGAGGCGCGCCGCAGCGGGGGCCGATCTCGAGAGGGCCGCCCCCGTCAGCCGCAGCCGGTCTCGATCTGCGCGAGCTGGTCGATGAGCTGCACCGGGTCGCGCGCGGCGCACAGGGCGTCGGCGGCGTTGTGGCTGGCGAGCCTGGCCACCTGGGCGAGCAGCTCGAGGTGCGCGCGGCCGCCCTCGCCGCAGACGAGCACGACGAGCAGCCGGAGCGGGGCGCCGCCCGGCGTGGGCACGGCGAGCGGCTCGGCCAGCGTCGCGAGCACGGCCGCCTGGCAGGCGCCGGGGACGATCGCGTGCGGGACGGCGACGCCGTTGCCGAGCGCGGTGGGCGACTCGCGCTCGCGCCGCAGGATCTCCTGGGCGAGCGCGCTCGCGGACGGCGCGCCGCCGGGGGCGGCGAGCCGGGACGCCGCGACGTCGATGACGTCCTCGATGTGCGCGCACGAGAGGTGCAGCACGATGCGCTCGGGCGTGAGCAGCGCGCTGAGCCGCCGCGCGGGCGCCACGCCGAACGGCGCGCTCACCGGGAACTCGGCGTCGATGAACGCCTTGACGCGCGCGAGCTGCGGGCCGCTCAGGTTGCGGCGCGCGAGCTCGACGAAGAGCGCGTTCGCCGCGGGGACGCGGTCGAGGTAGCGGGAGACGAGCGGCTCGACCTGGTGGCCGAGCTCGAGGAGCAGCGCCGGGGGCAGCTCGAGCGCGCCCGCGATCGCCGTGAGCCGGTCGGGCGTGGGGATGGCGTCGTGCCCGTGCTCGACGCGGCTCAGGTAGGCGCTGGAGACGCCGATGCGGTGCGCGAGGGCCCGCAGGCTCAGGCCCGCCTCGACCCGGAGGAGCCGCAGCGCGGCCCCGAACTCGGCGAAGGTGCGCGCGCGGGTGGCGCTGTCGACGTCGGAGAACGCTGGCATGGGATGTCAGGTGCGATCGGGACCGGCCGTGAGGGCGGTCGAGAGCATCGGCTGGGAGGGCGCCGGCGCCGGGGCGGGCACCGCCGCGGGCTCGTAGCAGCGCACGACGAGCAGCGAGGTCGGGCACCCCTGGATGACGTGCTCGGCGCGGATGCCGAACCGGCGCTGCGCGAGGCCCCACTCGGACCCGACGCCGACGAGGACGAGGTCGTAGCCGCGCGCCGACTCCTCCAGGGCTGCGTCCGCGGGCGACTCGTGGTGGACGACCTTGAGCGTCACCTTGGCCTTCCGCAGCGCGCCGCCCTCCTCGCCCTCGAACACCTCGTCGACGGTCTCCTGCGCGCCGATCGCGTCGTCGGCGCGGCGCTTCGGGTTGACCACGTGGAGGATGGTGACGTCGGCGCCTACCTGCTGCGCCAGGCGGCGGGCCAGGGCGAGCGCCGCCCTGTCGTGCGCCGTGCCGTGGAAGGGCACGAGCAGCTTGCGGACCGCCGAGAGCCCGCGATCGATGAGCACGCCGACGTCGCTGCGGGCGCAGCGCATGACCTCGTAGACAGTGCCGCCGAGCACCGTCTGGCTGAGCAGCGGCTTGTGCCACCCGACCAGCACGAGGTCGGCCTGCTTCACGTCGGCGACGTTGCAGATGTCGTGGCTCGGCTTGGGCGAGACGAACGACAGCGGCCGGACCTCGACGTCGAGCTCCTTGGCCCGCGAGAGCAGCGGCGAGAGCGCCGTCGTCCCCTGCCGATCGGGCCCCTGGTCCAGGTAGAACGAGCCGCGATCGGTGGGCGGGATGAGGCGGAGCGCGTAGAGGCGCCGCGCCTCGGGGCCGCGGCCGGCGAGCGCGCTCGCGAGCGTCACCATGCCGGGGCCGGTGCGCTCGTAGGAGACGCACATGAGCACGGTGAACACCTCCGCCGCCACGGGCAGCGGCGTCCGATCCGGGACGTCGGCGAGCTCCTTGGCGAGCTCCTCCGGCGGGTAGATCCAGCGCAGGAGGGGCGAGGTCATGAAGGTGGTGACCAGCGCCATGAGCACCATCATCGTGAACAGCTTGGGCGAGATGATGCCGAGATCGAGCCCGAGGTTCAGGACGATGAGCTCCATCAGCCCGCGGGTGTTCATCAGGATGCCGAGCGCGCTGGCCTCCCGCCAGCGCAGGCCGGTGAGGCGGGCGGCCACGGCGCTGCCGCCGAACTTGCCCACGCAGGCGACAACGATGATGAGGCCGCACATGATCCAGCCGTCGGCCGAGTTGAGCAGGCCGATGTGGGTGCGCAGGCCGCTGTAGGCGAAGAACAGCGGCAGCAGGAAGACCACCGCGAAGTCCTCGAGCTTCTCGGCCAGGCTCTTCGCGAAGCCGGTGCTCTTCGGCATGATCGCGCCCAGCATGAACGCGCCGAACAGCGGGTGGATGCCGATCATCTCGGTCACCCAGCTCGACACGATGAGCAGGAGGAGCGTGACGGCGACGAGGTCCTGGGAGAGGCCCTCCTTGCTGGCGCCGCGCTCGCCGAGCCGGGCGAGGAAGGGGCGGACCAGGAACAGCATGCCGCCGATGTAGACGACGGCGAAGAGGGTGGTCCACACCGCGCCCACGAGCCCGGTGGCGCGCGCGATCGAGACGACGAAGGCGAGGACGCACCAGGCCGTCACGTCGTCGACGGCGGCGCACGTGATCGTGAGGGCGCCGACCTTCGTGCGCAGCAGGCGCTTCTCGGTGAGGATGCGCGCGAGCACCGGGAAGGCCGTGATGCTCATGGCCACGCCCATGAAGAGCGTGAACGACATGAACGGCACGGAGCTGTCGGAGAGCCGCGGGTACAGGTAAAGCGCGAGGAGGCCGCCCAGCGCGAACGGCACGACGATGCTCGTGTGGCTGATGATCACCGAGGCGTGGCCGCGCCCGCGCAAGAGCTTCGGGTCGAGCTCCAGCCCGATGAGGAACATGAAGACGATGAGCCCTACCTCGCTCACCAGCTTGAGGAGCGGCAGCGACTCCTGGGCGAACACGACCGCCGACGGCCCCGGAAAGAGCCAGCCGAACAGCGACGGGCCGAGCAGGATGCCCGCCGTGACCTCGGCGATGACCATCGGCTGCTCCAGCTTGCGGGCGATCAGGCCCACGAGGCGCGCGCACGCGATGATCAGGAACGCCTGGATGAGGAAGCGGGTCAGCGGATTGTGGATCAGGGTCTCCATCGGAAACGCTCCCTCCTCGTAAGTGTTAAGTGAACGCTTATCAGCGGGCGTTCTCGACTGTCAATAAAAAGGATGCAGAGCGTCAAAGCCGAGTTCGCCACGGCGCAGCGGTGGAGGCGTGGTCGGTGGAGGTGCGCCAAACGCGGCGGCGCGGCGCTGGAGGTGCGCTGAGCAGAGACGCCAGGATCGGTGCGGGCGTTCGCGGGCCGCAGGGGCGTATGCGGCAGGGAGGGGCGCCGGTGGGCGCTTACCAGTCGGTTGGCATGTAGTCTTTGAGGAACTGGCCGTGCATGTGCTGGCCGGTCAGCAGCCCGGAGAAGATCGGGTCGCAGATGCGGGCGGCGCCGTCGACGATGTCGAGCGGCGGGTGGAAGCCGTGCTCCTCCAGCTTCCGGGCGGCGAGCGCCGCGGGGTCCTCGTCCGTGACCCACCCGGTGTCCACGCTGTTCATGAAGATGCCGTCCTTCGCGTAGTCGGGCGCGGAGGTGCGCGTCATCATGTTGAGGGCGGCCTTTGCCATGTTGGTGTGAGGGTGCCTGTCCGTCTTGTAACGGCGGTAGAACTGCCCCTCCATCGCCGACACGTTGACGATGTGCTTGTCGAAGGTGCGGTGTCGCACCATGAGCGGCTTGAGCCGGGAGTTCAGCACGAAGGGGGCGACCGAGTTGACGAGCTGGACCTCGAGCATCTCGACGGTCGGGACCTCGGCGAGCGTCAATCGCCAGCTGTTCATCGTGCGGAGATCGACCTGCTGGAGATCGGCGTCGTAACGGCCCTTCGGAAAGAGCACGTCGTCGAGCGGCTCGTCGCCGGGGCCGGGGATCTGGGAGAGCAGCGCGGGCTCGCGGAGGCCGGCGGAGGGGTCGCCGCCCGCGATGAGGGGGAGCGCGCCGCGCGCGCGGAGCCCGTCGTACTCCTGGAGCAGCGGCCGCGCGGCCTCCGGGAGCGCATGGACGGGCGCGGCCTCGCCCTCGATGAGGTGGCCGTAGAAGCCCGGCGGGCGGCGCACGGTCTGACAGGCGTTGTTGATGATGAAGTCGAGGCGATCGAGCGTGTGGAGGAGGTGGCGCGTGAAGCGCTCGACGCTCGGCGTGTGGCGGAGGTCGAGGCCGTAGATGGAGAGGCGCGAGCCCCAGACGTCGAAGTCGCGCTCGGCCGAGAAGCGGCGGGAGGCGTCGTGCGGGAAGCGGGTCGTGACGATCACCCGCGCGCCGGCGCGGAGCAGCAGGATCGCCGCCTGATAGCCGATCTTGACGCGGGCGCCGGTGACCAGCGCGACGCGGCCGTCGAGCGGCGCCGTCTGGCTGCGCTTCGCGTGGTTGAAGTCGCCGCAGGCGCCGCACATCGAATCATAGAAGAAGTGCACCTTGCGGAACTCGGCCTTGCAGACATAGCACTTGCGCGGCTTCGCGAGCTCCGGCGCGCCGCGCTCGCTCGGCGGCGCGGGCTCACCTGCGGCCGGGGGCGCGGGAGGCGGTGAGCCCAGCGCGGGGGCCGCGGCGACGGGCGCGGCGGGAGGGGCGAGCGAGGGGGCGTCCGGCGTGCGGAACACGGGCTCACGGCGGGCGGCGCGGATGCCGACAGCGTCGAGGAGCGCTGTGTCGGCCGACCGCTGCGCGCGCCGGTCGCCCTTGCGGAACGCCCTGGCGAGCTCCCGCTGCTCGGCGCGCTCGGGGCGCGAGACGCGACCGGCGGCGAGGAGGAGGCGGCGGCGGTCCTCGGCGCTGATCGAGGCGAGCTGCGCGCGATCGTCGACCAGGGACTCGAGCACCCTCAGGCAGGCGTCGAGTTCGGCGGGGGTGAACGGCCGGCCTGCGCCGGCAGCTTCGCTCTCGGAGCTCATCGAAGCGGGGGTGCTAGCACGCGGGCGCCCAGGCGCGAACCGGCGGCCACGAGCGGCCACGGAGGGCGCGCGAGGGCGACGAGGTGGGGCCTGGAGGCGGGAGGATCAGCGCTGGTACGGGCAGGGCTTGCCGTTCTCGCCCGTCTCGGCGAGCCCGCCCGCCGCGTCGACGGTGAGCGTTGTCGGGAACGGCTGGCCGCCCGGCCCCTGCGACGCCTCGGCGACCGAGAGCGAGACGGTGTCGCCGGAGCGCTTGAAGGCCCCCTTGCGGTGGACGATGCCCGACCAGACGCACGCGACCCGCGGCGGGCAGGGAGAGACGCGATCCTCCGCGGTGAAGCCGCCGTCCTCCGCGAACGAGAGCACGCGCTCGTATTTGCGGGGAGCGCACGCGGCGGATCTCCAGGTGCCGAGCAGCGCGTCGCCGCCGGGCGTCGGGGTCGTGGTCTGCGCCTGCGTCGTCGGCGCCTGCGTCGTCGGCGCCTGCGTCGCCGGCGCCTGCGTCGTCGGCGCCTGCGTCGAGGGTCGCTCTGCGGGCTCCGCGGGCGAGGCGGGCGGGCTCGGCTCGGGCGCTGGCTCGCGCGGGCCGTTGCCGGTGCACGCAGCGAGCGACGTCAGCAACGCGACGAGGGGGAGCGTGGAGGTGCGCATCACGCCCGCTCATCCCATGACCGCTCGGTGCCCGCAACCGCGCGCCGCCGCGGCCCCATGGCGTGAACGCCCCTCGCGGAGGGCCCCCGCGCCCTACTGCAGCAGCGCGAGGAGGTCCTCCCGCGTGAGCGCCACCGCCCGGTCCGCCTCGCCCAGCGCGGCGCCCGCGATCGCGCGCTTGCGCTCCTGCAGCGCGAGGATCCCCTCCTCGACGGTGTCCTTCGCGACGAGCCGGTGCACCATCACCGGGCGGTGCTGCCCGATGCGGTGGGCGCGATCGGCCGCCTGGTCCTCGACCGCAGGGTTCCACCACGGGTCGAGCAGGAAGACGTGATCCGCCGCGGTCAGGTTCAGGCCGGTGCCGCCCGCCTTGAGCGAGATGAGCATCACCGGCGGGCCGCCCGCCGACTGGAACGCCCCGACCACCCCGGCGCGATCGCGCGTCGAGCCGTCCAGCCGGTTGAACGGGATCCCCGCCGCGGTGAGGTGCGGCTCGACGAGGTCGAGCAGCGACGTCCACTGCGAGAAGACGAGCGCCTTGTGGCCATCCGCCACGCACTCCTCCAGCGCCTCGAGAAGCCGCATCACCTTCGACGACGGCGTGGTCCGCGACGCCGGGCCCGCGTCTCCGGCGCTCGATCCCGGGATCAGCGCCGGATGGCAGGCCGCCTGGCGCAGGCGGAGCAGCGCCTCCAGCGCCGCCATGACGCTCGCCCCCTCCGCGAGCCGCGCCACCACGTCCTTGCGCGTGGCCGCGCGCACGGCCTCGTAGAGCTCGCGCTCGGGCTCCTCGAGCTCGCAGTAGAGCACCATCTCCGAGCGTGGCGGCAGCTCGGGCGCCACCTCGCGCTTCAGGCGCCGCAGCACGAAGGGGCGGATCTTCTGCCGCAGCTCCGCCGCCACGCCCGCCGCGCCCTCGGCGATCGGCCGGCCATAACGGTCCTGGAAGGCGCTGCGCCCGCCGAGCAGGCCGCGGTTCGTGAAGTGCAGCAGGCTCCAGAGCTCGTCGAGGCGGTTCTCGACCGGCGTGCCGCTCAGCGCCACGCGCAGCTCGGCGCGGAGCGCGAAGGCGGCCCGCGCCGCCTGGCTGTCGGGGTTCTTGATCGCCTGCGCCTCGTCCAGCACCACCACGTCCCACGCCTGCGCCGCGAGCAGCTCGACGTCGTTGCGGAGCACGGCGTACGTCGTCAGCGTGATGTCGGCCGCGGGGTCGAGCGCGCGCCGCGCGCCGTGGTAGATCGCGAACCGGAGGGCGGGGCGGAACCGCCGGATCTCGTCGGCCCAGTTGTGGACGACGCTGCGCGGGCACACGACGAGCGTCCGCCCGCGCACAGCGCAGAGCGTCTGCAGCGTCTTGCCGAGCCCCATGTCGTCGGCGAGCACCGCGCCGAGGCCGGCGTCGCGCAGGAACGACAGCCAGTCGACGCCGCGGCGCTGGTACGGGCGCAGCGTCGCGGTGAGGTCGGCGGGCAGCGGCGCCTCGGGGAGCGACGCGAAGCCGTCGAGCAGCGGCATCAGCTTGTCGAAGCCGGACGGGCGCGGGTGCTCGATCTCGTCGCACAGCGCGGCGAGCGCCGGGAGCGCCGCGGGCGGCACCTCCTTGTCGTCGCGCCGCGCCGCGAGCAGGTCGGCGACGCGCGCGCCGTACTTCTCGAGCCACGCCGCGGGCAGCGGCGCCCAGCCGCCGCCGAGGAGCGGCACGAGCGGCAGGCCGTCCTGCCACGCCCGGATCACGGCCGCGGCGTCCGCGCGCTTCCGCGGCGCGCCGCCGCCCTCGTCGTCGCCGTCCCGCCCCGTCGCGAGCTCGAAGTCGACGTCGAACGTGCGGTCGTCGATGACGAAGCGCGGCACGAGCTCGGCCCTGCCGAACAGCTCGCCCCGCGCCTCGGCGAAGGCGCGGGCGTCCCACGCCTCGAGGCGCGTTGCGAAGCGGACCGCCTCGGCGCCGTCGAAATCGACCCGGCGGCCCGGGATGAGGTGCAGCTCGTCGCGCAGCCGGACGAGCAGCACGCGCTCCGCGGCCTCGTCGCGGACCGGCACCGGGCCGGACAGGTGCACGAGCCGGCCGTTCTCGATGCGCGCCTCGGGCGGGTCGCCGTACACGAGGCTGGGCACGACCGAGAGCGTGTGATCCTTCTGGCTGAGCTCGAGCAGGATCCGCGGCCGCGACGCGCCGCCCGGGCGGGGCAGGCGCTGGCTCTGGACGGTGACCGGGACGCGCTTCGTGAGCTCCGGCAGGACCTGGGTCACGAGCTTGCCGAGATCGCCCCGCGGGAACACCCGCCGGAGCGGGAGGCGATCGAGCTTCGGGCCGGTGAGGTCCATCTCGCGGAGCAGGTGCAGCGTGCCGCCGCAGCGGACGACGCCCGACGCGATCACCTCGTCGATGCGCGGGTCCCGCTCCACGACGAGCGCGACGCCGTCGTCGTGATCGCGGACCGTGGCGCGGGGGCCGATCGCCTCGCTGGAGACGCGGACGGGCGCGCCGTCGAGCTTCACGTCGGCGACGCCGGCCAGCGCGGCGAAGAGCTCGGGCTGGCGATCCGAGGGGAAATACCCGTGCTGCTTGGTGCCCACGAGCCGGTCGACCGCGAGGTCCTCGTGCGTCGGGTAGAGCTCGGGCAGCTTCGGCCCGGGCCGGTCGGGGCTCGTCGGGGCCCTCGTGACCCGGCCCGCGAGGCTGGCGAGCGAGACCCGGAGCGGCTCCTCGGCGCCGCTCGCGTGCACGATCATGCGCTCGAGCGAGAGCACGAGGCCCTTGCGCCGGAGCCGGTACCGCAGCCGCGCTGGCTCGGCCGGCGCGGACGGCTGGGCCTGCGCGGTCGGCGGGGCTG
>NZ_JEMA01001071.1 GCF_001589285.1 Sorangium cellulosum | reverse complement strand
CCCGGCCGACATGACCCTCGTGGAGGGTGATTTCTGCCCGTCGCTCCCGTACATCTGCGCGCGCGGAGGCGACGGGGTCGGCCACGGTTGCCCCGAGTACGCGCGCGGCGCCCGGTGCCAGGCCGCCGTGGATCCCCGGCGCTTCTGCATCGACCGCCACGAGTGGCCGAACCGGGTCGGCGAGCTCCCGCGCGTGTACGTCGACTGGCACGAGGCGAGGTCGCTCTGCGCCTCGGCGGGCAAGCGGCTCTGCCGGCGCTCCGAGTGGATCCTCGCTTGCGAAGGGCCGAAGCGCCTGCCGTATCCTTGGGGCTTCGTGCGCACGCCCAGCCCCTGCAACATCGACCGCGCCGCGATCGCGTTCGACATCGGCGCGATCCATGACGAGGCGACGCGCGAGGGCGAGATCGCCCGCCTGTGGCAGGCCGATCCGATCGGGTCGCACCCGAACTGCATCAGCGCTTACGGCGCGTACGATCTCTCCGGTAACGTCGACGAGTGGACCGACAACCTCGCCGACGACCCGGACACGGCGCGCCCGGCCACGCTCAACGGCGGCTACTGGGGGCCGGTCCGGAACACCTGCCGCCTCACGACCGGGGGGCACGGGCCGACCTTCAAGTTCTACCAGGCCGGCTTCCGCTGCTGCGCCGACACGGTCGACGGCGTCGTCACGCCTCCGCCGCGGCCGTTCATCGATCGCGACGGCGAGAAGGACGACGTGTACGACTGACATGCGCGAGCGCATCGCCTTCATCGCCGCCCTCGCCGTCGCCGCCCTGGTGAGCGCGCTCCTCTTTGCTCCCCGCTTCCANGCCCTGGTGAGCGCGCTCCTCTTTGCTCCCCGCTTCCAGAGGCCGCGGGAGCCGCTCGACGCCGCGAGCGCGGCGCCGCCGGTGAGCGTCGCCCCGCCGGAGCCGGCGCCGCCCCTGTCCGCGCTCGCGCCGCCGGCGCCCCCGCCGCTGCCCGCGTACGTGCGCGTCAACCCGGCGAGCGCCACGGCGTGCCACGCGGGGATGGTGCTCGTCGACGGCATCTACTGCCCCTACGTCGGGCACCACTGCGCGGCCTACATCGACAAGGAGAAGGACATCTGCGCGCGGTTCGAGCCCGAGGTCCTCTGCGAGGGGCGCCTCCAGCACCGGCGCTTCTGCATCGACGTCTTCGAGTACCCGAACATCGAGGGCGTCCGCCCGGCGGTGATGGTGAGCTGGCTCGACGCGGAGCGCGCCTGCGGGGCCGAGGGCAAGCGGCTCTGCTCCGTCGAGGAGTGGGAGTTCGCGTGCGAGGGCCCGCAGATGTGGCCCTATCCTTACGGGGTCGCGCGCGACCCCGAGGCCTGCAACATCGACCGGAAGATCGCGATGCCCGTGCTCGAGGTGTTCTCCGACCCGTGGAAGATCTCCGCGGAGGTCGAGCGGCTCGACCGCCGCGTCGCGTCCGGGGAGATGCGCCGGTGCGTGAGCCCCTTCGGCGTGCGCGACATGACCGGCAACGTCGACGAGTGGGTCAACAACTCGCTCGGCAAGCTGGACGACAAGCCGTTCCGGTCGACGCTGAAGGGGGGCTACTGGGGGCCGATCCGGTCGAGGTGCCGCCCGGTCACCTCGACGCACAACCGGTGGTTCCGCTTCTACCAGGTCGGGTTCCGGTGCTGCGCCGACACGCTCGACGGCGGCAAGGCCGTGGCGCCGGCGGACAAGACAGCACGGATCCCGCGCCGCAGCCCGATGGCCGATCCGGGCGGGCGGTAGGGTCGGTGAGGGGGCCGCCTGGGCGTGGCGTGGGCGGCTCTGCGCCGGCGATGGGCCGGCGCGGCCCGGGGGCGCCGCGCCGCCCGGCGGCTGGCTCCTTGGCGGCCGGGCCGGCGCAGACCGCGCTGGAACCATGGCGGCGGTGCGGCCAACCCGGTCCGGTCAAACCGCTCCCCTTCCAACGGCGCGCCGCTTGGACTACGTTGTCCGCCGGTGCTTCAACGGGCGGGCTCGAACACGGGTTCGCCCTCGCACCAGGGCCTATAGCTCAATCGGTCAGAGCCCCCGGCTCATAACCGGGCTGTTCCTGGTTCGAGTCCAGGTGGGCCCACGAAAGCCACGAAACAGAA
The DNA here is from genome assembly GCF_001589285.1 of Sorangium cellulosum. GTDB lineage: Bacteria > Myxococcota_A > Polyangia > Polyangiales > Polyangiaceae > Sorangium > Sorangium cellulosum_G. The sequence goes on along the minus strand of NZ_JEMA01001071.1, from coordinate 6,293 downwards.
GGAGACAAGGAATCACGTGAGCATCCGCGAGCAGATCGCATTCCTCGAAGAGCTGTCGGCCATCGACAGCGACATCCGCCGCATCGATGAGCAGCTCGACAAGCAGCGCGGCAGCCTGGAAGGGATGCGGTCCGAGCTGAAGCGGCTAGAGGAGCGGCTGAAGGGCGATCGAGAGACCCTGGCGACGATGGAGAAGACGCGCTCCGAGCTCGTCATCGAGTTCCGCCAGATGGCGAACCAGATCGAGCGCTCGCGCGAGAAGCTCCAGCGCTCCCGCAACGAGCGCGAGTCGAACGCGGCGCAGCGCGAGATCGAGGAGCTGCGCAAGCTGCACCGCGATCGCGAGGAAGAGATCGAGCGGCTGAACTCGGCCGCCGAGGGGGCGCGCGCCGCGATCGATCAGGCGGAGGCGAAGCGCGTCGAGCTCGCGGGGGCGATCGATGGCAGCGCGCCGGGGACGCAGGCGTCGCTGGCCGCGCTCGAGGCCGAGCGCGCGCAGCGCGCCGAGGCCCGCCAGCAGGTGGTCAGCCAGCTGCCGGTCGTCCTGTACCGCCGCTACGAGTCGATCCGCACGCGCAGGCCCGTCGCGATCGCTCGCACGTACGACGGCACGTGCCTTGGCTGCCACCTGTCCGTGCCGCCGATGATGTTCCAGAAGATGCGCCGCCAGGAGGAGTTCGAGCGGTGCCCGAACTGCAACCGGATCCTCTACTACATGCCGCCAGAGCCCGCGCCGGGCAGCGCGCCGCCCGCGGACCCCTCCCGCGCCTGACCCGGGGGCGGCTTGAAGACCTGCTCCGCCTGCTTCAGGCTCTTTTCGCACGACAGCGGGTTCTGCCCGGTCGATGGTCAGCGCCTCGTCCCGGTCGCAGAGGCCTCGCCGCCCAGGCACCCGGAGGACAGGCGCGTCGGCGCGACCCTCTGCGGCGGGCGCTACCAGATCTGGCGGATCGTCGCGGATGGAGGCATGGGGCGCGTCTACCAGGCGCTCGATCTCAAGGTCGGCCGCAGCGTGGCCCTGAAGATCCTCCACCCCGAGGTCGCGCTCGATGAGGTGAGCGTCGAGCGGTTTCACCGCGAGTTCGAGGTCAGCGCGTCGCTGCCGCACGAGCACATCGTCGAGGTGCTCGGCTTCGAGAAGACCGAGGACCATAGCTTCGCGCTCGTCATGGAGTACCTCGAGGGCGAGGAGCTGCGGACGGTCCTCAAGCGCGACAAGGTGCTGCCACCTGAGCGCCTCGTGCGGATGCTGTCGCAGCTCGCGCTCGGCCTCGCGGAGGCGCACGAGCGCAAGGTCGTCCACCGCGATCTCAAGCCGGACAACATCTTCCTCGTCGGCACGCGCGACGGCGACCGGGTGAAGATCCTCGACTTCGGCAGCGTGCGCGACAACAGCGCGGGCGCGAAGAAGCTGACCGTCGTCGGCACGACGATCGGCTCCCCGTTCTACATGTCACCGGAGCAGGCGCAGGGGCTGCTCGCGCTCGATCATCGCGCCGACGTCTGGTCGGTCGCGGCGATCGTCTTCGAGTGCGTCACGGGGCGCGTCCCGTTCCACGCGTCGACCGGCCCGATGATCCTCGTGACCATCATGGGCAGCAACCCGCTGCCCCCGAGCGAAGCGGGCAAGGCGTACGGGGTGCCCGCCTCGCTCGACGCGGTGATGGAGAAGGCGTTCATGAAGATGCCCGAGGTGCGCATCGAGTCCGTCGGCTTGCTGGCCGACGGCGTCGGTCGCGCGTACGGCCTCGCGGGGTCTCACCGCGACTGGGCGTACATGCCGCAGGACGAGCTCGCGGCGAGGATCCGCGCGATGCTGCCCACCCTCCTGGGCCGCCCTCCGAAGGCCCCCGCGGGCGCGGTTCACGCGGGCGCGGGCGCGGTTCATGCGGGCGCGGTTCACGCGGGCGCGGACGGCCGCCAGGTCGTCGCCGTTGTCGCCGCGCCGTCGCCGGGCGCTACCGAAGCGTTCACCGAGGATATCGTGATGGGGGTGCCCCAGCGCTTGCCGCGGTGGGTCGTGCCTGCTGTGGCCGGCGCTGCCGTGCTGCTCTGCGCGCTTGTCGCCCTGCTGATCTCGCGCTGAAGACGCGCTGCGCCGTCGCTCGTCCGACGCGCTCGACGCACCCGACGCTGGAGGCGCGCGTTCGACGTTGGAAGCGCGCTGCGCCCGCGCTCCCCGGGCGCCGGGGCCCCCAGGTTCGCGTGGACGCCGGTGCTGTGTTATTTGTGTTGACCATGAGCACTCATCCTTCAACTCGGACCCGCAAGCCCCTCTCCGCCGCGCTGTGCCTGATCGCGTTCTCCGGGCTCGCCGTCCTCGGCTCGGGCTGTAACCAGAGCGAAGCGGCGACCTCTCGCGCAGCCGAGGCGCCCGCCCCGGCGCCTCAGGGCGGAAAGTCGAAGGTCGAGGACGCGGTCTACACCCTCGAGATGAAGCCGACCGGAACGTACAAGGCCGGCCAGGAGGGGCTCGTGGAGGTCTCGCTCCTGTCGAAGGGCGACTACCACATCAACGACAAGTACCCCATCAAGTTCAAGGTCGCCGAGGCGGCCGCCGAGGGCGTTTCGTACCCGAAGCCGCTGCTCAAGCGCGAGGACGGCGCGTTCGAGGAGAACAAGGGCGTCCTGAAGGTTCCGTTCGTCGCGTCCAAGAAGGGCAAGACCAAGGTGGCGGGCGTGCTCTCCTTCAGCATCTGTAGCGCCGCGAACTGCTTGATGCAGAAGCAGGAGCTCGAGGCGGTCATCGACGTGCAGTAAGCACAACGGTAAACTCGGCCCCACGTGAACAACGACACCTCCGGTCGCCGGGAGGGGCAGCCCGACGCGGTTGGCCCCAGCCAGACAGTTCAAGGCAGCGCAGCCGAGAGGGCCCGGAAGGCCCTCTCCGAGCTCGATGTCATCGCGTCCTCAATGGCCCGGCGCTTCAACGAGGAGCAGCGGGTCCTCTCTTTCCAGCAGTTCCTGGAGCTCTTCGCCTCCAACCCGGTCCGGTTCGGGCGTGACGCGGCCCGCTACGTCCGCGACATGTTCGACCACTTCGGCACGCGGACGGTCAAGAAGCCCTGGGGAGAGCAGACCCGCTTCCAGCTCTTCGATCTGCCGTGGGAGCTGCCGGCGAACGAGCCGGCGCAGCAGCGCGCGACCGCTGCGGCCTCCTACCACGGCAGGGACTTCGCGCTGATCGGCCACGAGGAGCTCCAGTCGGAGGTCTACCGGGTGCTCTGCAACTTCGTGCGGGAGGGCAGGGCCAACCGGCTCATCCTCATGCACGGGCCGAACGGCTCGGCGAAGAGCACGCTGGCCGGCTGCATCCTGCGCGCCCTGGAGCACTACTCGACGCTCGACGAGGGCGCCGTGTACCGCTTCCACTGGGTGTTCCCGAGCCGCAAGACGATGCGCGGCTCGATCGGCTTCGGCGGTGACGTGAAGGCGAGCGCCGCGGACGGGACGAGCTACGCGCACCTCGGCGACGATCAGATCGACGCCCGGCTCGTGATCGAGCTCAGGGACCATCCGCTGTTCCTGCTCCCGGTGCGCGAGCGCCGGGCGCTCATCCTCAAGCTCTACGAGGACGCCGGCGCGACGGAGCCGCCGCCCGAGTGGCTGATGAGCGGCAAGCTGTCGCACAAGAACCAGCAGGTCTTCGAGGCCCTGCTCGTGGCGAGCGGCGGTTCGCTGGTCGAGACGCTGCGGCACGTCCAGGTCGAGCGGTACTTCATCTCGCGGCGCTACCGCGTCGGCGCCGTCACGATCGGGCCGGAGCTCTCCGTGGACGCCGGCGAGCGGCAGATCACGGCGGATCGCTCGCTCGCGTCGCTCCCGACGTCGCTCCAGGCGACGACGCTGTTCGAGGCGCACGGCGAGCTCATCGAGGCCGCCGGCGGCGTGCTCGAGTTCAGCGATCTCCTGAAGCGCCCGCTCGACGCGTTCCGTTACCTGCAGCTCACGCTGGAGACGGGCGAGGTCAGCCTGCCGCAGCAGACGTTGCAGACGAACGTCGTCATGATGGGCAGCGCCAACGACGTGCACCTCAACGCCTTCCGCGAGCACCCGGAGTTCCCGAGCTTCCGCGGGCGATTCGAGCTCCTGCGCGCGCCGTACCTCAGGAGCTACGTCGACGAGCAGACGATCTACGACGCGCAGATCGTCCCGTTCGTGACCCGCCACGTCGCGCCGCACGCGACGCGCGTCGCCGCGCAGTTCGCCGTGCTCACGCGCATGCGGCAGCCTGAGGCCAAGCGGTACCCCGACGCGCTCGCGCCGCTCGTATCGAGCCTCACCGCCGTCGAGAAGATGGAGCTGTTCGCGACGGGCACGGCGCCGGAGCGGTTCGACCCCGAGGCGCAGAAGGTCCTGCGCGCGGGCATCGAGGCCATCTACCACGAGAGCGACGCGTCGGTGGACTTCGAGGGGCGGCTCGGCGTCTCGCCGCGCGAGGTGCGCACGCTCCTGCTCGACGCGGCGCAGAGCGCCGATCACGCATGCCTCTCGCCGTTCGCCGTCCTGTCGGAGCTCGACGCGCTCTGCAAGCGGCAGGCGGAGTACGACTGGCTCAAGGAGAAGCAGCTCGCGGGCGGCTACCACGATCACCGGCTCTTCCGCGAGGTCGTGCGCACGCGCCTGCTCGACACGATCGAGGAGGAGATGCGGACGGCCAGCGGCCTCGTCGACGAGACGCGCTACGCCGAGCTGTTCGATCGGTACATCTCTCACGTCGGCGTCTGGGTGAAGGGGGAGAAGATCAGGAACCAGCACACGGGCGACTTCGAGAACCCGGACGAGCGCATGATGCGCGAGGTGGAGGCGCTGCTCGGGGTCCGCACGAAGCACGACGACCACCGCCGCGGCCTGATCTCGGCGATCGCGGCGTGGGCCATCGACCACCCCGGCCAGAAGATCGTGAACGCGGTCGTGTTCCCGCAGCAGATCCGCAAGCTGCGGGAGGCGGTGTTCACGGAGCGGCGCAAGGGCGTGGCGCTGCTCGTCCGCGACCTCGTCGCGCTCCTCCGCGACGCGCAGGGCGATGGCAAGCCCGAGAAGGGCTGGGGCGAGCTGCGCGAGGAGGAGCGCCGGAACGCGACGCGCGCCCTGGAGCGGCTGCGCGGCATGGGCTACTGCGACCGCTGCGCGCTCGACGCCGCGAGCGCGCTGCTCCGCTCCCGGTTCGCGGAGCTCGTCACCTGAAGCGAAGCATGATCATCGACTCGCACTGCCACGTCGATCCGCGCCACTTCCGCGAGGGGGCGGACGCCGTCCTCGATCGCGCGCGGGCCGTCGGCGTCGACGCGTTCGTGGTGGTCGGCGTCGACGCCGACCTCTCTGCGGCGCGCTTCGCCGCGGACCTTGCGGCGCGGCGCGCCGACGTCCACGCCGCGGTGGGCGTCCACCCGCACGACGCCTCCGCGGTCGACGACAGGATGCTCGCCGATCTCGAGGCGCTCGCGCGCCGCCCCGAGGTCGTGGCCGTCGGCGAGATCGGCCTCGACTATCACTACATGCACTCGTCGAAGGACACACAGCAGCGCGTCTTCGCCGACCTCGTCGCCCTCGCGCGGCAGGTGAAGAAGCCGATCGTCATCCACACGCGCGAGGCGCCCGAGGACACGATCGAGATCCTGGAGCGCGCAGGGGCGAGCGACGTGGGGGGCATCATCCACTGCTTCTCCGAGGATCGCGCGTTCGCCGAGCGCGCGCTCGCGCTCGACTTCGACCTCTCGTTCTCGGGCATCGTGACCTTCAAGACCGCGCGCGCGATCCAGGAGGTCGCCGCGTGGGCCCCCGGGGACCGGATCCTGGTCGAGACGGACAGTCCCTACCTGGCGCCCGTGCCGTTCCGGGGGAAGCGCTGCGAGCCGGGGCACGTGCTGCACACGGCGCGCTTCGTCGCGGAGCTTCGCGGCGAGCCGTTCGAGGCGCTCGCCGCGCGCACCGCGGCGAACACCCGCCGGCGGCTGCGGCTGCCGGAGTCCGCCGCGCCTGCGGCGTCCGACGCGCTCGACGCGACCGCCCGCTGAGATCGGTCCGCGGCTCTGGGCTCGCGCCACGCACGTCTCGAGCCATAGTGACAGGACGATGGCGCAGAGGTCTCGCGACGACGGCCGCCGGATCGCCTCCGCGTGGGCGCTCTCCGTCGCGGCCCACGCAGGGCTCCTCGGCGCGGGCGCGCTGATCGTCGCGGGCTCGCTGTCGGCGCGAGAGGTGGCCGTCGCGCGAGCAGCCCTGGCGCCGGCCGCGGTGAGCGCGCCGATCGAGATCGAGCTGCCAGTGGTCTCCGATGGCACGCTCGACAG
>NZ_JEMA01001070.1 GCF_001589285.1 Sorangium cellulosum | reverse complement strand
GGCAGAAGGCAGAGAAGACGCGGGGCCGGTGAGGGCGCCGGCGGGCGCAACCGACCTCCACCCGATCGAGACCATGCTTCCGGTCCGGCCGGTCCTGGCACGATCCCCCGCCCGCCCAGCGGATCGGCGGTTCACCCGCGCGAGCCGAAGGCGAGCGCCGCGTGCACCCGCGCGTTGTGGAGCGGTCGCTGGACGCAACCGCCAGCTCGATCGTCGGCTCACAAACGCTTCATCATGGCTCGCTCGCCCGCCTCGCGGGACGGACCCAGGTCGATGAATCCGTGGCGGGCGTACAACGCGATGGCGCTGGGGTTGTGCTCCTTCACGTCGAGGCGGAGCTCACTTGCGCCCCGCTCGCGTGCCCATCGCACGATCTCCTCGACCAGCGCGTCTCCGACCCCGCGGCCGCGCACCTCCGGCGCCACCCACATGCTGATCAGCACGTAGGTGCCTTCGAGAGGCGCGCCTGTGGCCATGCCGACCGGCTCGCGGTCGACGTAGGCCACGAGGTTGTGGGAACCAGGCAGCTCCAGGCGCGCGCGCCAGCGCTCCTCGGACGCGTTTCCCCATTCCTCGAGCGTCGCCCCGAAAGCCTGGGGAGCGTCCGCGAGCGCGCGCAGCCTGAGGTCGCGCCAGACGGGCCACTCTTCAGACGACAAGGCCCGCAAGTCGATCATGGGTCACCTTGCGCCGGGCCAATGGACCAGATGGTTGTTCCGCCGACAGGCTTACCTTCACCGTCGGTCCAGGTGAAAGCCGCGCCACCCCACTCCTGGACATCGATCCCGAGGTGCCGCTTGTACCAGGCCTGTAGTGCCGGAGCATCCTTGGCCTTGAAGAAGATGCCGCCGATGCCAGTGACTCGCTTCATGGAACCTCCGAGGACGTGTCGCGATGAGGGAGAGCGTGCTTCTGCGGCCTGCCGCCTGTATCAAACCATGCCGCGAAGCGGCGCCGGATCGAGCGATCTGTCGGCCATCACTCCATGGGCTGGCGGACGATGGTCTTCCACCTGGCTGGATCGGCGCGGCGTATGTCGCTGAGATACACCTCGTGGTGCTTTCCTGCAAGCACCGAGCGCAAACCAATGAAATCATGGACTCGCTGGATGGTCGGCCCTTCTTCAGTGAAGGGGCCGACGTGAAGTATCTGAGCACATGATCCCTCGGTGAAGCTCTCCAGCCTGAGCGCGTCCACCGCGGGAAGCGCCTTCTTTCGCCTCACTTCCGTCATGGCCGCATGGATCACCACCTCCTCCNCTTCCGTCATGGCCGCATGGATCACCACCTCCTCCACAAAATGAGGCTGCATGATCATCATCGTCCATTTCCACCTTGACCTATCATTGGAGGTGAAGACGGACATGTCATCCGACCACCAGAGGCCTTCGAGAGGCATGACCGCATAGTCAACCCCTTGCGCCCCCTTCTTCACCATGAACTTCGCCGTGTAGGAGACCGAGAACAGCGCTTCCACTGCCTCGGCATACACATGGGATGTGTTGGGGTCGCCCTCGCCGTCGATCATGAGGAACCGAAACGTCGGCACGTCAACCTGAACCACCTCCTTCGCGGATGCCTGGTAGAGATGTTTGAGCTCCCTCTTGAGATCAACCTTCGACACGAATGCACCTGATGACAGCCAACGTCTTGCCAATCAGCCGCGGGTCGCCCTGCCCGCCAGGGCGCTCGCGGCTGCATCACCGGGTCCGGCGGCACCCGCTCGTGGTCCGCCTCAGGCGCTCGACACCGGCGGAGCACGCGCGGGGCGCACAGGAAAGCTGCAAGAGCATCGCCTGGTGTCAAGCAAAAGTCAACATTGCTGTGCGCGCCGCGCGAGCAGCCGTCCGCTCCCGTCTGCCCGCCCAATGCTCACCGGCCCCCGCATACGCGCGACGTGGGGGCACCCTGTCTGGACCGGCCTGGGACGATGCCCGCCCGCCGAACGCCTTGCCTGTCACCCGCGGGCGCGGAGCGCCCGGCGGTGCGGCGGGGGGGCTGGTCCGCCCTTCATCTCTGTGCGGTTTCCTGGAGCGAGCCGAGCCACTTCAGCTCACGCAAGAACGACAGGACCACCTCTCCCAGACGCTCGGGTTGTTGAAATGGAAGGCCGTGGCCGGCGTCCTGTACCTGTTCGATCCGTACGCGTGGGTCATGGAGCAGAACGACGGGATACCCGGCGCCTCCAGCGCGGAGGTAGTGGATGTCGATGCCGTTCGTCTCGCAGACTCCGCTGATCCAGGTCGTCATGAAGGACCGCCGCGATGTCGACGTGGAGCTCGTCGAGGAGCCCAGCGTTCAGGCATTGCTGGATTGTGCCGGCGCCCGAAGCCCGCCTCGCCGCTCAGCCTGAATGTGACCCCCTGCTCACCCATCTCGATGTTCTCGACCGCGTGACGATGCAATTCTTCGTTCGGGAGAATCGCGCGATGATCGCAGCACCCGTCCCATGTGACGTTGATCGAATACCGAAGGGGTCGCATTGCGTGCGCCTGAAGCGGGCCAACGTTCGAGGTGAGGCGGGGCTGACGGCAAGGTACCATGGCCGTCGGAAGGATGCTACGCCCGACCTGGAGGCGGCCAGGGTGCCTCGCCGCTGGGCCTCGGCTCGACCGAGGGGTCGGGCGACGCTGCTGCTCGACCAAGCTCCTGGCCTTCAGCGCATGTGCTCGATGTCTTGCGGCATGACCACCCAGCCATGCATTCGCTCTTCATAGACCGAGAACGTCGGACCGGGGAAGGCCGGGTCCGCGAAGGCTCCCACCGGTATGGCGATCATGTCCTCGTGCCCGTCCATCGCGTAATAGACGGTGGCGCCACATTCAGGACAGAACGTGAAGGTGCTCTTCGTTCCTTCGTCTCCGATCCGGACGAAGTCCTTCCCGTGCCCCTTTACCTTCACGTTCTCGCGGCTGAACCTGGCTTGAGCGCCGAAGACGCTTCCGGTCCTTCGCTGGCAGGCCAGGCAGTGACAGACGGACACGCGAATCGGGTCGCCTTCGACTTCGGCCGACAGGTTGCCGCAGCTGCAGCTTGCGATGTGATTTCTCATCGTAAATCCTCGACTTGCCGGCGGTTGTCGGCCCCTCCGAAGCGGGGAGGTGCCCTGCGACGGCCCGACCGATCCGCGGCATCGCCGTTCGGGCGGCGGCCGGGGTGCAGCGGGCGGCGTGCTGGAGGACCGCTCGGCCTGCTCCTGCGACGGGGCCCGGGGGCGACGGCGGTCATGGCGGCCCGGGGCGCGGCGGCGACGCGATCGGCATCGCCTACCTCGACGAGGACCGGCTCACTGTCGAGGGCGTCACGTCCGCGATGGGGTTGCCGGGCAAAGGCGGCATGAGCTGGGACGACCAGGCCACGATGATCGCGGGCGTGGACGGCGTCGCCGTGGAGACGCTCCGGTGCAAGCGCCCGGCCAACGCCATCATGACCGTCCCCCTCCCCACGGCGAGAAGGTGCCGGGGAGCGGAGCGTGAGGTGAGCGGCGGAGCGATGGGCGCGCGCCGGAGACGATAACGTGCTTGTGATGAGCGTGGCTTGACGTCGCATTTGCTCGCGGGAGATCCTGTCTTCTGTCCGGCGAAGGAAGGTTGCACCGACAATAGCGCAACGACGGAGCGGCCGGAAGGGAGACAGCGGACCATGATGGACAAGCGCCGTGGACAAGGCACGTGGGTCGGGGTCATCGTCGCGGTCGTCCTCGCCGGGTGTTGCGCAGCCGGCTGCGGCGCCGATCCGGAACACGACCCTCCCGGCAAGGGGGGCAGCGGCGGGGCGGGCGG
>NZ_JEMA01001069.1 GCF_001589285.1 Sorangium cellulosum | reverse complement strand
GCCGGGGCCGCCGCCGGGTCGGCCGGGGCCGCCGCCGGGTCGGTCGGCGCCGCGGACGACGGGTCGGACGCGGGCGCAGAGCCGCCGCCGCAGGCAACGGCGAGGGACGAGACCGACACGGCGACGAGCGCAAGAACGAGCTTGTTCATTGGAAAATCCTCCGAAAATGAGGGCAGCGAGGCCGCCCTCCCAACCAGCAGACGTATGAGCCGCGCGTCGAATCCGGCGGCCACCCACCCAGACGCCGCGGGTCGACAGAACGGCTCACAGTTTTTTCGATGAGCCGCCCGAGCCCCACCGGGCGTCTAGAAATTTGTGGGAAGCTCGGGGCGCTCCTGACTCCGCCAAGGACAGGAGACCCGGGGCGCGAAGCTCCGTTCACGGCCGGAGGCCAGCTTCACTTCCCGCGAGGGCGTAGCGACCCTCTTCATCCTGCTCCTTTCGGGTACGAACCATGGCTCTGAGACCTCAGCGAGGGCGGCTGCGCCTAGTGGAACCGGTCGTCCCGGCTGCCCCGGTCGTGGAGGCCCAGGAGGGCGCGGGCGACGTCGGGTCCGCCTTCGCCCCGGAGGAGCGCGGCCGCAGGGAGGTCCGGTCCGGGGGCGCGCGCGCGGGCAACGTCGGTGACAGGCGGCCTTCCGCCGCGACGGGACCGACGGAGCGCGGGGCCGGCCTTACGGAGCTGCCGGACGCGCAGCTCGTGATCCTCGGCGCCCGCGGGGACGTGAGGGCCCTCGAGCAGCTCTACCGGCGGCACGCGGCGTTCGCCATCCACCTGGCGACGCGCATCGAGGGCTCGGCGCGCGACGTGGAGGACATCGTGCACGACGCGTTCCTCCGCGCGTTCGAGCGCCTCGGCGACCTCGTGGACCCGGCGGCCTTCCGGGCGTGGCTCGGGTCGATCGTCGTCCACAAGGTCCGCTCGCGGATGCGGCGCGCGCGGCTGCTCGGCCTGCTCGGGATGGGCAAGTCGAGCGAGCCGGTCGATCTCGACGCCCTCGCGAGCCCGGCGGCCTCTCCCCACATGCGCGCGCAGATCGCGCAGATCTACGCCCTGCTCCAGACGCTGCCGGCCGACGAGCGGATCGCGTGGATCCTCCGCTCGGTGGAGGGGCACGATCTCGAGACGGTCGCGCAGATGACCGACTGCTCGCTGGCCACGGTCAAGCGGCGGATTTCACGGGCGCAACACTTCCTCGACGGACATTTTGTGGATCCCACCAGCAACGAGGCGTCGTCATGAGCCGGCGAGGGCTACCCCGGATCGCTCCGGAAGATCTGCGCGACCACGCGACCGACGACCGGATCGCGCGCGTCTGGGACCGTATCGAGCACGACCTTCACGCGCGCGAGCCGGCGTCGCGGCGCCGCGCGGGCACGGCCGCGCTGCTCGCGGCGGCGACGTTCGCGGCGTTCGCGGGCGGCCTGTGGCTCGGCAAGTCGATCTGGAGCGGGGCGCCGGGCGCGCCGGCGGCCACGGCCGTCGCGCCGACCGACGACGCGCCGTCGCTCGTCGACGTGTTCGCCGCGGGCACGCAGGAGCGCACCTTCCCGCTGCCGGGCGGCGGCACGATCTCGCTCACGCCGGGCACGACCGTCGAGGTCGAGCAGCGGGCGGACGGGGGCGCGCTGACGCTGCGGCTCGTGCAGGGCGAGGCGTCGCTCGACACAGTGCGCGGGCCGCGCGCGGCGGCGCTCTCGCTCGTCGCGGGGGAGGCGCGGCTCGCGATGGCGTCGGGCAGCGCGCTGCGCGTGCGGCACAACGTCGACGACATCGACGTCGACGTCACCGACGGCTCGGTCAAGCTCACGTCGCCGGCCGGCTCGCGCGAGCTCGGGCGCGGCGACGCNCGGCCGGCTCGCGCGAGCTCGGGCGCGGCGACGCCGAGGAGGGCGTGCCGATCCGCCAGCGCACGACCGCGGTGGCGCCGCCGCAGCCGCGGCGGCCTCGCTCGGCGCCGGCGGCGCGCTCGAGCGAGCCGGTGGCGTCGGCCGAGTCGCCGTCGCCGCCGGTCGTCGCGCCGCAGCCGCCGGACTGGCGCGCGCGGTACAACGCGGGCAACGTCGCCGAGGCGCTGCAGAGCCTGCAGCAGCAGAGCGGCGGCGTCGACGGGGCGATCGCCTCGGCGAAGACGGCGAGGGAGCTGATGGACCTCAGCGATCTCCTGCGCGCGAAGGGCGGCGATCGGGCCGCGGCGATGCGCGCGTTCGCGCGCGTCGTCGAGGGCTTCCCGACGGACGCGAACGCGCCGATCGCCGCGTACAAGCTCGGCGACATGTACGCCAGCATGGGCGAGCAGGCGCTGGCGGCCAAATACTACGGGCAGTCGCGGTCGCTGTCGCCCGAGGGCAACCTCGCGGAGGACTCGTTCTGCAAGCGCATCCGCGCCGAGGTAGTCGCGGGGCACAAGGACGAGGCGTCCGAGATGGCCAAGGAGTACGCGGCCACGTACCCGGACGGCCGGTGCGAGGACGTCCAGCGGATCCTCTCCGGCGAGGGCGAGGAGGAGGCGGCCGAGGGGGAGCCCGAGGGCGCGCCGCTCCAGCCGTCGCCGCCGGCGGCCCCCGACGCGAGCCCCACGCCCTGATCCGCCGGCGCCCGCCCCCCGCGCCGGCTCGTTCCCGCTGAGCCTCCCCTGCGGCGCTGCCGGCGCCGCTGCGGTCCGGCGGTTCCCCCCACACCTCCGCGCGCGCTCACGACGCCCGACGATCGTCGCGACGGATGGATGGTCGAGCGCGTTCGCGGGGGGGCGCATCATCGAGAGTCCACGAGACAACGGGCCAGAGCGCCGCTCGCGTTGAACTCCCGCGGATAGCCAGATCATACGAAGAGGACAGCAACGGCGCAGGGGGCGCGAGGGGAAGAAGACAGCAGATTTCATCTCTGTTCCTCGCGTCTCTTGCGTCTCTTGCGCCCTTGCGTTCTCTCTTGTTACCGCATGTGTCACCGCGTGCCGTGCCCTTCGATGAGGCGATGAGCCGCTGTCAAAGAGCCCTGCGCGCGCTCGCTCCAGGTGCCTGTACGGCCATGACGTGGTGTTCTCGTGTGCATGTGAACGCGGCTGGTGAGCGATGAGGTCCTCACCCGGCGGGCGGGCGGACAGGCTTGACATCCCGTAACGGTTCGGTGCTTGCTTCCGCGCCGGAGAACCGCCTGGAATGACCACCGCCGTCCGCACCAGCTCCCTCCCCGTTCGCAAGGACCCTCAAGCTCTTCCGCCCTGGAAGCTGGTGTTGCCGCGCGGCGGCTATGTCTCCTCGATGGAGGCGCTCACCACGGCGATGGGCGTCCCGGGGTTCGTGCTGCTCGACCTGGGCACGCTGGCCGGCGGCCGAGACGCGCACCGGCTCCTCGGGCTGCGCTACCTGATCGCGAACGGCGAGGTGTGGAGGACGCACTTCGGCTGGCAGCGCCCCCTGGAGGCGGCGCTGCGCCGGGAGCTCAACGACGAGGTGCGGGTGCAGGACCTCCTGTCGGAGGCGGAGGATCTGCTCTCGCGCCTCCGCGAGACGCGCGCGTCGATCACGCCCGTGGACCGGGACGGGCTCGCCGGGTACCTGGAGGACGGGCTGCTGCGGGCCCTCGAGCGCCGCGAGTTCGAGGACGAGCGCCTCCTCAAGTTCCTGATCCTGGCGCAGGACGACCCGTCGCTGCGCGACCAGGCGGCGGAGCTGCTGCGCGCCCGGGCCGCCGAGCTGTACAGGGAAGACCCGCAGGTGCTCGACCTCCTCTACGCCGCGGTGCACCGGCTCGACACCTACCCCGCCACGACCGTGAGCGCGGGCAAGCTCAAGTACATCCTCGTGGCGGACAAGGGCGAGATGGGCGTCCGGGCCACGCGCGAGGCCCTCGCGCTCGGCAAGATCCCCGTGGTCCTCTACAGCCTCACGGACGACAAGGACGCGCTGCAGGTGCGGATCGCGCGGGAGGGCGGCGGCTTCGCGGTGGGCCTCGAGGGGAACTTCCGCGAGAGCTACGCGAACTACATCCAGATCGCGGACAAGGTGCGGGCCGAGTTCGCGCGGCGCTTCGGGGACGGGTGGGAGGAGGAGCTGTCGCGCGCCGGCCTCTACCCCGGCTACGGCCCGCTCGCGGAGAACGCCGCGGCCATCCGGCACTTCCGCCGGGAGAACATCGTCTTCATCGGCCCGATGCAGGACGTCGTGGAGAACGCCGGCGACAAGCGCAAATTCCGCCTGATGGCCCAGGAGTTCGACCCCTCGGCGGTGACCCCGGGCCTCGTCATCGACAGCGACGACCCGGGCGAGATCCAGCGGATCATCCTGGAGACGCACGCCGCCGGGGGGTTCACCTTCCCGGGCCGGCTCAAGGCCGCGAACGGCGGCGGCGGGCGCGGGCAGGCGGTCATCCCGACCGAGGAGCAGGTGCCTCAGGCCATCCAGAAGGTCCTCGGCGAGATCCGGGCGTACAACTGGCAGCCGGGCGTGATGTTCGAGCAGAACATCCCGGAGACGATCCACCTGGAGGTGCAGGTGCTGCGGGATCGCTACGGCAACACGCGGCACTTCGGCATGCGCGACTGCAGCGAGCAGCGCGCGAGCCAGAAGATCCAGGAGGAGGCGCCGCCGGCCCTGCTGCGGCGTTACCCCGGCCTGGAAGAGCGGATCTGCGGGCTCGCCGTGCGGATCGCCGAGCGCGTGGGCTACGTGGGCGCGGGCACCGTGGAGCTGATGTTCAAGGAAGGGAAGTTCTACTTCCTGGAGATGAACACGCGAATCCAGGTGGAGCACCCTGTCAGCGAGGAGAGCTACGGCATCAAGCGGAAGCGCGGCCGCGTCCCCGTGAACCTCGTCGCGTGGCAGATGCGCATCGCGGACGGGCAGCCGATCGATTTCGAGCAGCAGCACGTCGTGCAGACGCACTGCAGCCGCGAGTTCCGCATCAACGCGGAGAGCTGGAAGCCGGAGCTCAGGGACTCGCGCGACGGCGGGAAGGGCATGTTCTTGCCCAACGCCGGCGTCTTCGATCGCATCGCGCTCCCGGACGCCGACGCGCTCCGCGAGGCGCTCGCCGACAAGGGGGTCAGCGACCTGAAGATCCGCTTCGACTGCGGCTTCGAGGAGGGGGACGTCCTGGTCAACAAGGACCCGACGTTCGGCAAGCTCATCGTGTCCGTGAGCAGCAAGGACCCGGACAGGGCCTATGAGCTCCTGCGGCTCGCGTCGCTCGAGGTGCTGAAGCGGCTGAAGATCGAGGGGCGGCAGGTGCGGCCCGACGGGACGCCGATCGCGGACTCGCCGTTCAAGACGAACATCCAGGATCACGTGCGCATCCTGAGGATGCCCCTGTTCAAGCGGCACTCGAGCAACGACGATCGGGGCCGCCACGTGAACTGGGTGGTGGCCGCGTTCCGCGCGGAGGGATGATCGGGTGAGGACGGCGCGCCCTCGCCGCTGTCTGCGCGAGCTCCCCCGGCTCGCGCGCCTGAGCCTGCCGAGCTGCGCGCTGCTGCTCGCCGCGGCCCCCGCGGAGGCGGCCGAGCCCTACGTCGCCGTGGCGAG
>NZ_JEMA01001068.1 GCF_001589285.1 Sorangium cellulosum | reverse complement strand
GGCCGCGGGCTGGCCGGGCCCGGCGCCGGGCGGCGCGCTGCGCACCGGGAGCGCGACGTACGAGAGGCACCCCTCGGCGGCCCCCATCTTGTCGAGCGCGTCGCCCGCGCGGGTGCTCTCGCAGGAGAACGTCTTTCCCTCGCCGAAGACCCGCCGGAAGAGCGCCGCGGGCGCCGGGAGCCGCGCGGCGAACGGCGCGGCGGAGAGCGTATCGCCGCGGAAGGTCGCGTACGCGAGCAGCTCCCCCTCGGGCTCGGGGAACACCACCGCGAGCAGGTGGAACGGGGCGAACCGGCAGACGGCGCCGGCGAGCTCGTCGAACGGCCTCGGCAGCAGCAGGTTCGAGTGGCGAGCGACGACGGTGAGGACAGCGTTCAGCGCGACGAGGCGGCGGGACCTCTCGCTCGCGGGCGCATCGAGCATTTCCACGACATCTCACCACGGCGGCGCGCAGGAACGAGAGGCATTCTTCACTTTTGTCCCGCCGGCGGCCCGGAAGAGGCTGCCGGGGACGTAGGCCGGGCGCACCGCTCGAGAAGGCGGAGGGCGGCGTCCCGGCGCTCCTCGCTCACGGCGGGCCCGGCGCCGGACGCGCCGTCGTGGGCGGCGTACTGGGCGAACATGCGGCGGGCGGTCTCGGCGTCGTCGAGGCCGCACGCCACGACGAGCCGCAGCCGCTCGGCCTCGATCCAGACGCGCTGGATGGGCAGGTGGGCCGCGAGCGCGCGCTCCAGGCGATCGGCGGCCTCGTCGAAGCGGCCGTCGTTCAGGTACTGGCGGCCGAGCAGGTAGCTCGGTAGGCCGTCGCCGGGCGCCTGCGCGGCCCAGGCGCCGAGCAGCTCCGCCGCCCGGAGCCTGTCCGGCGCGCCGCCGCGGGTGCCGATCAGCAGCTCGACGATGGCCGCGCGCGCGCGGTCGTCGTTCGCCGCCGCGATCTTGACGTCCAGCGTCCGGAGCCGGTCCTCGTCGACGAGCCGGCCGGTGACCTCGCGGTACCAGGTCACGGCGCGCTCCCTGTCGCCCGCCGCGAGCGCGACGTCGCCGAGCCGCTCCGCGGCGCGGTCGCGCAGGTGGCGCGGGATCGACCCGTCGCCGGCGATCCCCTCGAGCTCGCGGACGCCCTCGCTCCTGCTGCTGGGCGCGTCGCCGGCGAGCCGCGTCTCGGCGATCGCGACGCGGGTCGCGGGGCTCTGGTCGAGCGAGAGGACGCGCCGGTACTCGGCGATCGCGCCCTCGTGATCGCCGCGCGCGCGGAGCTGCTCGGCCTTCTGCGTGCACGCGTCGACCACGTGCGGGCAGCGCCGCTCGAAGACGGCGGGCCTGTCGAAGCGGGCCTTCGCCTGCGCCCTGGCGGCGTCGGGGAGCGAGAGCGCGTCGAGGTCGGCGTGCCAGGCGCGCTCCATCGCCGCCCACGGCGCCCCGGTGATCTCCGGCAGCGGCTGCCCGCCGTACCAGGCGCGCACCGCGGCGGCGCCGTACGTCGCGCGCACGTGGTCGACGAAGGCGCCGCTCACGGTGTAGGCCGTCGACGAGTTCTCGGCGAGGAAGCCGAGCGCGAAAAGGCGCGATAGCGGCGGCAAGATCCCGAGATCTTTCATGGCCTTGGCCCACCCGCGCGGGCTCAGGTCCTCGCCCTCCTTGGGCGAGCCCGCGACGGCGATCCCCTCGATGAGGCCCGGGTCGGGGAGCCACCCGCCGAGCCGCCCGGCGACCTTGAACGGGCCGCGGGCGAAGGCGCCGGCGAGCACGTGCATGATCTCGTGCCCGAGGATCGGGTGCGGGTAGCCGGCGGCCTGCAGGTACACCTCGCGGCGCCACGGCTTCGCGACGTACGTGCGCGAGGCGCCCATGAGCGCGCCCTTCTGCGCGGCGCTCTCGAACAGGTAGGCGCGGACGCGGAGCGGCTCGCCGTCGACCTCGGCGGGCGCGCCGAGCCAGCGCTNGGGGCGCGCCGAGCCAGCGCTCGCCGGCCTCGATGTGCGCGTCGCACTCGCGCACGAAGCGCTGGACGTCGGCCTCGCGCATGCCGCGCGGGTAGACGACCTCGCAGCGCTGGCCCTGCGAGAGCGCGCCGAGCTCGGCCGCGATGCTCTCGGAGGTCTGGAAGTGGCCGAGGCGCGCGCCCTCCAGGAGCGTCCCGGCGCTGACCGCGGCGCTCGCCGCGCCGAACAGGAGAAGGCCGGGGCGGCCCTGCGGCTGGAACGTCACGCGGCCGCTCGCGTCGTGGACGAGGTGCTGCGCGAGCGCGGACGCGGCGAACAGGGTGGCGAGGGTGCCGGCGCGGTAGGTGAGCAGCCCCGAGGCGTCGACGACCGTGTCGTAGAGGGTGCCGCTGAAGAAGCCGGCGAAGGGGTCGTAGGCGAAGACGATCGGGCTCGTGTAGAAGCGGACGACGCTCACGCCGGCGGAGCCGAGCGGGGCGGCGAGCGCGGCGACGACGGCGGCGAGGCGGCGGCGCCAC
>NZ_JEMA01001067.1 GCF_001589285.1 Sorangium cellulosum | reverse complement strand
GGCCAGCTCGCGCCCGCGGCTCGATCTGGATCCGGCAGCGCTCCAGGGGNCGCCCGCGGCTCGATCTGGATCCGGCAGCGCTCCAGGGGCTCGGCAACGTCGGCGGCGGGCGCCAGGCCAGCCCGCTCGCCGGCAGCAGGGCCGTGCGCCCGGCGCCCCCGGAGATCAAGCACGAGCAGCCGTCGATCGATCTCGATCTCGACGCGCTCGAGCGCGCCGCGGCCGAGGCGCAGACGCCGTTCTTCCAGCAGATCCAGGACCTCCCCCCGCCGCCTGCGTCCGTGATCGGGCGGCGGACGGAGTCCGCGTCCTCGGGCGCCGGGGTGTACAGCAACGTCCACCCGGAGCAGCCCGTGGCGCCGCCCGCAGCCACTGTCGCCGTCGAGCACTACGCGGGCGGCCCCGGCTCCGGGCGCTACGCGGCCTCGCGCCCGGCCAGCATCTTCGCCACCAACCGGCCCGCGGAGGGCGCTTCGATCTTCGGTGAGGACCTGATCAGCGAGAAGTCGCTGGACGAGGTGATCCTCAGCTACCTCGCGGAAGATCTCGACAGCCCCCCGGAGAAGAAATAGGCGGGCTGCCGCCTGGCGGGGCGAGCGCGTGAGCAGGCGGGGGGATCCATTGCGTGGTGATCAAGCGCGCGGTCAGGCGCGTCGATCGACAGGCGAGTACCTCATGAGCCTGGGGCGGACCGCCGCCGACGCCGACGGCGACGGGCAGCGCCGCAGGGGCGCGGCCTTGGTCCGCATCTGGCTGCGGCCGATGACGTATCCGCTCGGCGTCAGCATGGCGACGCTGGCCGGCGTCTACCTGCTCGAGCTCGCGCGGCGCGGGGACACGGGGCTGCCGTTCTGGGAGGTGTTCGCGCGCATGTCGCCGGGCGACGCCGAGCACATCATGGGCGGCATCGGCGAGGTGATCGCCGCGATCCTCGGCATCGTGATCACGGTCGCCTCCATCATCGTGCAGCTCGCGGCGAACCGGTACACGCCGCGGATCACCGAGATGTTCTTCCGCGACCGGACGAACATGCTCGTGATGGGCTTCTTCGTCGTCAGCGCGGTGTTCTCGCTGTGGATCAACTTCTCGATCCGCGGCGACAGCCCGCCCGATCCCGGGTTCGTCCCGTACTACGGCGTGCTCGTCACCATGGGGCTGCTCACCGCGAGCCTGCTCATGATGGCGCCCTACTTCGGGTACGTGTTCGACTTCGTCGAGCCCGACAACGTGGTCGGGCGGATCAAGCGGAGCGGCGTCGAGCAGGCGCTGCGCCCCGCGGGCGGGGAGGGCGAGGACGCGATCGACGAGCGGCGGGTGATGGCGCTCTCGGCGCTGGAGCAGCTCGCCGACGTGGCGCTCAACGCGATCGACCAGAAGGACAAGGGGATCGCGTCGAAGACTGTCGACTCGCTGTCGGAGCTCGTCGTCGCGTACCTGCCCCACAAGGCGACGCTCGACGAGCGCTGGTTCCAGATCCGCGACCGCCTCGCCAAGGACACCGACTTCGTGAGCATGAACGCCGAGGCGCTCGGCAAGCTCTCGACCACGCGGACCTGGCTCGAATACAAGGCGCTCCGCCAGTTCCTGATGGTCTACCGCGAGGCGCTCACCGCGATGCCCGACCTCATCACGCGCATCGCGATCGACACCCGCTACATCGGGCAGACGGCGATCGCCGCCGGCGACCAGGCGGCCGTCGCGGTGGTGGTGAAGTTCTTCAACACCTACATGCGCCGGGCGCTCAACGCGAAGGACATCGCCGCGGCCTACAACAACCTGAACCAGTACCGCTACCTCGCGGAGGAGCTGCTCAAGGCGGGGTGGGGGGATCAGGTCCTCGAGATCGCCCACTATTTCAAGTACTACGCGCAGACGGCGCACGCGATGGGCCTCGCGTTCCTCACCGAGACTGTCGCGTTCGACCTGTGCGTGCTCAACGAGCGCGCGTACGACGTCCACGCGCCGGCCCGGGACGAGCTGCTCCGGATCTTCCTCGAGGTGGACAAGGAGGCCGAGCTCGACCAGCAGGAGCGCTCGCTCCGCGGCGTCCGCAAGGCGCAGGTCAAGCTGGCCACGTACTACCTGCAGCGGGGCGAGGAGGCGCTCGCGCGCAAGATCTACCGCGACATGCGCGACGAGCGGCCCGACCGGCTGCGCTCGATCCGGGCGGAGCTCCTGGCCGTGACGAGCAACGAGTTCTGGGAGATCAACGACCGGGGCGCCGTGTTCGAGTACATCGAGCCGGAGCGGCGGCTGCTCATCCACCGCTTCTTCGAGTGGTTCCCGGCGACGACCATGCGGGAGCCGATCCGCGAGGAGCACACGCAGGAGTGAGCGGCGCGCCCGCAGGTGCGCTGGGGTGGGCGCCGGCGCGGGACGAATCTGCGCCGGGCATGGACGCGGTGATTCCTGCGGCGCGCGGGCGGCGATAGGATCGGGCATGCCTCCCCTGCACCCTCTCCACCCGCCGCAGGAGGGCTAGCCTCGACGGTCGTCGAGGTCGAGCGCCGCAGACCCACGAGATGGCCGCCTCACGCCCCCACCCCAAGAGCGCCGAGCCCGATCCGCAGCGGGAGCTGTTCGCCGGCAAGTACCGGCTCATCCGGATGCTGGGCAAGGGCGCGATGGGGGAGGTGTGGCTCGCCGAGGAGGACGGGCCGCTCGAGGCGAGGCGCCTCGTCGCGCTGAAGCGGCTGGCGCCGAGGTCCGAGCTCGGCGCGTACGCGCGCGAGTCGTTCTTCGCCGAGGCGCAGGTGATCGCGCGGCTCGACCACCCGAACGTGGTCCGGCTGATCGAGCTCGGGAGCTTCGAGGGCTCGGTGTACCTCGCGCTCGACTACGTCGACGGCCCGGCCATCGATCGCGTGCTCAGGAAGGTGGGCGCGTTCCCGCCGCGCGTCGTGGCGTACATCGGCCGGGAGATGGCGAGGGCGCTCGAGGCCGTGCACACGCTGTGCGAGGAGGACGGGCGGCGCTACGCGGTTGTCCATCGCGACGTCTCGCCCTCCAACATCCTGATCGCGCGGGACGGCCGCGTGTGCCTGACCGATTTCGGGGTCGCGCGCGTCCCCGGCGGCGGGGGCGAGCAGGCCGACAGCGGCGTGTTCAAGGGGAAGCTCCCGTACATGCCGCCGGAGCAGGCGCGCGGCGAGCCGTTCGACGGGCGCGCGGACGTGTTCTCGCTGGGGATCACGCTCCTGGAGACGCTGCTCGGCAGCCGCGTGCGCAAGGCCGAGACGCAGACGCAGCTCATCCTGCGGGTCGCGTCGACGCCCATCCCCCGCGCGCGGACGCTGCTGCCCGAGCTGAGCGCGCCGTTCGCGGACGCGCTCGACGCGGCGACCGAGTTCTCCGTCGACAAGCGGACCGCGAGCGCGGGCGCGCTGGCGGACGCGCTGGAGCAGGTCCTCCTCGGGATGGGCCCGGACGCCGAGCAGGAGGCGCGGCGCGAGCTGAAGGAGCTCATCGAGAGCTACCTGGCGAAGGCGCGCTCCACGAGCGGCTCGGGCTGCCACGCGGCGCCGTCGATCCCCCCCGCGAGCGGACCGGGGCTGAGCTCGCCGGGTCTTTCGTGGAAGGGGGCGCCGGCGGGCGGCGTGTCGGCCGACCGCCCCTCGGGCCGTCCGTCGTCGCC
>NZ_JEMA01001066.1 GCF_001589285.1 Sorangium cellulosum | reverse complement strand
CGCAGCCGGGGGCGGGGCCGGGGCCGGGGCCGCGGGCGGCGTCGGCGCCGGTTGCGCCGGGCCCTGGGGCCCAGGCTGTGCTAGCGCCGAAAGGCCCGACAGCGTAACGGTCATGCCCAGCAACGCTGATGTAGCTAACCTCATGCAGTTCTCCCTTGTGCGGCTCGCCCGCGCGCCTGAATCCACCATGGACCCCGCAGCAGGATTATGACCTGGACGTTACGATTCTGTGTAAGCCAGTGGACGCGCGGGCATCACAATCACGTAGAGGGTGGGTGGGTCAAGAGCCCGCTCCGATGGGACGGTCGCGTCGGCGAAGGAGCGCCGGGGCAATTTCCGGGAAGGATCACGCGATGACGACGAGCGTGCGGATCACGGCGGATGTCGAGGTGCTCGACAACAGCACCTTGGTGGCCCTCGCGGGGCCTGGAAACGAGAACCTGAAGCTCATCGCGCGCACTCTTGGCATCGAGTCGGGCGTTCGAGGCAACACGATCCGGCTGGCCGGGGACGCCGACAAGGTCGCGCTCGCGGAGCGCTGCCTCGCGGAGGCCGCGCAGATGCTGAGGAGCGGCGTGGTCCTCGATCCCCAGGACTACGTGCGCGGGGTGCAGGCGCTCCGGGACGATCCGGCGATGACGCTGCGCGAGCTGTTCGAGGATGTCGTCCTGATCTCGGCGCGCCGCCGGCCCATCTCGGCGAAGGGGCTGGCGCAGAAGCGGTACATCCAGGCGATCCGATCGAACGACATGACGTTCGGCATCGGGCCGGCGGGTACGGGCAAGACCTACCTCGCGATGGCGATGGCGGTTCATGCGCTGCTCGAGCGTCGTGTCAAGCGGATCATCCTGNGTCGTGTCAAGCGGATCATCCTGCCCCGCCCCGCCGTCGAGGCGGGAGAGCGGCTCGGCTTCCTGCCCGGCGACCTCGCCGAGAAGGTGAATCCGTACCTGCGTCCTTTATATGATGCTCTCCACGACATGATGGACGCGGACAAGGCGCAAGGCCTCGTGACGCGCGGCCAGATCGAGGTCGCCCCGCTGGCCTTCATGCGCGGCCGCACGCTCAACGATTGCTTTGTCATCCTCGACGAGGCGCAGAACGCGACGAGCGACCAGATGCGCATGTTCCTCACCCGCCTCGGCTACGCGTCTCGCGCCGTGGTGACGGGCGACGTCACGCAGGTCGATCTCCCGCACGGCGCGCGCAGCGGCCTCGCCGAGGCGCGCGAGCTTCTCGCGGGGATCGAGGGCATCGCGATCTGCTCGTTCACCGAGGTCGACGTCGTGCGCCACCCGCTCGTGCAGCGGATCATCGTGGCGTACGAGCAGCGCGACGCCGAGGTGGCGCGCCAGCGCGAGGAGCGGCGCGAGGAGCGG
>NZ_JEMA01001065.1 GCF_001589285.1 Sorangium cellulosum | reverse complement strand
CCGCGGCCACGAGGGACAGAGCCACGGCTACGGGCGCGGCGAGGGCCAGAGTCGCGGCTATCGAGGCGGCGACGAGCACCAGAATCCCGGCCACTTCGGCCGAGGCGACGAGCGGGGCGGCTTCAGCGGCCGCCACGATCGCGACGAGGACCGCGGGTACCAGGGCCGCGAAAGCCAGGAGCGCGCCGGGCGCGGCGACCTCTACAACCGGCCCGAGCGCCGGCCCGGGTTCGGCCGCTTCATGGGCGACGAGCTGCCGCAGGGGTACTCGACCCGGATCCACGAGCGCGACGACGTGCGCGCCTCGCAGGGCCGCGAGCAGCCCCAGGCGGACGACAACGGATCCGAGCACCGGAGCCAGAACCGGACCTGGAACTGAGCCGCTCGGCCACGATCGAGCCGCCGCGAAGGACACGATCCCCCGCCTGATCGCGCGGGGCAGCGGGCGCCTGACGCCGCCGCCCGCGCGCCTCGCGCGAGGCCCGCGCGTCGCGTCGGAGACGCGTTGAATCTCGGCCTCGGAGAGCGACAATCCCGGAGATGCTTTGGCCGCGTGCCCGGACGTCCACGCCCGCGTCGCGGCGTCTTCCCCGGTTCGCAGGCGAAGATTGGTGTTGTCTGCGCCACGGACCTGCAGCATCCTCGCGCGCATGAAAACAGAGGCTTATTTCACCTTTCCGAGGCTCGCTTCCGTGCTCTGCATCGCCTGGTCCGCGCTGATGACCGGCTGCGGGGACGACGATCCGAACAGCGCGACGGGCCCGGGCGGAGGCTCATCGACCTCGACAAGCGCGTCGAGCACCGCGAGCACCGCGANCCTCGACAAGCGCGTCGAGCACCGCGAGCACCGCGAGCGCGGGCGAGGGCGGCGCGGGCCAGGGCGGCGCGGGCGAGGGCGGCGCGGGCCAGGGCGGCGCGGGCGCGACGACGTCGAGCGCGAGCGGCACCGGCGGGGGCAGCTCGTCCGGTGACACGATCCGCTTCATCGGGCGCTTCGACACGTCGAAGCCTGAAGGTCCCCGCTTCTCGTGGGCTGGCAGCGCGATCGTCACGCGGTTCTCGGGGACATCGATCAGCGTCCGCTTCAACGACGAGTCGACCCCGGATCAGTCCAACTTCTTCCAGGTGGTGGTCGACGGCGAGTCCAAGGGCGTCCTCGAGGTCAACAACCAGGAGGACCTCTACACGGTCGTGGATGGGCTGCCCGACGGCGAGCACGACCTCCTGCTCCACCGCCGGACCGAGCCGCTGGTGGGCGTGACGCAGTTCCTCGAGTTCGTCCCGGCGGAGGGCGAGGCGCTCCTGCCCGTCCCGCCGGCGCCCGAGCGCCGGATCGAGGTGATCGGCGACTCGATCTCCGCCGGTTACGGCATCGACGGCGCGGACGAGACCTGCCCCTTCACGAGCGACACGGAGAACAACTACCTCGCCTACAGCGCGCGGATAGGCCGGCTGCTCGGGGCCGACACAACGATCGTCGCCTGGTCCGGAAGAGGCGTGGTCCGGAATTACGATGACGAGGCGGCCGACACCATGCCGAAGATCTACGGCCGGACGATCGCCGACGAGGCGCAGCCCGCGTGGGACTTCTCGTCGTGGGTGCCGCAGGTCGTGGTGATCAACCTGGGCACGAACGACTTCAGCATCAACGTCCCGGGCGACGCCCAGTTCCGTGAGCCGTTCACGAACGCCTATGCGGGCCTCGTCGAGACGGTCCGGAAGAACTACCCGGAGGCGTTCATCTTCTGCACCATCGGGCCCATGCTCAGCGACTCGTACCCGGAGGGCGCCGAGGCGCTCACCAGGGCGCGCGCTTACATCGGCAAGGTGGTGAACGACCGGAAGGCGAGCGGCGACGATCGGGTGAGCCTCCTCGAGTTCCCCGCGCACAACGGCGAGGCGAACGGGCTCGGCTGCGACTGGCACCCGAGCGCCAAGACGAACGAGCTGATGGCCACGCAGCTCTCCACGGCGATCAAAGGGGAGCTCGGCTGGTAAAGGCAAGGCGACAGGGCGCAGGGACATCGCTGCTGCCCTGCGCCCCGCGCTGACGCGCCACAGGTCTCCCCCTTTTCCATCGACGATTCCGTCAAAGAGCTCATCGCAGCGCTCCGTCGGGGAGCCGTCCGGCGACACAGGCGCTCGACACAGGAAGAACGGCGGTACGACGCGGCGCCGCGGCGTCGTACCGCGCATCGGCGCCGGGGCATCGTGACACCGGCGCGCCCCGCCGGCTGTGGCATGCCGCTACATCCGACGCACGTCGGGCACAGCGCCGGCGCGCCGGAGCGCGAGCACCGATCAGCTCCCCTCGCCAAAGCGCTGTTCAGGGCGTCGATCCAGCCCTGGTACACGCGGTGCATCTCTTCACCTCGGAACACCGGACGGGCGGCGCTGCTGAAAGCGCGTGAGAGCGCGCCGCCGAGCGAGGAGATCACCCATGCAGACCAAGCAAGACGGCTCTCAGCGGGCCATGAACAGGGGCCACGGACAGGATTTCGTGGACGCAGCGCGCAAGAGCGCCGCTCGCGCGGACGACCGCCATGCGTTCATCCCCGACCCGGGGGACGGCCCTACCGAGGTCGTGGACGAGTTCGCCGAGCAGATCGCCGAGCAGTATCTCGCCTCGGCGACATCAGGCAAGGGCGACGCCACGGAAGACTACGAGGACATGGTCGACCCCGAGGAGGTCGGTGGCCCGTTCGTCATCACGACGGCCGAGCAGGAGATGGGGTACAGCAGGGATTCGATGAACCCCGACGACGCGGAGGTCGAGCCGTTCCCCCTGGTGAACCGCTCGCCCCTGGGCTGAGCCGCGCGACCGAGCCGAGCCCCCCCGCGAGGTCGCCCCAGCGACAGGCGCGCGCCCGAGCCCTCACGCGCACGCGCGCTTCGTGAACCGCACGCGCAGCCCCTCCGGCTGCATCGCGAACGCCATCCGCTCCCGCACCGGCGCCGTGTGATCCGCGAGCTGCACCGTGAAGCTCCGGAGGACCATGCCCACGGTCACGGCGCACTCCAGCAGCGCCATCGAGCGGCCAGGGCAGATGCGCGGCCCGCTGCCGAAGGCGAGCGCCATCCGCGGCTCGTGGGGCAGCGTCGCGGGCGCGCCCGCGAGCCAGCGCTCGGGGCGAAATGACTCGGGATCGCTGAAATACTCGGGCTTCCGGCCGATCGCGCGCGTGAGCGCCACGACGCCGGCGCCGGCGGGCACCGCCACGTCGCCCACCGCTGTGTCGTGGTTCGCCTCGAGGTAGAGCAGCGGCGCCGGGGAGCGCATGCGCAGCGTCTCCTGGGTCACGGCGCTCGTGTACTCGAGGCGCTTGCTCTGCTCGAGGGTGGGAATCAGGCCGCCGCCCAGGACGCGGTCCGCCTCCTCGCGGGCGCGGGCCTGCACGTCGGGGCGCGAGCCGAGGTAATAGAGGATCCACGCCAGCGTGTTCGCCGTCGTGTCCTCGCCCGCGAGCATCATCGTGAGCACGTTCGCGTAGACCTCGGCGTCGGAGAGGTGCGCCTTCGGGTTGTCGCCGTCGCGCGCCACGATCATGAGCTCCAGCAGCGTCTGCGGCCGCGCGAGCCGGCCCGCGCCGCCCTCGAGCTCGCGCCGCGCCGCGGCCACGATCTCGAGGATGAGCCGCTTCACCGCGATCAGCGCGCGGTCGTAGGCGCGGTCGGCGGGCAGGCCCAGGTACCGCCAGTAGGGCAGCGGCGCGAGCATCCGCCGGTTCAGGCCGAGGAAGACGCGCTGGAGGTGC
This sequence comes from Sorangium cellulosum, assembly GCF_001589285.1. Taxonomy (GTDB): domain Bacteria; phylum Myxococcota_A; class Polyangia; order Polyangiales; family Polyangiaceae; genus Sorangium; species Sorangium cellulosum_G. The sequence goes on along the minus strand of NZ_JEMA01001065.1, from coordinate 18,435 downwards.
TCCTGGAGCGCGTCCGGCCCGCCGCCGAGCGTGTCGAGGTCGCGCCCGAAGGCGACGGACGAGGTGACGTCGACCGAGTAGCGCATGAGATCGCCGAGGACGTCGCGCGCCGCGCCCTCGTCGGCCGCGCGCGACCACACATCGCGCAGCCTGCCCGTGATCTCGCGGATGCTCGGGAAGAAGCCCTCGACGTGCCGCGCGTGGAACGTCGGATTGATGAGCTGCCGCTGCTTGCGCCACGCCTCGCCGTCCGCCGAGAACAGCCCGACCATGCCCGCCTCGCGCGACACGTCCTCGATGGTGCGCATGCGGCGGAACACGGCGGGGCGGCGCTGGAGCACGTCGCGGACGAGCTCGCCCTCGGCCACGACGAGGATCGGCTGGCGGCCCATCCGCACAACGAACATGTCCCCGAAGGTGCGCCACCACCGCTCGAACTCCAGGTGCCAGCGGTCGGGGTGGAGCTCGTGCAGATTGCCGATCAACGGCAGCCCCCTGGGCCCCGGGAGGTCCGCGAGGGTCCGACGCGGACGCGCAGCCTCTGCGCTGCGGCGGGTGGAGTCGTCTGGAGCCGGGCAGATCGGTTTCATTCTCTCTTCATACAGAGCGGGCGCGCCTCGAGGCAAACCCCACACGCGGGCGCTGGCGTGGCGGGCGCGACGCGGGTAGAGACGGCCTGCATGACGGGGCCGCTGGAGAGAGAGCTGGCGAGCTTGTCCGGCGAGGAGATGGTCGCGGCGCTCGGCCTCGGCGGCGCGCCGGCGTGGGTGCGCCGCGCCGGGCGCGCGGCCTTCGCGCTCCCCTCGATCCCGCTCGGGCGCGTGCTCGCGCGCTTCGATCGGCGCACCGGCGAGGCGGGGATCCACGTGGCGGCGCGGGAGGCGCTCTCCGGGTTCGGCGCGCGCTGGACGGCCGACGCCGCGCCCCCGCCGCGCGGGGCGCTCCTCGTCGTGTCGAACCACCCCGGCGCCCACGACGCGCTCGCGCTGATGGCGGCCCTCGGCCGGGGCGATCTCATGATCGTCGCGGCCGAGCGGCGGTTCCTGCGCGCGCTGCCCGAGGTGAGCCGGCGGCTGCTCTTCGTGCCGATCGACGGGGCGCTCGGCGGGCGCGAGCTCGCGGCGCGGACCGCCGGCGTGCGCCGCGCGCTGCGGCACCTGCGCGGCGGCGGCGCGCTGCTCCACTTCCCCGCGGGGCGCATCGAGGCGGATCCGGCGTTCGCGGGCGCGGGCGATGCGCTGCTCGGGGCGTGGCACCCGAGCGCCGGGGCGCTGCTGCGCGCGGCGGCGGCGGCGGGGGGGCGGGTCGCTGTGGCGGTCGTCTCGGGGGTGCACTCGCCGCGGGCGAAGCGGCTGGCGGTCACGCGGTGGGCCGAGCGCCGGGGGATCAGCACGCTGGCGCCGCTCCTGCAAGTGGCGCTGCCGGGCTTCGACGACGTCGAGGTGCGGGTGCGGCTCGGCGAGGCGCGGGAAGCGGCGGTCCTCGCGGACGGCGGGGGCGACGACGCGGCGCTCACGCGGCAGCTCCGGGACGAGGCGGCGGGGCTGATCGCGGGCGGCGGGTAGCGGGAAGCGGCTCCGAGGTGGCCGCTGGGCGGACGTCGGTCGCGGAAAAGCCCACCCTGTCGCGGGGTACACCACGAAGGAATTGTTCATTCCCTCGAGTCGTCATGGATTGCCATGAATGAGGTGGATTCTCATTCGTCCCGGAGGTTGGCAGACGCGCGCCGTGACGGGCCCTTTTCTCTATCGCTCAGCGGCCACGCATTCCCATGAGACAATTGATTTTGTCATGTATCAACGTGTGAATCGGTCGATTTGAGGATTGACTTGTGGATCGGGCACGCTGGATCCTCACGACTGAGGACACCCATGCTCAGACTACCGATCGCAGCCGCCTTGTTGTTCGCGCCGCTCGGGTGCGGCAGCGACTTCGAGCCGCCGCTGGTCGCCGGGAGAGCCGTGCTCACCCTGGGAGCGACGCAGTTCTTCCTCGACACGGGGAACAACGGGGAGACAGCGGTCGCGTTCGACGAGGACCACCAGCGAATCTGGTACACGGACTGTGGGATAGCCGACGACGAGTTCGAAGTGATGATCTTCAACGACCCCATCCGGGAGAAGAAGGGCTTCTGGGGGATCATCCTCCGCGCGTCGCTCGACGCGACCCAGAAAGCCTGGAACGTGTCCGTCCACCTCGGGGACGACGGGCTCAACGGCGTCTGTCAGCTCAACCACAAGACAACGCGCGAGAAGGATCCGTACGAAGCGGAGCTCTCGGTGGAGGCGTGCCTCCTGAAAGACAGGACGGTCGACGCGGACGGCTTGCAGGAGGCGCGGTTCGACGCGTTCGTCCGCGCCAAGCGGTGCGTCCTGCGCGCCCCGGCGGCCGCGGCGGAGTGACGGCTCAGCGCCCCGGCGCCACCCGCGCGATCGCCGCGCGCACCGCGGCGGCGGCGCCGTCCCACGTGGGCAGCGCCGCGGACCGGACCGCGGCCGCGCGGCTCATGCTCGAGCGCAGCGCCGCGTCGTCGAGGAAGCGGGACAGCGCCCGCGCCAGGCCCTCGCCGTCGTCCCAGAGCAGCGCCTCCGCGCCGTCCTGGACCACCTCCGCGATCGCGCCGGCGCGGGCGGCGAGCACCGGCACGCCGGCGCGGACCGCCTCGGTGAGCACCATGCCGTAGCCCTCGAGCCGCGACGGCAGGATCAGCGCGTCCGTCGCCGCGAGCTCGGCCGCGAGCGCGCCGTCGCCGAGCACGCCGGGGACCACGACGCGCGCCCGCAGGAACGCCGACGCCGCGATGGCGCGGCGCACCTGCTCGCCGTGGGCCGGGTCGCGCGCCGCGTCGCCGACGAGCGCGAGCGTCGCGCGCGGGCTCCCGACCCGCTCGAACGCCGCGAGCAGCTCCAGCAGCCCCTTGCGCGGGATGAAGCTCCCCACGAAGGTGATCCGCAGCGGCCCGCCGCCCCGCGGCGCGCGGGGCAGCAACGGGAGCCGGTCAGCGCCCGGGGGCGCCACGTCGACCCGGTCGACCCCGTGCTCGCGCCGGAGCCGCGCCGCTGTCGTCGCGCTCGTCGCGAGGCGCGCGTCGGAGAGCCGGAGCACCGCCGACTCCTGGAGCGCGAGCGCCGCGCGCCGCGGGCCGGGCGACAGCTCCCACGCGCTCAGGTGGTGCACGAGCAGCGCGCGCCCGATCCGGCGCGGCAGCGCCGCGAACGCCGGCCCGAGCTCCGGGAAGCAGAGCTCGTCCCCCACCACCACGGCCGGGTCGAGCCGGGCGAGGCGCCGCGCGAGCGCGATCCCGGCCAGCGCGCGCGATCGCGGCGCCGGATCGAGCGACACGACCTCCACGACGTCGCCCCACGCGCGCAGCCGCTCCACGACGAGCCGGTCGTAGATGTACCCGCCCGTCGTCTGGTCGAGGGCGCCGTAGACGATCCAGGCGACGCGCATGGGTCTGGAGAGCCGCGCGGCCTGAGCTACCCCCGCGGGCAGCGCGGCACAACGCGCCGCGCGCTACAGGTCCCGCTCGAAGCCCGCGTACGCGGTGGGCGACTCGCGGACGAGCACCCGCAGCGTCGCGCCGGGGAGCGGCGCGTCGCCCTCGGGGAGCTTCGCGATGTCCGCGGCGAGCAGCCCGGCCACGTGCTCGGCCACGCGCTCGGTCGTCGAGGTGCGCCCCGGGAAGGCCGGGTGCTCGTCGAGGTTCTGGTAGTCGATCGTGTCCAGCGCCCGGCGCAGCGACGCGTGCAGCGCGCCGATGTCCATGACCACGTGGTGCGGCCCGAGCGCCCTGGCGCGGATCTCGACCTCCACGGAGTACGTCGCGCCGTGCATCCGGGTCGCCGGGCCGAAGAACGGATCGGAGAAGCTGTGCGCGATCATCACGTGATCGCTGACGCCGAGGAGGAACATGGCTCGTGCCTACCGCGTAGCCGATCGCGATCCGTACTGGAAGACCGTCTGCAGCCGCGCCCCCGGCTCGGCCGCGAGCGCGGCGTACACCGACGGCGCGTCGTCGAGCGGGACGGGCGGGTCCAGCAGCGCGTCGAGCGCGGCGTCCTCGAGCAGGGCGCAGACAAGCGCGAAGCGCCGCGCGTGGTCCCAGCGGGGCGCGCGCTCCGGCGGGATCGTCGACACCTGGCTCGCGCGGAGGCGCAGCCGGCGCCGGTGGAACGCCGACCCGAGCGCGACAGGGCTCGTGCGCGCCCCGTAGAACGACGCCACCGTCACCGTCGCCTCGCGCCCCGCGTGCGCGATCGCGCGGTCGAGCTCGCTCGGGTCCCCGGTCGCGGCGATCACGGCGTCCGCGTCGCCCCGCGGCCGATCGTCCTCCGGCCGGATCGCCGCGGCCGCGCCCAGGGCGAGCCCGGCCTGGCGCCGCCGCTCGCTCGGCTCGACCAGCCGGACCTCCGCGCCGGCGCGCCGCGCGAGCGCCACGACGAGCAGCCCGACGACGCCGCCGCCGAGCACCACCACCGCGTCCCCGAGCCCGATCCCTGCGTCCCACACGCACGTGATCGCCGTCTCCAGGTTCGCGGCCAGCACCGCGCGCTCGCCCGGGATCGCGCGGGGCAGCGCGCGCGCCGCGCCCGGGCCGAGGAGGTGCAGATCGCCGTGCGGCGCCAGCGCGAACACGCGGTCGCCGGGCGCGGTCGCCGCGCCCTCGCCGCGGGCGACGACCTCGCCCACCCACGCGTAGCCGTAGCGGCGCGGATAGGTGGGCGCGCCAGGCGCGTCGAGCGACGGATCGAACGGCGTCGGCCCCTCGCCGCGGTAGAGGAGGAGCTCCGTCCCCTGGCTCACGCCCGAGGCGAGCGCGCGCGCCACGACCTCGCCGGCCCCGGGCTCGCGCGGCGGCGCGCCTTGCCGCACCTCGACGAGGCCGGGTCCGAGGAACCAGAGCTCGCGCGCGGGCGGCGCGCCGGTGTCAGTCGGGATAGCCAATCTCTCCTCGCAGCAGCACGTTGCCTCCCAGGAGCTCGACCGCCGGCTCGCGCAGGTCGATCGCCGACGCGAGCTGCGCGTCTCCCAGCGCGCCGACCGCGGGGATGGCCGTATCGCCGAGCAGGCGCGGCGCGATCTCGACCTCCGCGCGGTCGGCGAGCCGCGCGCGCAGGAACGACGTGAGCACCATGCCGCCCCCCTCGACGAGCAGCCGCCGCACGCCGCGCGCGTGGAGCTCGGCCAGCGCGTGCGGCAGCGAGACGCGCCCGCTGTGGTTCGCGGGCACGACGACGACCTCCGCCCCGCGCTCCTCGAGCCGCGCCCGCGCCGCGTCCGTCGCCCGCCCCGCGGCCCCGATGACGATCACGCGCCCGCCCGGCGGCTGCCCTGACGACGGCTGCCCCGACGCCATCAGCAGCCGCGCCCCTTCCGGCACGCCGAGGGTGCTCGCCAGCACGACGCGCGCGGGCTGGGGCCCTGCGCACGCGCGCACGGTCAAGAGCGGGTCATCGATCACGACGGTGCGGATCCCGACGAGCACCGCGTCGTGGCCCGCGCGCGCTCGGTGGGCGTGCTCGATCCCCGCCGGCGTGCTGAGCCCCACGCGCTCGCCCGGCGTCGCGATGCGGCCGTCGAGCGTCTGGGCGAAGTGGAGCGTGACCAGCGGCCGCGGCGCGCTCATCCCGCGCTCGCGATCCCGCGCGCGGCGCGGCCGATCGCGCGCGCGGCGTGGGCGAGGGGGGACTGCGTCGTCATCCCGAGCCGGCAACGGAGCCTCCGGGCCACGGCGCCACTCTAGATCATAACGCCCGCCCCGGGGAGGAGAGCGCGCGAACGGCTCAGCGCCAACAGCTCGACACGAACGGCCGGCGACGGAGCCTCCGCGCGTGCGCCGCAAGCCTTCGCGCACGCCGGCGGCCCCAGAGACCCACGAGCCGACGCTCCCGCGCGCCCCGCAGCCACGACCGCCGCCCCGCTCGGCGCGCCGCTCCGTCCCATCGCGCGCTTGCCGCGCCGCCCCCGGCGCTCTAATCGCGCCGCGATGCTCATCGACTGGCCTGCCCTCTCGGCGCGCTGCGACCACGCCGGCATCCCCCTGCGCGGCGGGTTCCACCCTCGCGACGACGACGGCGTCCCCCCCGCAGGGGATCTCCCGGCGGGGACGCTCGTCCTGCTCGGCAACGCCGGCCCGTCGATGTGGCGCGCGTTCTCGCGCGCCCGGGAGGACGCCCCCGATCTCGCGCTCGACGACTGGACCTTCGCGGTGGTCTCCGCGCTCGCGGCGGAGCTCGGCGCGGCCGCCCTGTTCCCGTTCACCGGCCCTCCCTACTGGCCGTTCCAGCGCTGGGCGCAGCGGGCCGAGGCGGTGTACCCCTCGCCTCTCGGCATCCTCATCCACCCGCGGTTCGGCCTCTGGCACGGCTATCGTGCCGCGCTCGTCTTCCCGGAGCGGCTGTCGCTCTCGCCGCGCGACGACCTCCCGAGCCCCTGCGCGTCGTGCGCCGACAGGCCCTGTCTCCGCGCCTGCCCCGTAGCCGCCTTCTCCCCCGGCAACTACGATGTCGCCGCCTGCGTCGGTCACCTCGGCGCGCAGGCCGGCGCGGCGTGCATGACCGGAGGATGCCTGTCGCGCCGCGCGTGCCCGGTCGGGCAGGAGCACATCTATCCCGAGGAGCAACGCCGCTTTCACATGCGCGCATTCCGCGCGCTCCACGCGCCCGCGCAGCGAACACGGAGCTCCACCTGACTCCAGGTTGACGCCGCCTCCTGGCTCGATCGCTCGATCGCCTCCAGATCCTGGATCCTGCGCGCCGGAGATCAGGCAGGTGAGCGGCCGCGACGGCCATGAAAAGGGCGATCGACGGCGTGGCGCCATGGCGCCGGCGCGGGTCCGGACGCACGTTGGTGTGCAGGGGGAGGGAGCGTCCGCCGATGACCCGTGCTGCCCGTTCCATGCTCGGAGCGCTCGTGTTCATCTCGTGCGCCGCGGCCGAGCGCGCTCCGAGCGGTGAGCGCGCCGCCGAGCAGCCCCCGGGAGGGGGGAAAACCATGCTGAGCCTTGCATCGCCGGCATTCGCGCAGAGCGGCGAGATCCCGATGGAGCACACATGCGAGGGGGCCGATCGATCCCCGCCGCTCGCCTGGTCCTCGCTGCCGCCGGGCACACGCAGCCTCGCGCTCATCGTGGACGACCCGGACGCGCCCGACCCGCGCGCCCCGAAGACCACGTGGGTGCACTGGGTGGTTTATAACCTCCCGCCCACGGCGAACGACCTGCCCGCAGGCGCTGCGGACGGCGGCCTCCCCGAGGGCGCCCGCCAGGGCCTGAACGACTGGAAGCGCCCGACCTACGGTGGCCCTTGCCCGCCGGTCGGCAGGCACCGCTATTTCCACAAGCTCTATGCCCTCGATACGGTCCTGCCCAACCTCGGCACACCGACGAAGGCCCAGCTCGAACAGGCGATGGCCGGCCACGTGCTCGCCCATGTCGAGCTCGTGGGCACGTACCAGAAGACGAAGCGGTAACGGCGCTCGCCGTGAGCCACGGCGGCGCGGCTCACGGCTTCCTGATCCGATACCCCGCGCGCGGGAAGTGCAGCGCGATCTCCCCCACCGCCGGATCGCGCCGCCGGACCGTGATCTCGGACGCCGAGATCCGCGCCACCACGCCGCGGCTCTCCTCGGGCCCGTGATCGTCGGCCGCGATCGTCACCGCATCTCCCGGCCGGAGCTCCTCCCCTCTCGCGATCTCCCCGCCGGCGACGTCCGCCGGCTCGGACGCGCGGGCGATCGCGAGCGCCTCGGCAGGGGTCATCGGCCGGGCGTCGCCCGGGCCGAACCCCTCGATGCGCGCGAACCACGCCGCGAGCGCCGGCCGCGCCTCGATCTCGGCGAACAGCCGGGCGCTCTGCTTCAGGAACCAGACCGGGTGAAAGCACGCCGCGTCCGCGATCGAGAACGCGTCGCCCAGCAGGAACGGCCTTTCTCGGAGCTGTCCCTCCAGCCGATCGAACGACAGCCGCGCCTGGCTCAGCGCGTGCGGCGCCGCCCCGAAGATCGCCTCCTTGATCAGCGCCGGCGACATCGCCGCGCGATCCTCGAGGATGCCCGGCGGCAGGACAGGGAACAGCTCGACAACCATCGGCGGCACGACCTGCGCCATGAACCGATGATCCGCCCAATCCTCGATCATCGCGGCCAGCCCGCTCTGGCCCGCCGGGAAGCAGGCAGGCTCCGGCTGGAGCTCCTCCAGGCGCCGGGCGATACACGCCGTGTCACAATAGACGTCCGCGCCGATCTGCAGGACCGGGATCCGCCTGTATCCCCCGGTGAGCGGCGTCAGATCGGGCTTCGGCGCCATCATCGGCTGCTCGACCGATCGCCACGCCACCTTCTTGTACGCGAGGATCCGGCGGATCTTCTCCGCGAAGAGCGACAATGGATACTGGTGAAGAATGATCTCGGCCATGAGCGTTCTCCTTCTGGTGTGACCTTCTCCGGTCGACGGCCACTCTGGGGCTCCCGCCCCGCGCGTTCTTGGAGGATCTTGCGATCGCGCGCCAAGGGCCCCTCACGCTCGCCCGGCGTCCCGACCGGGCGGCCGCCGGCGATCGCGCCGCTGCGTTCCCCCGCGCCGCCCGCGAGCCGCTAGCCTACGCCCCCGGGGGGCAGCGCCGCGCGTCGCGGCGTCCTCGCGGAGCCCTCCTCATCCCGCTCGACCGATTCGACCGATCCCCGCGCCCCGCGCGGGACAAGGAGGCACCGCCCATGCTCGCCGGCCGCATGATGGATTATCCGCTGACGATCACGCACTTCCTCGAGCGGGCGAGGACGTACCACGCCCGCAGCGCGATCGTGACGCAGAACCCGGACAGGACCTCTTCCCGCGCGACCTACGCCGATCTCCACCGCCGCGCCTCGAAGCTCGCGCACGCGCTGACGCGGCTCGGCGTCCGCGCGGGCGACCGCGTCGCGACGCTCTGCTGGAACCACGCCCGGCACCTGGAGCTCTACCTCGGCGTCCCGGCCATGGGCGCGGTCGTCCACACCCTCAACCTGCGCCTCCACCCGAGCGATCTCGGGTACATCGCCTCGCACGCCGAGGACAGGGTCCTCGTCGTCGACCGCTCGCTCCTCCCGCTCTACCGCAAGTTCGCGGCCCAGGCCCGCTGCGTCCAGCGCGTCATCGTCATCGGCGACGACGGGCCCGTGGAGGGCGACGGGCTCGATTACGAGGCGCTGCTCGCGCCCGAGCCCGATCACTTCGACTTCCCCCGGCTCGATGAGCGCGCCGCGGCCATGCTCTGTTACACCTCCGGCACGACGGGCAACCCGAAGGGCGTCCTCTACAGCCACCGCTCGATCGTCCTCCACACCCTCGTCTCGTGCATGCACGACGCGCTCGGCTTCCGCGACAGCGACGTGGTCCTGTCCGTCGTGCCGATGTTCCACGCGATGGCCTGGGGCCTGCCGTACTCGGCCGTCGCGACAGGCGCCAGGATCGTCCTGCCCGGCCCGCACCTCGACCCCGCGTCGCTGCTCGACCTCATGGCCCGGGAGCGCGTCACGTTCGCCGCCGGCGTCCCCACCATCTGGCTCGGCATCCTCGCGCTCCTCGACGAGCACCCGAAGCGCTGGGATCTCTCGTCGATGCGCGCGATGGTGATCGGCGGCTCGGCGGCGCCCCCCGCGCTCATCGACGGCTTCCTCGCGCGCCACGGGCTCGTTGTCACGCACGCCTGGGGGATGACCGAGACCAACCCGCTCGGCACCATCGCGCACCTCCGCCACGGCCTCGACCTGGACGCCGCCGCGGAGCTCGATACGCGCGCCTCCCAGGGCTACGCGGTCCCGTTCATCGACCAGCGCCACGTCGGCGCCGACGACCAGCCGCTGCCCTGGGACGGCCGGAGCATGGGCGAGCTCGAGGTGCGCGGCCCCTGGGTCGCCTCGTCGTACTTCGGCGACGAGGGCGAGGACCGCTTCACGAAGGACGGCTGGTTCAAGACCGGCGACGTCGTGACGATCGACGGCGACGGGTACATGCGCATCACGGATCGCGCGAAGGACGTGATCAAGTCGGGCGGCGAGTGGATCAGCTCTGTCGCGCTCGAGAACGCGCTCATGAGCCACCCCGCCGTCCTCGAGGCCGCTGTGTTCGCCGCGCGCCACCCGGTCTGGGGCGAGCGTCCGCTCGCGGCCGTCGTGCTGCGGCCGGGGCAGGCCGCCTCGAAGGACGAGCTCCGCGCCCACCTCGAGCCCCGCTTCGCGAGGTTCTGGCTCCCGGACGAGGTCCTCTTCGTCGAGCGCATCCCGCGCACCTCGACCGGCAAGTTCCTGAAGTCGCAGCTGCGCGACGAGTACGCCGATCTCCTGACGAAGCAGCCCCCCGGCTGACGCGCGCGCGCGCCCGCGCGAAATCGCCCGCCGATCCCGGCGGCGCGTGGTCTAGGCTGCCCCCATGGCCGAAGGGGATCCCGAGGACTTCGCCGCCGCGCTCGACGCGGCGGGCATCGACGGCTGGATCAACGCCATGGGCCTGCGGCTGATCCGCGCCACGCGCGACGAGGTCGAGGCCGAGCTCGACATCGGCCCGCAGCACCGGCAGGCCTACGGCATCGTGCACGGCGGCGTGCACGCGGGGATCGTCGAGACGCTGGCGTCGATCGGCGCGGCGCTCAACGCCCTGCCGGACGGCCGCACTGTCGTCGGGCTCGAGAACCACACGAGCTTCCTGCGCGCGGTCCGGTCGGGTCGGCTCCGCGCCGTCGCGCGGCCGATCGACCGCGGGCGCCGCACGCAGGTCTGGGAGGGCTCGGTCCACGACGAGCAGGGCCGGCTCTGCGCCTCGGGGCGCGTGCGCCTCCTCGTGCTGGAGCCCGACGCGGTGCTCGCGGGGCAGCGCGCCGGCACGCCGGGTTGAACCCACCCGCGCGTCGGAGTACCCGATCGCCCGCGTGTATGACCCGCTGACCGACGGAGCGCCTGGCCGGCTGACAACCGCCGCCTCCGCGAGGAGCCCTCGTTGCGCGACGTAGACGCCCTCCGGATGATCGACCGCATCCCCCGGCTCGGCTGGGTCGTCGGGCCCTCGCCTGTCACGGCGCTGCCGCGGCTCGCCGCCGCGCTCGGCCTCGATTTCCTGGGGATCAAGCGCGACGACCTGTGCGAGCCCGTCCACGGCGGGATGAAGATGCGCAAGCTCGACTACCTGCTCGCCGCGCCCCCGCTGTCGACGGCGGCGGCGTGGTCGGCGGCGGGCGGCATCGGCTCGGGCAACGTGGCGGCGCTCGTCGTCGCGGCGGAGCGCCTCGGCCGGCGCGTGAACGCGCACCTGTTCTGGACCGACCTCTCCCGCGCGGTGATCGACAACCTCGCGCTCACGGCCTCGGGGCCGAGCTCGATCCGCTTCTATCCGTCGCGCCTCGAGCTCGCGCTCGCGCGCCCGTCGCTCTTCCTGCCGCTCCGCGCGCGGGATGCCGAGGGCGCGGCGATCGTGCCGCTCGGCGCCACGTCGGCGCTCGGCATGGTGGGGGCCGCGCGCGCGGCGCTCGAGCTGTGCGCGCAGGTCCGCGCCGGCGAGCTCCCCGAGCCCGCGCGCGTCTATGTCGCGTTCGGCTCCGGCGGCACCGCCGCCGGCCTCGCCGTCGGCCTCTCGCTCGGCGGCCTGCGCTCGCGCGTCGTCGCCGTCGCCGTCGTCGAGCGCCTCCTCGCCTCGCGCTTCCGCCTGCGCGCCCTCACGGCCGAGCTCCGCGCGTTCCTGGCGCGCGCCGGTGTCGCGCCCGTGCCCCCCGCGGCCCCGATCGACCTCGTCCACGGCCACCTCGGCCGCGGCTACGGCTCGCCGACGCCCGCGTCGCTCGCCGCCTGCGAGGCGCTCGCGGCCGAGGGCATCTCGCTGGAGCCTGTCTACACCGGCAAGGCCATGGCCGCGCTCATGGCCGACGCGCGAGCGCGTCGGCTCGGTCCTGTGCTGTTCTGGCACACGGCGCGGCGCGAGCCCTTGCCCAGGCCGGACGGCTTCTGCGAGCGCCTCCCGCCCGCGCTGGCGCGGCGCCTCGGCGCCCACTGCGGCGGCGGCTCTCGATAAGGAACCTACATATCGCCGCATTGCGGCGTCCTGCCGCCGTCGCACGAAGATGAATTTGTACGTCGCCTCGACATCGCGACGGGATAAGATCGTTTTCTCTCTTGCGCCCTCGGTGGCTGTTTGCTTTGGCTGCCGTGGCGCCTGTCCGCGCACCACGCGCAACCCGCGTAAAAAGGAGACTTCGCATGCTTCGCCTGCAATCGAACTGGTACGTTCCGCTCGCAATCCTGCTGGCATTGACCGGCGTCGCCTGCGGCGGCGGCGACAACGCGTCGAGCGGCTCCGGGGACAGCGGCGCCGGCGCCGGGAACGGGTCGGGCGCGGGCGGCGACGACTTCGGGAGCGGCGTGGCGGCGGGGCCGGGCGCGGGCGCGGGCAACGGCAGCAGCGGCAGCGGCAGCGGGTGCGACGCGAAGCTCACGGGGATCGTGCGCGACTTCCGCGCCTACGAGGACGGGGAGGGGCACCCCGACTTCGAGACGTTCACGGGCAGCGGCCTGAAGGGGATCGTCGCGCGCGAGCTGGGCCCGGATCAGAAGCCCGTCTATGCACACCAGAGGGGCACCGCGCACACGACGGGGCCGGAAGAGTTCGACCAGTGGTACCGCGACGTCCAGGGGGTGAACATGCCGATCGAGTTCACCATCACGCCCGTTGTCGGCGCGGACGGCATCGCCACCTACGACAACCGGGCGTTCTTCCCCATCGACGGGGGGGGCTTCGGGAACGAGGGCAGGCAGCACAACTTCCACTTCACGTTCGAGCTTCACATGAAGTTCGTGTACAGCGGCGGTGAGGTGTTCTCGTTCACCGGCGACGACGATCTCTGGGTGTTCATCAACAACCGTCTCGCCATCGATCTCGGCGGCCTCCACGGCCCCCAGTCCGACGAGCTCGATCTCGACCGGATGGCCGAGGAGCTCGGGATCGTGCCCGGCCAGGAGTACCCGCTCGACTTCTTCCACGCCGAGCGGCACACGACCGAGTCGAACTTCGTGATCCAGTCGACGCTCGCGTTCACGAACTGCGAGCCCATCTTCGTCGACTGAGCGCGCGGGGCGCACAGAAGAGAAGAATTTGAACCACAGAGGCACAGAGGGCACAGAGGAGAGAGAAGAAAGAATAATTATCTATCTCTCTTCTCTCTTCTCTTCCCTCTGTGCCCTCTGTGCCTCTGTGGTTCTATCTCTCTTCCATGAAACCAGGCACGACCCGCCGACGCGCCATCAGAGCGAGAACGACCCGCTCACGAACGTCGAATCGGCGAGCCGGTACGGCACCCCCATGATGTCCCTGGGCCGCGGCGCGCGCACGAGGTCGCGCGGGAGCTCGTAGGTCTGGTCCATCAGCCGGATCTCGACCGGGCCGGAGTCCTCGACCTCCAGCGACAACTCGATGCCCCCTGGCGGCAATCCCATGTAGGTGAACCCCCACCGGACGTCGCGCTTCACCTGCGCCCCGCGGGCCGACTCCTCCACGCGCTGGCCGTCCACCTCCGCGCGGAGCACCGGGGTCGGCGACGCCACCTCGGCGAGCAGCCACGGGGCGCCGCGGGGCGACGCGACGCGGAGCCGGAGCGACCGCACGCCGCCGCGCGTGACGTCGCCGAGCACCGCGAGCGACGGCGGCGGCAGCGCGGCGACAGGCGCCTCGCTCTGGCGGGTCACCCGCACGAACGGCACCGCGAACGAGGGCGCCTGCGCGCGATCGTCCGGGAAGTGGGCGGCCGTCCACGGGTCGAGGTCCCTGTCGGCCGAGAGCCAGTGGGCCTGCTCGGCCGTGGCGTCGAGCGCGTAGGCGAGGCTCGCCGGCCGCGGCCGCGCCTCGCTGAAGCCGCCCGTCGCGCAGGCGACGGCGAGCGCCAGGGCGCCCGGCAGCGCGAAGGCGNGCGACGGCGAGCGCCAGGGCGCCCGGCAGCGCGAAGGCGAGCGCGAGCCGCCGCGAGCGGCCGCCGCCGAGGAGCTCGGCGTGCGGCAGGAAGAGCCCGAAGACGAGCGCGACAGCGAGCGCCGGCGCCGCCGCCATCGGAAGGCCCAGCGCGACGAAGAGCAGGTACGGGCCGGGCACCGCCAGCGCGACCGCCGGCGCCGCGGCGGCGACGAGGAGCGCGGCGTCGGTCCACGTGGGCCACGCGGGAGCCGGCACGGACGGCGCGCCGCCGCGCCGGCTCGTCACGGCCGCGACGCCGAGCAGGGCGGACGCGAGCGGCCAGGCGAAGTAGAAGCTCGCGCCCGGCATGGAGAGGCTCGCCGCGACGAGCAGCACGAGCCAGAGGAGCAGCGCGCCCAGGGCGGCGTCGCAGGCCCCGAGGCGCGCCCGGACGAGCCGGTAGCCCACCGCGGACGCCGCGAGCGCGAGGAGCGCGAGCGCCAGCCGGTACGCGGGCGCGTTGTACGGCTCGAACGGCATCACCCGCAGCACCGGGTGGACGCGCCACAGGACCCACGCGAGCCCGCCCACCGCGGCGGCGACGCCGAGGAGCAGCGCCAGAAAGGCGAGCGATCCCGAGAGGATAAGGCCCAGCGACGCGGCCCCCCGCCGCCGCGCCAGCGCCGCCACGCCCGCGAACAGGCAGGCGATCAGCGCGGCGATCCACGGCACCCAGCCGATCGGGTGCGCGAGGAGGTGGGCGCCCCAGGTGTTGAAGTACACGGCGTCCTCGCGGTCCCGGTGCCCGAGGTCGAGCGCGCCGAAGCGCCGCGCGAGCGACAGCGCCTGATCCCCGGCGTGCTGCACGCTCCGGAGGTCGAGGTTGCCCAGGGTGTCGGACGGCGTGTGGTAGTGCGCGGCGGCGTCGCTGAAGGCGAAGTTCAGCCCGGGGATGCCGGCCCGCTTGAACACGCTGAGGTCGGTGCTGTGGCCCATGCGCCGCGCGACCTCGGGGAACAGCGACGAGGCCACCGGGTAGGGCGCGACGCGGGCGAGCTCGCGCACCGGCCACGCGTCCCCGGGCCCGGTGTCGAACATCGCGACGACGCCGCCGGCCCCGCGGGCGTCGAAGTTCAGCGCGATCCGCACCTCGCCGCGCAGCGGGTGCTCGGCCATGAACGCCTTGCCGCCGAGGATGCCGCCCTCCTCCGCGTCGGTGAACAGGAGCAGCACGTCGTTGCGCAGCGGCGCGCCGCTCCTCAGCGCCCGCAGCGTCTCCAGCAGCGCCGCGACCCCGCTGCCGTCGTCGGCGGCCCCGGGGCTGCCGGGCACCGAGTCGTAGTGCGCGACGAGCGCGACCGCCCCGGTGCTGTCCGCGCCCGGCAGCCGCGCCACGACGTTCTCCACGCGCGCGGCGTCGTACGGCAAGCCCCACTGCCGGCTCAGCACCGAGGCGCGCTGGACCTCGGCCTGCACGCCGAGCTCCGCGAGCCGCGCGAGCAGGTACTCGCGCGCCCGCCGGTGGCCCGCGGTGCCGGTCGGGCGCGGCTCCGCGGCGATGCGCGCGAGGTGCTCCCGGGCCCGCTCGGCCGAGAACGCCTCGGGCGGCGCGCTGGCCGGCGCGACGTCCGGAGGGCGGCCGAGCTGCGCGATCCGGAGCGCGACGAGCGCGACAAGCGCGAGCGCCACGGCGAGCCCAGGCGACCACCGCGCGCGCAGGAGCCCCGTCACGTTCATGGATTGCCCTCGGCCTCTCTGGACAGGAAGTAGTCGCGCAGCGTCCGGCCCGCCGTCTCCTCGAAGCGCGCGCCGAGCGTCTCGAGATCGTTCATGCGGTCGAGGCGGAAGCCGCGAAAGGCGCCGCGCAGCTCGCACCAGGCGGCGAGCGACCAGCCGGTGCCCATGAAGAACAGCCCGAGCGGGAGCGCCGTCCGCGTCGAGCGGGCACCGTCGGCGCGCGCGTAGCCGAAGCGGATCTTGCGGCGCTCGCTCACCGCGGCGCGCAGCGCGGCGAGGTGCGCGGTGGCGCCCTCGGGGATGTGGAAGCTCGGCGCGAACAGCGCGCTCGCGGCGACCCTCGGCCGGAGGCGATCGGGCAGCGCCGCCTCGATCCGCGCGAGCGCGCGCCCGGCGGCGCGCACGAGCGCCGGATCGGACCAGCTCCCCACCATGCGCGCGCCGAGCACGAGCGCCTCGATCTCGTCCTCCTGGAACATGAGCGGCGGCAGATCGAAGCCGCGGGGCAGCGCGTAGCCGACGCCGGCCTCCCCCTCGATCGGCACGCCCGACGCGATGAGATCGCGGACGTCGCGGTAGATGGTCCGCTCCGATACCTCGAGCTCCTCCGCGAGGCGCGCGGCCGTCGTGACGCGGCGCCGGCGGAGGAGCTGCACGATCTGGAACAGCCGGTCGGCTCTCCGCATGACAGCGCGTCCCCGTCCTCCGGCGCCGGCGCGCCCCGTCAGCCCGCCGGCGCGCTGTCCTCGGGCCTGCGCGCGAGGCGCGCGGACGCGCGGCGGTAGATCTCCGTGAGCGGCGCCCTGTGCGCGGCGAGCAGGACCACCACCCCGGCCAGCCACAGGAGCGCGAGCGGCACGAGCGCCGACGACGTCGTGTAGACGAGCACGGGGCGGAACGCGCGCTCCTCCGTGACGAGCTCCCGGCTCACGTGGAGGCTCCTCGCGTAGCTCGGGAGCGCCAGCGCGACCGGCGTCACCCCCTCCAGCACGGCGCCCCCGGGCGCGAGGGAGGCGCCGCCCTTGACCTGGTCGTCGTCCTTGGCCCTTCGCGCCGAGGCGGGCGCTGACGCGACAGTCTCGTACGCGGCGTCCCTCCCCCCGCTCTGGTAGCGCCCCGCCGAGATCGCGAAGAGCCCGATCAGCAGCGCGAGGCCGCCCGCGACGAGCAGCACCACCATCGCGGCCGCGCGGCTCGCGCCCCGGAACAGCCGCCCCGCGAGCCACGCCGCCGCGGCCGTCGCGATCCCGACCAGCAGCGCAACGAACGTCGCCGGCGCCACGAACCACAGGCCCGCCATGACCAGCCCGCCCAGCACGCGCAGCGCGCGGACGCGCCCGCGGCCCGCCGCCGGCCCGGGGCGGACAGCGATCCACGCCGCCGCGAAGCCGATCGCCACGGCGAGGGCGTCGCCCGCGTCCGCGAACCACACCGGCCGGTCGCCGCCGAGCAGCGCGACCGGCAGCACGCTCTCGGGCAGGCCGACGGTGAGCGCCATCCGGCTCGCGGTGAGCGGGTAGCTCGGCATCGGCAGCGCCATGGTTCCGCCGATCGAGCGCGTCGCCGCCTGCGCCAGCGACTGCACCTGGATCGTGTGGCTCCCCGTCTGCAGCGGGACGAGGACCTCCTCCGCGGCCGCGCGCTGGTGCATGATCCGCTGCGCCTTGCCGTCGGTGGCCAGGTAGATCGGCCGCCCGCCGGGCGCGTACGTCAGGTAGTCGATGCCGTTGTTCTCGTAGCTCAGCGCGTCGTCGGCCACGAGGTCCCCGCGCTCGGTCAGCACCAGGGTGCGGCGGTGCTCGCGCACCACCGCGGCGAGCACCTCGACCCCCGCGAGCGGCTCGACCTTGACCTCGACGCTCTGCCCTCGCTGCACGAGCAAGAGCCGCGACGTCGCCTGGGTCCGCGGGATCGGCGACTCGGCCGCGTCGACCTGGCGCCCGCCGTTCACGGTGAGCCGGTGCTCCGCGTCGGACTCGAACAGCCACCACTCGTAGGCCGAGCGCGGGTCGGGCGAGAAGGCGCCGACCTTCGGGAGCGTGCCCGAGATCGTCATCTCCGCGGCGCGGCCCGAGGTGGGCAGCACGAGCTCCCCGCCCTCGACCCGGAAGCCGCTCGCGCCGGAGACGTCGAGCACCTTCTCCCCGAACGCGAGCGGCAGGCGCACGACGCCGAGGTCGGTGCCCGACCGCATCACGAGCCGGTACTCGAAGCCGATCTCGCGCCCCACCCGCACCGCGCGCGAGAGCTGGAAGACCGTGGGGCCCGCGCTCTGCGCCGCCTCGCCCCCTTCGGTGCTGAAGTGGACCGCCGCCCCCGAGAGCCCCGAGAGCCGCGCGCCCTCGGCGACCGAGCCGCCGGTCACGTCGGCCTCGAACGTGTTGAGCGGGCCGGCCACGAGCAGCGTAAGGTCGCCCCCGAGCGACAGCGTGCCCCGGAGCACGAAGCGGCGCGCGGCCGTCCAGAGATAGTAATGGCTCCCCTCGAAGCTGATCGGCGCGGCCTCGCGGCGCGACGCGGGCCTGCCGTCGTCGAGCACGGCCTCGATGCGGACGTGCTCCGGCGGCCCGAAGAGCGGCACGGCCACGGGGCCGTCCGCGAGCACGCCGCCCGAGAGCTCGAACTGGAGCGGCCCCTCGCCCACCACGCCGGTGATGCGCAGCCGGTCGAGCGCGTAACACCGCTCGGCGCACCCCGCCGCGGCGCCGCGCTGCTCGACCCAGCGCGAGAGCATCTCGAGCTGACCGGCCCACGAGTCCGGCGGCAACGCAGCCCCGCGGGCCGGCGCCGCG
>NZ_JEMA01001064.1 GCF_001589285.1 Sorangium cellulosum | reverse complement strand
GGCCCTGCTCCGCCGCCTCCGGCGAGGCGCCCCGGGGCGCGGCCGCGCTCGCCTGCCCCTCGGTGTCGCCGCCCGGCCCCGCCTGGGCCACGCGGCTCAGCGCGGGGGGCTCTTCCCGGGCGATCCGCTCGATGGCGTCGCGTGGGTCGCTGCAGCCGAGCCAACCGAGCGCCCCGCCGCCGAGAGCGGCAGCCGCGAGCGCCAGGACCATGGTTTTCCGCGTCGTTCCCCGGGTGTCCACACCGACGAGGTGCCACGATTCAGCGGAGGGGGCGAAAAAACGGCAACCCGGCAGCCGACGCGCATGCCGCCCGCGCTGGCCTCACGGCGCGTCGTGCTCGCGCTGGCCGCACTGTACGTGTCGCGCGCGATCGTCGCGCGGCGGGGGTCAAGCGCTTGTCGGCGCGAAGCGGGCTCGGCGCGGGGAGCCGGGCAGAACCCGGGCTGCGACGCCTCTTGTCAACGCTTCGGACGGGACCGGCGCGGGCTGTTTACCAGCTCACTTTCTTTTGCAGGACCGAAGTTCGTGATCGCGCTGTCCTCGATCATCAGGATGAGCAGCCCTCCGCTCGCGCCTCGTGCCGTCGTCGCCCGGGATGCCTGGCTTGTCTCCCGTGGCGCGTGGTACGAGCTCTCCGCTGCGATCTGCTTCATCTCGGGCTCCTTGCAACACTTCAGTCCGGCTGTCACGCCCCGGCTGGCTGGCTAGCCTGCACTTCCGTGCACCCTGCCCGGGGTCGAAAACTGGCCAGGGCGCGAATGCACCGATGTTCGCAGAATAGTCACGGCTTCGACTGAAAATCATCAGGAAAGCGAGTTTACTTGACGATTTTCTGTCCGGCGCCGGCTTTACCGCTTCCGGCGGGTGTCCGCCATGCGTGAACGCGCGTGAGCGGAGCGCTTCAGCGGCGGCCGAAGCCGGAGAGCTGGCGGGCTGCGGCCACCACCTCATCGCAGTCGATGCAACGCAGGGTGCCGTCGACCAGCTCCATGCTGCCCAGGCTGCCGCACTCGGGACAGCGGTTGGCGAGCTGGTGCTTGCTCTCCTCGCAGCGCCGGTGGTTCTCCGCCTCGGCCTCCGCCTCGGTGCGGAATATCTCGGCCGGCGTGCGCACGTCGCGCTTTCGGTCGTCCATGGCGCGCAACGTACCACGGGCGCGGAGCCCGCAGCGAGCGGCCCGGCGCGGCGACGCGCGCGACGTGACCGTTGACCGGGGCGCGCTTGCGCAACCCACGAGGCAGCGCTGGCGCGGCCGCGCGACCCTCTACCGGACCGACTCGAGCAGACGCTGGAACGCCGAGCGCGCCGACTGCACCGTCTCGTCCGGACCGACAGCCCTGAAGAACCAGTTTCCGCGATCCGGCGTCCTCACGGCCGCGCCGAGGAGACGGTAGCCGTCCTTCACCATCTCCACGGGGGCGCGCCTGCCGGCCCCCGCCTTCGGCCCGAGCGCGATCGTGTAGGTGCCGACGACCTCGACCGTCTCGACCCGCATGCCGCGGACCTCGAACGACGCTCGCCTGGCCTTCGCCCCGACGTCCCCGTCGAACTGCGCGAACCACTCCTTGAAGTTCGCCTCGACGTCTCCGTTGCTCCCCAGGCCAGACCAGAGGACCTGCACCTCGGCGTCCTCCTTGTCGTTCGCCACCCGCGGCACCTTGTAGAGGGCCTTGCGC
Organism: Sorangium cellulosum; assembly: GCF_001589285.1. Taxonomy (GTDB): domain Bacteria; phylum Myxococcota_A; class Polyangia; order Polyangiales; family Polyangiaceae; genus Sorangium; species Sorangium cellulosum_G. Next base: position 2,463 of record NZ_JEMA01001064.1, on the reverse strand, counting down.
GGGCCGGCGCGCGGCACCTCGAGCGCCGACCAGGACGCCGGGACATCCCACGCGAGCGGCGCGACGACCGGCCCGCCGGAGACCGCTGGCGGCGGCTCGGGCTCCGGCTCCGCCACGGTCCGCGAGCAGGCCGGGACCACGAGCGCCAGGATCGCTGCCAGAGCGAGCGAGGCTGAACGTGGGAGCATGGTCCCGGTTCTACCACCGCGCCGCTCCATCGACGCGCAGCAATTCGAGGGTGTAAGCCCTGGGCCCGGGTCGCGCGTAGAAGAGACGCCCCGGTCGGGGAGAGGAGACGGCGCGCATGGAGCAGATCGGCGAGTACCTCGTTCGACGCCTCGTCGGCGAGGGGGGGATGGGCAAGGTCTACGAGGGCGAGGAGCGCCTGTCGCGCCGGCGCGTCGCGCTGAAGGTGCTCCGCCCGGAGCTCGCCCGGAGCGAGCAGGGACGGCGGCTCTTCCTGAACGAGATGCAGATCCTCGCGCACCTCGAGCACCCGAACATCGTCCGGAGCCTCGCCAGCATCGAGGCCTCCGGCGAGCTCGTGATGGTGCTCGAGTACCTCGACGGCCAGACGCTGCGCGCGGTGCTCGGCGCCGCCGGCCGCCTGCCCTGGCCGGACGCGGTGCGGATCGCGGCCAGCGTGGCGAGCGCGCTCGCCGCGGCCCACGGGCAAGAGCCGCCGGTGATCCACCGCGATCTGAAGCCCGAGAACATCATGGTGCAGAAGGACGGCGGCGTGAAGGTGATGGACTTCGGGATCGCCAAGGTCGTGGAGGCGATGAACCAGACCAACACGCAGAGCGTCGGCACCCTGCAGTACATGAGCCCGGAGCAGATCGACGCGCGGTCCATCGATCACCGATCGGACCTCTACTGCCTCGGGCTCATCCTGTACGAGGCGCTCTCGGGGCGCCCGCCGTTCCAGTCGGCCTCGCCGCGGGAGCTGCTCAACCTGCAGTGCACGGCAGAGCCCCCGCCGCTCGATGACGACGTGCGGCGCGGGCTGCCCCGCGGCGTCGAGCAGCTGCTCTTCCAGCTGCTCGAGAAGGCGCCCGAGGATCGGCCGTACCTCGCGCAGGACATCGTGGACCGGCTGGAGCCGTTCCAGACGGCCGCGAGCGCGCCGCGCCCCGCGACGAGCGGCGAGCACGCGACGACGGCGGGCGCGCCGCAGCGCACCGGAGACCAGGGTCGCGCGAGCGCGCCGCAGCGCATCGGAGACCAGGGTCGCGCGAGCGCGCCGGGTCGCGCGAGCGCGCCGGGAGCAGCGCGCGACGCGGACGGGACGGGCGCGCCGCGCGCCGATACGATCGCGCTCGTCGAGCAGATCGACAGGACGCGCGACGTCCCGTCCGGGCTCGCGATCGCGATCGTCGTGGCGCTGTCGGCGCTCGCGGGCCTCGGGACCTACGCGCTGCGCTCCGCGAACGGCGCGCCGGAGCCGCCCGACAGCGTGGCGACGCCAGCCCCGCCGGCGGGGGCGCGGTGAGACGCGCGTCGCCGGAGCAGGCGGGCTACACGGAAGGCGCGCCCCTGCCGGCCATCGGGCGCGCCGCGCGATGGCGCTGCGGCGCAACAGAGGAGCTGTGGCGGCTCGGCGGGGCGGACCAGGGCGGCCCGGCAGGGCCGGAGCGCGAGGCCGTCGCGGCGCGCCTCCTGTCGCTCGGCGGCGCGGGCATCGGCGGCTTCATCGACGGCGGCGTCGACGCGGCAGCCGAGGGCGAGGGCGCCGCGGCGGCGCGCCCGGACGGCGCGCCCGTCTGGCTGGTGCGCAGGCTCGCGGGCGCCTCCCTGTCGGATCGGATGCGCGCGCGGCGCGGGCCCTTTCCGTTCGAGGAGGCGCTACGGCTCGCCATCGCGATCGGCCGCGCGCTGGCCGCCTGCGAGCGCGCCAGCCTGTTCCCCGGGCCGCTCTCGCCCGACGCGATCCTCGTGGACGACGCTGGCCAGGTGACGCTGCCCGCGGACGCGCTCGTCGCGGCGCTCGTCGGGGGACAGGCGGGCCGCGGCGCCGCCCCGGAGCCGCGCCCCGAGGGAGCGCGCGTTTCGTCGGCGATCCCGCCGCTCTGGACGCCGCCAGCGCAGGCCGACGGCGCGCTCTGGGACAGCGCCGCGAACCGCTACGCGCTCGGCCTCGTGCTCTACCGCCTGCTCGCGGGAGAGCACCCGTTCGCGGGCGCCGGCCTGCGGCACGCGCTCGGCGAGGCCGCGCACCGCGAGCCCCCGCCGTTCGTCGAGGGCGTCGCGGCCTCGCTCCCCGCCGGCCTGCAGGGCTACGCCCTGCGGCTGCTCCACCCGGATCCCGCGCGGCGGCCGTCGCGCGCCGAGGCGATCGTCGACACGCTGGGGGGGTTCCTCGAGGAGCCCCCGCCGGCGCGGGCGACGCACGGCGCGCGGGCTTCCCGGCGCGCCGCCACGTCAAGCGAGGACGGGTCTGCCGCCGCGCCGGCGGAGGCCAGG